>JBHADT010000001.1:0-34556 GCA_041855205.1 Bacteroides sp.
GGAGCGTCCAAGGGAGAAGTACCTGCGAAAAGAAGAATCTTCGTAATTCATTATTTATATATAAAGACAATAATATGACAAGCAAAAGACTGACTCTCGTTGCCCTCTGTGCGGTGGCGGCATTGGCGAAAGCGTTGGCATGCACGAATCTCATTGTAGGTAAAAATGCCTCGACGGACGGCTCTACAATCGTTTCCTATTCGGCGGATTCTTACGGCCTGTTCGGCGAATTGTATCATTATCCGGCGGGGATACATAAAAAAGGTACGCTGATCGATGTGTATGAATGGGATACCGGTAAGTATCTGGGTAAAATAGAACAAGCCCGTCAAACGTACAATGTGATTGGAAACATCAATGAGTTTCAACTGACCATAGCCGAAACAACCTTCGGAGGACGTCCCGAACTGGTGGACACTACCGGCATCATCGACTACGGAAGTCTCATCTATTTAGGACTGCAGCGTTCGCGAACAGCCAGAGAGGCCATCAAAGTCATGACCGAATTGGTGCAGCAATATGGCTATTACAGCGGAGGAGAATCATTTACCATAGCCGACCCCAACGAGATATGGATAATGGAAATGATAGGCAAGGGACCGGGTATGAGAGGTGCGGTGTGGGTGGCTGTACGCATACCGGACGACTGCATTTCGGCGCATGCTAACCAAAGTCGCATTCATCAGTTCGACATGAACGACAAACAAAACTGTCTTTATTCGCCCGATGTTATTTCATTCGCACGGGAAAAGGGATATTTCGACGGGGTGAACAAAGACTTCAGCTTTGCCGATGCCTATGCACCTCTTGATTTTGGTGCGCGTCGCTATTGCGAGGCGCGTGTATGGAGTTACTTTAATATGTTTACCGACCGTGGCGAAGAATTTCTTCCCTACATAGAAGGGAAGACAGACAATCCCATGCCGCTCTATCTGAAAGTAAACCGTAAGATTTCTGTACAGGATGTGAAGAACGCCATGCGCGACCACTACGAAGGCACTCCATTGGATATAAGTAATGACTTCGGAGCTGGTCCTTACAAAACCCCTTATCGACTTTCGCCTCTTTCATTTACGGTCGATGGTAAGGAATATTTCAACGAGCGTCCCATCTCCACACAGCAAACAGGATTTGTTTTTGTGGCACAGATGCGTGCATGGATGCCCGATGCGGCAGGAGGGGTGTTGTGGTTTGGTACGGATGATGCCAACATGACCGTGTTCACTCCCGTATATTGCTGTGCGGATAAAATTCCCGCCTGCTACACGCGGATAGATGGAGCGGATTACATCACTTTCTCATGGAACTCAGCCTTCTGGATTTACAATTGGGTGGCAAACATGATTTATCCCCGCTATGATTTGATGATAGGAGACATGCGTGCGGTGCAAACCGAACTGGAAACGTCTTTCAACGATTCGCAGGAAGGTGTAGAAGCCATGGCGGTCAAATTGTATGAGCAAGACCCGCTGCGTGCCAAAGCGATGCTGACAAACTATACGTTGATGACGGCGCAACATGCATTCAACTCATGGAAGCGTCTTGGGGAATTCTTACTTGTAAAGTATTCCGACGGAGTGATTCGCCGTATGAAGGATGGTAAATTCGAGCGCAATCTCATCGGTCAGCCTGCAGGGGTGGTTAGACCCGGATATCCGAAAGAATTCCTCGAAGAGTATGTTCGCCAGACAGGTGATCGCTACAAGAAGATTACCGGACAAGAATAACATGAAAAGAAAGAAGATCTTTTTCTCTTTGAATACCAAATAAATATCTGATGCAGAAGAATAGGAATATCCAACTTATTCTTATACATTTGTATGGTAAAATGGTTAAGAAAAATCTTCTTATATAGACTATATATTATGGAAAATCAAGAACTGATTAAACAGGTGACTGAGAAAGCGAAAACATGGCTTACCGCGGCATATGATGCCGAAACTCAGGCGGAAGTGAAACGTATGTTGGAAAACGAGGATAAAACGGAACTGATAGAGTGTTTCTACAAAGACTTGGAATTCGGTACCGGAGGACTTCGGGGAATCATGGGCGTAGGCAGCAACAGAATGAACATATATACGGTGGGTGCAGCCACTCAAGGATTGTCTAATTACCTGAATAAGTCTTTCAAGGATAAGAAACAGATTTCAGTGGTTGTTGGGCACGACTGCCGGAACAACAGCCGTAAGTTTGCGGAAATATCAGCCGCCATCTTCTCTGCCAATGGCATCAAAGTGTATCTGTTCGATGATATGCGTCCCACGCCCGAAATGTCATTTGCCATTCGCCATTTAGGTTGTCAGAGTGGTATTATTTTGACAGCCAGTCATAACCCGAAGGAGTACAATGGTTATAAGGCGTATTGGGATGATGGTGCTCAGGTACTTGCCCCCCATGATAAGGGCATTATTGATGAGGTGAACAAAATTTCTTCGGCTGCCGAGATTAAGTTTGAGGGAAATGACGGACTGATTCAAATCATTGGAGAGGATATGGATAAAGCCTATCTTGAGAAGGTCAAGACCGTGAGCATAGAACCTGAAGCCATTGCCCGGCATAAGGATATGAAGATTGTCTATACTCCGATTCACGGTACAGGTATGATGCTCATACCGCGTGCGTTGCAGATGTGGGGATTTGAAAATGTGTACACGGTTCCCGAACAGATGGTGAAAGACGGTAACTTCCCTACGGTAATCTCCCCGAATCCTGAGAATGCCGAAGCTCTTTCCATGGCGGTGGCGCTTGCCAAGAAGATAGATGCCGATATGGTAATGGCATCTGATCCGGATGCCGACCGTGTGGGAATAGCCTGTAAGGATGACAAAGGCGAATGGGTGTTGATTAACGGTAATCAGACCTGTATGATGTACCTCTATTATATCTTGACGCAGTACAAACAGTTGGGTAAACTGAAAGGTAATGAGTTCTGTGTAAAAACGATTGTTACCACCGAGCTGATAAAGAAGATAGCCGATAAGAATCATATCGAAATGAAGGACTGCTACACCGGATTCAAATGGATAGCACGGGAAATTCGTCTGGAAGAAGGGAAGAAGAAATACATAGGAGGAGGAGAGGAAAGTTACGGTTTCATGGCTGCTGATTTCGTCCGGGACAAAGATGCGGTGTCGGCTTGCTGTCTCATTGCCGAGATTGCGGCTTGGGCGAAAGACAATGGCAAGACGCTGTTCGAACTGTTGCTCGATATTTATGTGGAATATGGATTTTCTAAAGAATATACCATCAATGTAGTGAAACCGGGTAAGAGCGGAGCCGAGGAAATCAAACAAATGATGGTGGATTTCCGTAACAATCCTCCCAAAGAAATCGGAGGCTCTAAGGTGGTGTTGACTAAAGACTACCAGACACTGAAGCAAACCGCGATTGACGGAGTGGTTACACCTCTTGAAATGCCCGACACTTCGAATGTATTGCAGTATTTTACCGAAGATGGAACCAAAGTATCCATTCGTCCGTCAGGAACCGAACCTAAGATTAAGTTCTACATCGAGGTAACGGATAAGATGGGTTGCCGCAATTGTTACAACAGTGTGAATGCCGCAGCCGATGACAAGATAACAGCGGTACGTCGTTCTCTCGGCATTTAAAAGGAGATATGAATAATACCTGACCTGTGCTTAAAATAACTCCATGGATTGCACAGACTGATGAAATAGCTCCGCAAGTGAAACTGTGTGTGGGAGAGTAAGTAAAAGCCAACCAATTCCGTACGGCGAATTGGTTGGCTTAATTTTTATTCTTGTTCCTGAAACCCCGATATTATATGGAGGTAGAAAGGTGCCTATAACGGTTTTTCGTTATTTCCCGGGGCTTATGGCTTCATAAGTGGATTGAATGTACCCGTAATATATGTTGGAAAAGGTGTATTATGTAGGGAAACTCTCTTTCAACAAATCTTCCAGTTTCAGCAGTTCGTCCCTGTATTGGGCTGCTTCGATGAAATCGAGTTTTTTTGCAGCCTCTTGCATGAGTTTCCGGGTGTGTGCAATACTTTTTTCCAATTGCGAACGCGACATGTATTGTATAATGGGGTCGGCCGCCACTGCCGAAACGACTATCGGCTCCTCGTATGGACGTGGCGTGATGGGTGTGTTTTTTTCTATTGTTACCGATTCTGCACCTGCCGTGGCGAAGACATCCAGATTCTTGCCTTTTTGGATTTGTCGGGGAGTGATCCCGTTCTCGGCGTTGTATCTCAACTGCTTTTCACGCCTCCGGTTGGTTTCATCGATGGTTTGTTGCATACTTTCGGTAATGCGGTCGGCATACATGATGACTCTTCCGTTTACATTGCGGGCGGCACGTCCGGCTGTCTGTGTGAGTGAACGATGCGAACGGAGAAACCCTTCCTTATCTGCATCCAGGATAGCCACTAAAGACACTTCAGGTAAGTCCAAACCCTCACGCAGCAGGTTGACGCCAATCAGTACATCATATTTTCCTTCACGTAAATCGCTCATTATCTTCACCCGTTCCAGTGTGTCCACGTCGCTGTGTATGTAATTGCAGCTTACCCGGTTGTTCAATAGAAATTCGGTAAGTTCTTCCGCCATACGTTTGGTGAGAGTGGTGACGAGTACTCGTTCGTTCCTTTCGATACAGAGCTGTATCTCTTCCATGAGATCGTCTATCTGATTCATGCTGGGACGTACCTCTATAACGGGATCCAACAATCCGGTGGGACGAATTACTTGCTCTACAATAATACCCTCGGAACGGTTCAATTCATATTCGGCGGGGGTTGCGCTTACATATATCACTTGTCGTGCCATTTCTTCGAACTCTTCAAACTTCAACGGACGGTTATCCATGGCGGCAGGTAGCCGGAAACCATACTCCACCAAGTTAGTCTTGCGGGCTCGATCTCCTCCGTACATGGCGCGTATTTGCGGAACGCTGACATGACTTTCATCAATCACAATAAGAAAGTCCTTGGGAAAGAAATCCAGAAGACAATAGGGACGGGTACCAGCCGACCGTCCGTCGAAATATCTTGAGTAATTTTCTATTCCCGAACAGTGTCCCAGTTCGCGTATCATCTCCATGTCGTAAGTCACGCGTTCCAACAGCCGTTTGGCTTCGAAAGAGCGTCCTTGTTCTTCGAACCAGGCAACTTGCCGGTGCAAGTCATCTTCTATTTGGCGGATGGCGCGCAAAGTGGATTCTTTACTGGTCATGAATAAATTGGCAGGATATATTTTATACGAGTCGAATCGTCCTGTCGTAACTCCGCTATGCGGATCCACCTCTTCAATGCTTTCTATTTCATCTCCCCAGAAAATCACGCGGAGCAGATTATCGGCATATGCAAGGTAGATATCTACCGTATCTCCTTTGACACGGAAATTTCCCCGGTTCAGTTCAAAGTCGTTACGTACGTACAAACTATCTACCAACTGTCGTAGAAAAATATTGCGACTGAATGTTTTTCCTTGCTGTATTTCAATCATATTATTGTAGAAGTCAGCAGGATTCCCCATACCGTAGATGCAGGAGACGGAAGAGACCACCACGACATCTTTTCTTCCGGAAAGAAGCGAAGAGGTGGCTGCAAGCCGCAACTTGTCTATTTCGTCATTAATGGCGAGATCTTTTTCTATATATGTATCCGATGCCGGCAGATAGGCTTCCGGCTGATAATAGTCATAGTAAGAGACATAATATTCTATGGCGTTTCGGGGGAAGAAAGTCTTGAACTCGCTGTATAGTTGGGCCGCGAGTGTTTTATTGTGACTTAATACTAAGGTAGGCTTGTTGATGTTGGCTATTACATTGGCAATGGTAAAAGTCTTTCCAGAGCCGGTAACGCCGAGAAGAGTCTGTGCAGGTACACCTTCCCGTATCCCTTCCGTAAGTTGTTTGATAGCTTCCGGTTGATCTCCTGTGGGACGATATGCCGATGTCAACTCGAATTTGTTCATTTTCTGGGTTTAAGACAGGCAATATTCGGGAAAATACTTGAGATAAACAATTTTTTTTTCTTCCTTTGTCGGAAATCCTTAGGTGTAAGCATTAATAACCACTTTATAAATACACATATTAGAAAAATGATTTGGAATGAAAGTATCGAATGTATGGAACGCGATAATCTTCGCCGGATTCAGGACATTCGTCTGAAAAAAATAGTGGAGCATGTTTATCATAATACGCCTTTCTACCGGAAGAAGATGCAGGAATTGGGCATTACCCCGGATGACATCAACGGCATCTCCGACATAACAAAACTGCCTTTCACCACTAAATATGATTTGCGCGACAATTATCCTTTCGGGCTTTGTGCCGTTCCGATGAGTCAGATAGTGCGCATCCATGCCTCTTCGGGAACTACGGGAAGACCCACGGTAGTGGGATACACGCGCAAAGACCTCTCTTCGTGGAACGAATGTCTTTCCCGGGCTTTTATGGCTTATGGAGCCGATAGTTCCGATTTCTTTCATATAGCATACGGCTACGGACTTTTTACCGGAGGATTGGGAGCACACGGTGGTGCCGAGAATATAGGAGCTTCCGTAATTCCCATGTCCAGCGGAAACACGGAAAAACAGATTACGCTGATGCACGATTTCGGTTCCACCGTACTTTGTTGCACCCCCTCTTATGCGCTTTATCTTGCCGATGTGATAAAAGATTCCGGACTTCCCCGCAATGAATTTAAGTTGCGTATTGGTGTTTTCGGGGCTGAACCGTGGACGGAGCAGATGCGGCGGGAGATAGAGGAAAAGCTGAGTATAAAGGCCTATGATATATACGGTTTGAGTGAGATAGCCGGGCCGGGGGTCGGTTATGAATGTGAATGTCAGAACGGAACTCACCTGAATGAAGACCATTACTTCCCCGAAATAGTAGACCCGCACACATTGGAACCCGTGAAACCGGGTGAGACGGGAGAACTTGTGTTCACTCATCTCACCAAAGAAGGAATGCCCTTATTGCGTTATCGCACGAAAGACCTGACGGCTTTGCATTATGAAAAATGCGCTTGCGGGAGAACATTGGTTCGAATGGATCGTATCTTGGGACGTAGCGATGACATGTTGATTATTCGCGGAGTCAACGTTTTCCCTACGCAAATAGAATCAGTTATTTTGGAGATGCAGGAATTCGAACCGCATTACCTTTTGGTGGTAGACCGTCAGAACAATACCGATACAATGGAGTTGCAGGTGGAGGTACGTTCCGAGTACTACTCTGATGAGATAAATAAAATGTTGGAAATGAAGAAAAAACTCGTTTCACGTTTGCAAAGCGTGTTGGGGCTTGGGGTTAATGTCCGTTTGGTGGAACCCCGCAGTATCGAACGCAGTGTAGGAAAAGCGAAACGCGTGATAGATAATCGTAAACTTTAATATTTCTTGAGTTATGGTGGCAAAACAACTTTCTATTTTTCTGGAGAATAAATCCGGTCGTTTGACTGAGGTAACCGAAGTACTGGCAAAAGAAGGAGTCAATCTTTCAGCCCTTTGTATTGCCGAGAATGCCGATTTTGGAATCTTGCGCGGTATTGTCTCCGAGCCGGAGAGGGCATATTGCGTATTAAAAGAACATCATTTTGCCGTCAATATCACAGATGTGGTAGGTATCAATTGTCCTAATATCCCGGGGTCATTATCAAAAGTATTGCGTTATTTATCGGATGAGGGAGTGTTTATCGAATATATGTATTCGTTTGCCAATGGGGATACAGCAAATGTAATCATTCGTCCGAATGATTTGGAAAACTGTATTCGCGTTCTTACCGAGAAAAAGATAGATTTATTGGCTGCCAGCGACTTGTATAAATTGTAATTGACTCTGCTATATAGAGTTGCTTTTGAAAAAATTAGCAACCTGTAATTGCTTAATTCGTTGTGAACCTCTATCTTTGCGCATTATTTCTGAAAAAGCTAAAAAGCGGGCATGAAAAAGAATATCCTGATAACTTTGCTGACTGCACTCATATTCTCCTCTTGCGGGGAATATAACAAACTGCTTAAAAGTACGGATTACGAATATAAGTACGAAGCGGCAAAGAGTTACTTCGCAAAAGGACAGTATAATCGTGCGATAACCTTATTGAACGAGTTGATTACTATTCTTAAAGGAACGGATAAGGCTGAAGAATCGCTTTATATGCTGGGTATGAGCTACTACAATCAGAAAGATTATCAAACGGCGGCTCAAACCTTTATCCAATATTCCAATGTATATCCCCGGGGAGCATTTGCCGAACTGTCCCGTTACCATGCGGGCAAGGCGTTGTTTCTTGATACGCCTGAACCTCGTCTCGATCAGTCTGCCACTTATCAGGCAATCCAGCAATTGCAGATGTTTATGGAATACTATCCTGTCAGTCCGAAGAAGGGAGAAGTGCAGGATATGATTTTCAAGTTACAGGATAAATTGGTGATGAAGGAGTATCTTTCCGCTAAGTTGTATTATAATTTGGGAAACTATCTGGGAAACAACTATCAGGCTTGTGTGATTACAGCTCAGAATGCTCTGAAAGACTATCCTTATACCAACCTGCGTGAAGATTTGTCTATTCTGGTTTTGCGTGCCAAGTACGAGATGGCATTATACAGTGTTGAAGACAAGCGGGCGGAACGTTATCGCGAAACACAAGACGAGTATTATGCCTTTAAGAATGAATTTCCTGAAAGCAAATATATGAAAGAGGCAGAACGCATTTTCAGAGAAACGGAGAAAGTATTAAAGAATTGATTTAAGAATCAAAATTACATATTTATGGATTATAAAAAGACCAATGCGCCTGCAACCACGGTAACCCGTGATATGATGGAGCTTTGCACGGATACGGGTAATGTATACGAAACGTTGGCTATCATCGGAAAACGCGCCAATCAGATTAGTGTGGAAATTAAAAATGACCTCTCCAAGAAATTGGCGGAGTTTGCTTCATACAATGATAATCTGGAGGAAGTTTTTGAAAACCGCGAACAGATTGAGATTTCCCGTTATTACGAGAAACTGCCGAAACCTACGCTGATTGCAACGCAAGAGTATATAGAGGATAAGATATATTATCGTAATCCGGCTAAGGAGAAAGAAAAACTGCAGTAATTAGAATAAAACAATTGAGAGGTGTGTTCGAAAAAAAGATTGAAAAAAGATTTCGGACACACTTTCTTTTTTAAAATGGAAATACTATGATACAACGTATTCAGACTGTTTATTTATTGATTGTTTTTGTCTTGCTTATTGTTACCATGTGCTTACCCATGGGAGAGTTTGTGGCAGCGGATGGTGTAACGGTTTCGGTTTTCAAACCATTGGGAATATCTTTGCTTGACGGAGGGTATCAATCAACTTGGGGTTTGTTTGCTATTATATTTTTGGGTGCGGTAATTGCACTATGTACGATTTTCTTGTTTCGTAATAGGATGCTGCAAGTGCGTATGACTATATTCAACATGCTTCTATTGCTTGGGTATTATTTGGCAACCATTGTTTTTATAGTGATGCTGAAAGATGACTTGGGCGTGTTTCGTGTAAATTGGAGTTTGTCTTTTCCGGCTGTTTCCATCATACTGAACTATCTTGCTTTTCGGGCTATCTACCGGGATGAGTTGATGGTGAAAGCCGCAGACAGATTGCGCTAATCCTGAACCGCTTTTGTAATGTCGATATTAGGGTCCCCCTGCTTTACTCCTGCTTTCAGGCAGAAAGAGTAAAGCAGGGGGATTTTTTTCGGTTAAGTATGATGAATGAGGAGGAACGGGAATATCCTCTTTTTATGAATAGAGAGGCATACTGCTTTTAAAATGTTTGAGAAGTTCCATGAAGGAACTCCGGGAGGAGTACGGAACGGATGTATTTATGAATGAGAAGAAAATCTCTTTTTTTACCTATACGTCTCTTTTATCTCAGTTTATTGGTTAAGTCCCACAGGTAGGAAAATTTTACCGTTATGACATTGTGTGCCGAACGGGAGAAATAATCTTTTTTTGTACTGTTATAGAAGTCCGAAAGGGCATAGTAGTAGCGACCTTCCAGTAGGAAATTACCGGCTTTGGTACGCAGTTCCACACCCAAACCTCCGGTGATACCGTAATCGAACTTGTTCTCAGCATTCAGGTTATGCTGTTCGACTATCAGATTTTCTGCAGAATCCCAATCACCGCTTTGTTCCCTCTTTTCTTCGATAAGAAAACCTATTTGAGGACCGGCATGTATAAAAAACTGCATGCCGCGTTCTTTTCCAAAGGCGAGATGAGCCAGAAAGGGAATTTCTATGTAGTTCATCGTACTTTTATAACTCAGCAGAGGATAGTCTGTTTGACTTTCGCTCCAACCATGCTGTGAAAAGTTTAATTCGATCTGTGCTCCGCAAATCATGCTGAAATATTTTTCGGAGATGTATCTTGCCGTTAGTCCGCAGTTGATTCCTTGCAGCGTTTCCTGAGGAACAGTAGGGGAAAAACTGACCCTGTTGAAATTTAGTCCTCCGTTGAATCCGACAGCCAGATTACTGCGTTGTTCGCCCACCTGAGCGTTGATGGATGAGATGGCGACAAATAAAATTAAGGAAATAATGGTGGGTTTATGTAATTTCATTTTTTCTTCTGATATTGAGAGGTTTGTTCTTTAGTCAAAGTCTAACTTCACCAATTCATATCCTTTAGTGAAATGAACGAAGAAAACTTTTTTATTGATGAATCCTCCCCAATTATTCACTCGTTCGAATTTAAAACCGGTTTGAATGGGAACCAAATCAAGGTTTGTCATACGTTGTTCAAAGTCTGAACCATATTTATTCAGCCCTTTCAAAAAGAAAAAGCCTGTATCGAATCCTAACATGCCAAATTTCGGATAACGTTCGTCCATATCCTTGGCATACCATTTATGATATTTTTTTGTGAAATTGATAGATGCGGGAAGCAAGTTATTTGTATAGAATGAAGAGAAGAAATAAGTATCCAGTTCAAAGAATGCTTCCAGATAGTCTTTGATATATGTCTGCCATTCAGGGTATCCGAATAGATTGATTCTGCATTCGGGATTTTCCCGGACAAGTAGTGTCAGCTGCGGAAGTGTCTTAATAAGCACCAAGTTATTTCCGGAAGTTGGTATGAATATGTTGGTTCTGTCTTGTTTAAGCAAGGACTTCATTTGTGTTGAAATGGCATTCTCGTTTACGGAGTTCATGGGAATGTTCCGATTACGCAACTCCTCTTTCAAACCTTTGATGAAGCTTTCTTTCTCTTTGCTACCCTCTTCCGACTCAATAAAGATGACATTGACTGCCTGCCCGAACTGGCGTGCGAAATGGTCGTATACTTCCGAATAGAGGTATGATTGCGGAGTATTTATTTGATAGATCGATGGATTACGGAAAACACTATTGTCCTTCGATGTAAAAGGGATGACGAGATGAATGCCGTGCTTCTGTGAGAAGTCTGCCAGCGGTTTAATGTGTTCCTGGTGTAAGGGTCCGAATATTATATCCATCTCTTTCAGCTCTTTTTTGCTCAGGATTTCGTTTATGGAAGATGTATTTGTGCCTGAGTCGTAAGTGTGTAGATTGACAGATGTCCCTTCCCGTTTTAGGCTGTCTACGGCTAAAAGAAACCCCTCATAGTACTCGACCATGCGCGTAGTTTCGCTGCGTGAACCGTTGAGGAAAGGAAGTATAACGGCGACGTTTATTGGGTTGTAGCGTTTCTTTGTTTTCGGATTTTCGTTGAACAGTTCTTTGTCGGTGGGGATATTTCCCGGTGTATTCGCAGTCTGCGAGGTTTCGGTTTGAGGATAGGGTATGCACAGGAAAGCCCCTTTCTTAATCTTGTTCTCTCCTTTCAATTCCGGATTTGCGTTCAGGAGTTCCGCTTCGGAAATATTGTATAGTCTGCTTATGCTGTATAGCGTTTCTTTTCGTTTCACTTTGTGCATATCCCGGCAATGAGATTCTACCGGTTGTCGTCTTGCGGGGGATTCTTGAGAAGAATAAACAACCCCGGATGAGGTGCCGGGAGCGGAAACTTCGGCAGGAGAGGGGATACGTATCACTTCCCCGATGCGAAAGTTTTCGGCGCTAAGCCCCGGATTGGCTTCACAGATGTTTCTTGCCGTTGTGCCGTATTTGATTGTCAGCCGGTAAAGTGTCTCGCCGGGTTGGATTGTGTGAAAGGTTTCTTTTCTGGCATTGTTCTCTGTAAGAGGGATGCGCAATGTATGTCCCGCATATATCTGTTCGTCGCTTTCAGGGTTCAGTTTGATGATTTCCGCCTGCTTCACACCATACATGCTGGCTATGGAGTAGAGACTCTGACCCTTTTCGACGGTGTGCAGGAAGTACGATACATTTTCCTGGGCTGTCATGCTCAGAACACTTGCACAGGCAAAAAGGAATAAACATAAAAAACGGTGATTTTTCTTCATTGATGTATCCTTGATTAATAGAAACTCATCTCATCTCTCTTATTTGTAAAGAGATATGCAAAGGTAAGTATATTCTACTCAAATCAAATATACATCATGGGAAAACGAATATGTGCAGCCTTCTTATTACTTTTTTTTACGTTAACCCGGGTCCGGCGTAAGAAAACACCCCGGAAATCATTCCTAACCAGGGCGTTTCTCGTCTGCTGCGGACAATGCCCGGAGTATCGGGAGAACGGAGTCCGTGCGGTACCCGAACCGCACGGGCATGGTATCCGAACCGTACGGGTGCGGTGAGAACGAAGTTTTCGTTTGTATATTAATTGCTGATTGTTAGCTATTTATAATTTCCGCTAACGTTCGCTCTTTCACCCCCGATGCCATACCGGTCCCTAATCAAGGACCCCGGTTTATATCGAGCCGGCGTTAAGTTAAACAGTCTGTCATTTTTGTATATGTATTCATGGATATCAGTTGAAAAATATGCAATATTTTGTGAGTAAATTTAACCTAATAAGCTATAAATGTAGATGTAAACCTCGGGTAATAAATCTTTCTTTTTGACATTATGTTATTTTGTTTCTCTCTCTTAGTGTGTTTTCGGGCGAAATATATTTAAGGAAACTTGCATGGAATAATCTAATCTGCTACATTTGTAATCATTATAGTTTTGATTTTTATCTTCTATTATACGGATAGTGAACTCTCGGATATCTCCTTGATATTGCATTCGGTTGTAGGGACATCTTCTTGCAAGGAGGTATATTTATAAGAAAAGTTATCCGGGAGAGCTAAATCTCAGAAGTGAAACGTGCGGTGTTATGTCCGTATTTTTTAATGAGATCCGATTGGGAGAAAAAATCTTACCTGTATATGTTCGGAAAGCACCGGTGTTTATTTCGTTTTCATAATAACTAAAAGGAATTGATATAGATAAAATGGGTGAAAAAGAACTATTTAACCTAAAACTGAAAACTAAATAGCCTTTATAATTGTTTAATCTGTTTTAAAGCAATAAGAGCATGAAACGAATATTAGTGAGTGGGGGCGCAGGGTTCATCGGGTCTCATTTGTGTACTCGATTAATCAACGAGGGTCATAGCGTTATCTGTCTGGATAACTTGTTTACCGGTGCTGAAGCAAACATAAAACACCTGAAGGACAATCCTCGTTTTCAGTTTGTTTTCCACGATATTTGTTTCCCTTACTATGCCGACGACATTGACGAGATATATAATCTGGCCTGCCCGGCATCTCCCATACACTATCAGTACGATGCCATCAAGACCATTAAGACTTCCGTTTCGGGAGTTATCAATATGTTGGGGCTGGCAAAAAGAACCGGGGCCAAGATATTGCAAGCTTCTACCAGCGAAGTGTATGGCGACCCTATCGTGCATCCGCAGGTGGAGACCTACTGGGGTAATGTTAACCCGATAGGCATCCGTTCTTGCTATGACGAAGGGAAGCGCTGTGCCGAGACTCTTTTCATGGATTATCATCGCCAGAATCAGGTGCGTATCAAGATAATCCGCATATTCAATACTTATGGACCGAGAATGTTGGCTAACGACGGAAGAGTGGTTTCTAACTTTGTGGTTCAGGCTTTACGAAACGAAGACATCACTATTTACGGGAGCGGAAAGCAAACGCGTAGTTTCCAGTATGTGGATGACCTCATCGAAGGTATGGTTAGGATGATGAATACCGAAGATGATTTCATCGGTCCTGTGAATATCGGTAACCCCAATGAGTTTTCCATGCTCGAGTTGGCGGAGAAAGTAATCAAAATTACAGGTTCCCGTTCAAAACTTATTTTTCAACCCCTTCCTCAGGACGATCCCAAACAACGCCAGCCGGATATAACACTGGCAAAAACCAAGTTGAATTGGGCACCTAAAGTGGAATTGGAAGAAGGATTGCATCATATAATCGACTACTTCAGAACGCTTACGGTTTGATAGAGAAACCTTACACTTTAGGGCGATACAGTAAAATCAGAAAAAACAGCATTGTTATAGAACGCTAATATGGAAATAACCCCATCAGAATATAAGATTCTCATCGTTGACGATGTGATGTCCAACGTACTGTTGTTGAAGGTGCTTCTGACAAATGAACGTTTCAGTATCGTAACGGCCAACAACGGTCGGCAGGCCTTGGAGCAAGTAGAAAAGGAACGCCCCGATTTGCTTCTGCTGGATGTCATGATGCCCGACTTAAACGGGTTCGAAGTTGCCCAGATTCTCAAAGGTAACCCGGAGACATCGGACATCCCGATTATTTTCCTTACCGCGCTTAATGCAACGACAGACATTGTAAAGGGATTCGAGGCGGGAGCTAATGACTTTATATCGAAGCCTTTCAATAAAGAGGAGCTAATTATTCGTGTTACCCATCAGATTTCATTGGTGGCGGCGAAAAGACTTCTCATGAAAAGGACACAAGAACTGCAATCCACCATAGCCGGACGGGACAGACTTTATTCGGTGATAGCCCATGATTTGCGTTCTCCTCTCGGCTCCATTAAGATGATGCTGGATATGCTGACATTGAAGTTGCCGGCAGAGAAGATAGGGAAGGAAATGCACGAGATGCTGACTTTGGCAAACCAGACCACCGAAGAACTGTTTTCCTTGCTGGATAATCTCCTGAAATGGACCAAAAGCCAGATTGGCAGACTCAATGTCGTATATCAGGATATTGAGATTGTAGAGGTGGTGAGTAGCGTGGTGGATATTTTCGAGAAAGTGGCGGGACTTAAAAACATTACCTTGCGGGAAGAGAAGGACCAGCCATTGCCGGTGTTTGCCGATATAGACATGTTGAAGACGGTCATCCGAAATTTATTGAGCAATGCCATCAAGTTCAGCCAACCCGGTTCCGAAGTGCTGATAAGGATGGAAGAACAGGATGGGATGGCGGTTGTGAGCGTGCAAGACCACGGATGCGGTATTGATGAAGAAGGTCAGCAAAAATTGTTACATACGGACACGCATTACAGTACATTCGGAACGAATAATGAGGAGGGTTCCGGACTCGGTTTGCTACTGTGTCAGGATTTTGTGCAGAAAAACGGGGGAAAACTCTGGTTCACGTCAAAGAAAGGCGAAGGTTCTACCTTTAGTTTTTCAATTCCGCTGAAGAAATAACAGACTTTGACAAACAAAGATTTCTTCAACTTACTTTGAAGAACTTCAATCACTCATAAGGGGCTATCCGACAGCGGATAGCCCCTCTTTGTTGTTTATAGTTTACATGTGAAAGACGCGAAATCGCGCTTATCTCCTTGTGGAGAAACCAATCTTGAGCGGAACCGTTTTCCGATGTATTGCCCCCGGTATGTTGACGGCAAACAATCTGTTGGATAGAACTATTGTTGACATAAAGTCCGGTATACGCAATACTCGCATCTTTTTTTGTCTTCCGTTTGGGTAAACGCCTCTTCCGAACCAAAGATTTCTTGCAGTAAAGCATACAGCGCTTGGCGGAACTCTTCTTCCAGAACAGCGAAGTTGTCAATGGGAATCTTGGTTTTTCTGCTTTCGCCCATCTCAATTATGGGTGAATAGTTCTCCGATGCGGCTCGATGTATGTAGAGCAAGGAAGGAGCCACCTTTAAAGTCTGTTTGCGACACATGATGGCGGCGTACAGAAAAGTCTGAAAGATATGTGCCGGTCGCTTGTCTCCGGGTGTGAACAATCGGGTAATGTCGGGGAGAAGCTCCGGACTGCCTCCCGTCTTGTAGTCGATGATGCGCAAGATATCTCCCTTTTGGTCTATGCGGTCTATGGTTCCCCCTATGTTGAGGGTCAGCTCTCCCAGTGGGGTTTCTACCTTAACGGATTCGGTCACGCTGTGTTCAATCTCTTCTATGCGAAACGGTGCGTATTGTAAATCTTTCTTTAGCAGTTGGCGCAGATACGATGTCAATACTTTGGCATTGATGAGTTGTGTTCCGTTGTATTCAGCTTTTACAGAGGAAGGTATATGAAAAAAAAGCTCCTTAAAAGCTTCGTCCACGTAAGCACTTAGTTTCTGTTCATTATCGGATATCTTTTCGATATCTTCTTTCCTGACCTCTTTTCCATGAGCCGTAAGGTCGCGATAAGCCAGTTCGGCGGCTTTATGGAAAATACTCCCGAAAAGGGCTGAGTCTACTCCGTCGCTGACATCATCCGTCTGTTTCAGTTCCACTACATAGCGGTAATAGAATTGCAGTTTACAGTTTAGGTACGTATTCAATGCCGAAGGAGAGAGCAATGCGCCCGGATGTACGCTAATATCGTATTTGTTGTATATGCGTTGCAATATTTCAGGATCTTTCTTAATCTTGATTTCCTTGCTTGTCCGGGGAGATTGCTTGGCATCCAGATATTCCTTTACGATGTTGTCATGCGGATATTCTACCAACAGTTGTAGCAGGAATCGCGACATCTCTCCTCGGTTCAGCCCGTCGGAAGATGTGTTGTATAGCAATGTGATGTTTTCGGCGCGTTGTATCAGGCGATAGAAGTGGTAAGCATACACCGCATTCTTGTGTTCTATGGTGGTCATTCCGAATGCTTTCCTGAGATTGTAAGGAATGAAAGAAGAATCGTTTTCACTCTTCGGAAGTTGTCCTTCGTTGACAGAGAGCATGACGAGGTTGCGGAAGTCCAGATTACGCGTTTCCAAAACTCCCATTATCTGCATGCCGATAGCAGGCTCGCCGTGAAAAGGGATACCTGTGCTGCCGAGTAACCTTTGCAGTAGGCGTTTGAATGTAACCGTGCGTACATCCAGCTCGCCATTGGCTATCAGACTCGATAAACGATTGACCAACGTATATCCCTTGAATAATGATTCGCGATACAGTTGGTTGAATATATCCTCTTCATTTTCTTTTTGCCTATACAGAGTAGTCACCTCACGCAATAAACCGGTGATGTAATCGCAGAGTGCGGCGACACCGGTTTGCGGAGTGAATAGTTGTTCAAGAAACGCATCTTTCGCCAATTCCGAAGGAAGGGGGTAGAACCTGTTGTCGGTAGTTAGCTGCCTCTCTACCTCTTCGGCATAAGAGGAAAGCTTCCTGGTGTAGGGATGCCTCAAAACGGTCTGAACGTTCTCGTATAGATAGCGTCCGCTCTTGGCTTGATATCCGGTTGTTTGCAGCTCCGCCACGGCACTGATGAAACTGTATATGGGAGTTTGGGTTAAAGGAAATCCCATCGTGATATTTACGGACTCCACTTCGGGCGGTATGGCATGAAGCACAGGTAACAGTAAGACTTCGTTGCACAGTACCACTGCATTCTCTTTTTCACGTTCCGTTTTCTTTTCTTCACTCTTTATGGAACGTATCCATTGCGGAAGGTAACGAGCCTGCGCATTCTCGGTAGATGCAGAGATGAAACATATCTTCTTGGGCGTTCGCATATTGTCGAATACATCTTCCGGCAGTTCGTTGGGGAATAGCTGCATATTGCGGAGGATGAATTCGCCCGCCTCATGCGTGTAAGAAGGATTCGTTTCACGCGGTAGGCGAGTGTAGAAAATGTCATAGTCCCAGTAGAACATGGCTTTTCCCTCATTCTTCAGATGCTCGAACAGTTTGATTTCCACCTTGTTCAGGGCGTTGAATCCGACAAACACATATCGTTCGTATTTCAGGTTGTCGGCATTTAATGTTTCTATCGCCTGTCTCTGTATCATACCTTCATATCCGATTCCTGATTTTGCTAAAGTATCGCGATAACGGGTATAGATATTTCCCAATACGTTCCAGAGCGAAATGAATTTCTCTTTGAGTGCAGTCCTTTGCTCTATGGAGAAATTACGGAAGAAATGGTGGATGGCTTCTTCCTGTTCGCTATCGAGAAAATCATAGTTGTCCATAATTTTCTTCAAATCTTCCAGATTGGAGAATAAACGTTTTGCATCCACCAGATTTTTGTCCACGTCATCGAAGTCGTTTATCAACAGTTCACCCCAGAAGTAAAAGTCGTCAAGTGTTTCCTCTCCATGTGTTTCTTCCTGAAAAACCTTATAAAGTTCGCATACCAGCCGGATGGGATCTCCTGTCTGCATGGGTGAGAGTTGGTGAAACAACTCGCTGATGCTGAAGTATGCCGGTGACCATACGGGACACTCGCTTTGAGCTGCCAGATGCTCCTTGAAGAATAAACCGGCACGTTTGTTGGGGAATACGATTGCAACCCGTGACAGGTCGTTACCTGCTTTCTTATATAAATCTTCTGCTACTAATTGTAGAAAAGTCGTTTTCATATTTATCGTATTATAATGCTTGTTCTTGTATAGAGTCTTCTTCAACGTACCACAGATATCCTTTGATTTGTTCTTTCGGATATCCCATGCGTATCAGCAAATGCATATACTCCTGTATTTGTTTGGCGTGTTGTTTGTGAGGTTTACCGAATTTGAAGTCGATGACGACAACCTCTTCACCTCTCATCATCACCCGGTCGGGACGTCTGTTTTTCAGTGTTCCATGTTCGAGCCAGATTATTTCGCATTCGTTGAATAGCCGCCAACTGCCGGAATACCAATCCTGCACTTGAGGTAGGGAGAAAGCTTCCCGGGTGAGTACCCGGATTTCTTCTTCACTCTCCTTATTGCTTATAATACCTTCAAATACAAGTCGCTCAATTGCCCGGTCTATGTCTGCGATGGTTTCGATGGTGGAGAAAAGGGTATGAAACAGGCGTCCCCTTTTGATAAAGCGGTCTTCAGATTCCTCTTCATCCACATCCCGGATGAAATCTGAGGAGCGGTTCGATTGCCGGAACCGGATGTCATGCTTCAAACTTTCCAGTGTGACGAGGCGTTTTGTGGCTTTTCTTGCCAGGCGATTATGGTTGGTATGCGAAGTTTTTTCATTCTTTTCTCTTTCCTCCGAAAGACAGAGGGTTCCCGTTTCATATGAATTTGTCTCATCTGAATCTGTTTTCTTCACTGGTGAGGCAGCTTGAGGCAAGACATTGGCTAAAAGTTCTGAAACAGTACCCTTTTCATCCAACTTACTCCAAATGAAGAGATTCTTCTCGGCACGTGTAAAGGCAACGTAAAGCAGGTTCAGATTATCCACCCATAATTGCAAACGTTCATCCAGATAGTCCTGCCTGTAAACGGACTCTATTAGCTGCGAAGAGTAGTTTACCGGCACAATGTCGAGCATATTGAAGGGTTCTTCCTGAGGGGAACACCACAAGAGTTGGTCGTTCCGTTCATTTTCCAGTTTCCAGTCGCAGAAGGGAATCAGTACGGTGTGAAACTCCAGGCCCTTTGATTTGTGAATGGAGAATATCCGTATTCCCTCTACTTCTCCTCCGGGGATGGTTTTCCGGCACAATGTTTCATCCCAGTATCGTATGAAAGCGTCTATGTCCGAGGAGTTCGTTTTTTGATACTCGGTCAGGGCATCGAAGAAAGAGAAGAAGTAGGCTTCTTCCTCATTCGTTTTTTCCGTTCGGAATATGTCGAGAAGCTCTTCCAGCAATTCGTACAAAGGCATAAGGCGCAACTCCTCCATGTGTGAGACAAAACTGTCGGGCAATGTCTCCGCAAGAGGGGCGGTTAGTATACGGTCCCATTCGGTCGTTGCAGAATCGTCGTTTCCGGTTTGTTGCCGGTAACCGGCAGCCAATGAAGCTCCGGCTATTCTTTCTTGAGGATTAGACAAATAGCGAAGAGCGTCCATGATCATGCACAATGTGTGGGAGGCGTCCATGCGGAAAGCTTCATCCGACACGATTGCCAGTTGTAATGTTTGTTCGAAATAGTGGGCGATGAGTGGGATATTTTTATTTTTCCGTACGAGAATCGTAATGTCTTTCTGTCGTATACCCGAATCCAGCAATTCCCGAACGGTGTCACCCAGTGCATGGAGTGTTTGCTCTTGATAACCGGTTTCCTCATCGGGGGTGAGGAAAGTTGCCTTTACATAGCCTTTTTCTTCTTTCCGGGGAGATTCTTGAATCACATCTGCATAAGCTCTTTGCAGAGAAAGACATTCTTCATTCACATCCTGTTGGTGCAGTATGTTCAGATACTCGACTGCCGCGGTGAATAGGCGGTTGTTGAACCGTATGATATTCGCCTCGCTCCGGTGATTTGTTTTAAGCGTTTCAATCCGGATAGGGAAAGGAAATGGAGCGGCGGAAGATTTTCCTAAATCGTTCAGGATTCTCCAGTCGCCGTTTCTCCATCGGTAGATAGACTGTTTTACGTCTCCCACTATGAGACTGTTGGCTCCTTGCGAAAGCCCCTCCAATAGCAATATTCTGAAATTGTCCCATTGCATCCGGCTGGTGTCCTGAAACTCGTCTATCATGACTGTCCGGATGTTGGTGCCTGTTTTTTCAAAGACAAAAGAGGAGTCCTTGTCCTTGACAAGTTTGTGCAGCAGAGCGTTTGTGTCTGACAGCAGAAACCGGTTCTCTTCCTTATTCAGGGTTCGCACCTCTTCATCAATATGTGCCAGTAGTTGAAGCTTCTCCAAATGCCGGGTAGAGGCGAGGCAACTGTTGACAATCCGGCTGTTTTTGGAGCGATAGGTCTCGGAGTCTCTCAGAAGCGGCATCAGGACTTCCTCTGCCAGACGTATAACTTCTTCTTTACGCGGCGAGGTTTTCGTGCTCCACTGCTCCGCATCTTCCAGGCAATTGTTTAGAGTACTGTTCAGCACTTTCTTGTCGGAGATTTCTCCATCCCGCAGTTTGCGGAAGTAACTGCTTATACCTTTCGAACCGTTTTTCAATTCGTCAGGACTCAGGTTGTGCTCGCTTAATACAAGTTCGAACCTGTCATGAAAGCCTTTCATCTGTTTCAGTGCAGTTTCGCTCATTTCGCGAAGTTTGTTTCTGTATTTCCCGATAATGCCGGGGTCTTGCAGTTGCCGGCGTAGTTCTTCGCCCCGCTCTATGTAGTTCTCATCAAATAGATTCCAACCGAATTGTTTTACCTCTCCCGAAACATTCCATCTCTTGTCGTTGGCGATGCGGTCGTTGATGTAGTCGAGTAGCCAAATCAGTACGGGAGAATCCGGAGTAAGTTTCTCTATGAGACTGTCTACGGCTTTGCTCAACACTTCGGTGTTGTTGAGTTCGATATTCAAGGAAGGACTTAACTCCAGTTCGCGTGCCAGGTTGCGCATGACCGACTGAAAGAAAGAATCTATCGTTTCCACCCGAAATCGGCTGTAGTCGTGCAGCATATATTGCAGTGCCGTTCGTGCAGCCCGGCGTATCTCGCTTTCGCTAAGGTCGATGTCCATTCTGATTCGCTTCAGATACACTTCCGAGGCAGGATCGCCCGATGCAATGCCATAGAGTTGTTGCAATATTCGTTCCTTCATTTCGGTGGTTGCCTTGTTTGTGAAGGTTACGGCAAGAATCAGTCGATAGGCTCTCGGATTGAGGATGAGGTGTTTGATGTACTCTACTGCCAGTGTGAAGGTTTTTCCCGAGCCGGCGGACGCTTTGTATATTAATAGCTCCATACTTGAATATCGGATTGAATAGATACAAATGTAGTAAAAAGCCCGAATAAGTTTTGTGCGGACTCCGGACTTATTGCTTTTGTATACTTTTTATACTCAACCTTTTGTTCCGTATCGTAACTATTGTATCTTTGTTAAACTTTCACTTATTACGAAACGATATATCCCTATAAAGTTATGAAAAATGAAGAACAGAATGTCGGCAGACCTTCGATGAACGAATTGGTTGAGCTGGTGGAGAACCATCTACGGGCATTAGACGCGTGCGAGCCGCCGCTCGATTTGGGAGGCTTTCCCATTATTGAGAAGTATATCAAGACACTTCGAACCCGTACGGAGGAGTTGAAAGCCTCCCTTGCCGCTATTCCCAAAGACAGCATCTCGGAGAATATATTGCTCGCCGACCGGGCGCGGGATAAGGCTCTTTCCGTGTTCCGGCGTAAGATGCAGATGTACGAATTGAGCACCGATGAGACAGAAGCTGAAGCCTACAAGATACTGAATGCGATGTGGGCGAAGTACGATACGCTTGCTTATATGAACTTTCAGGTAGAGACCGAAGGTATCGACGATTTGGTGTTCGACCTGACCACCTCCCGTTTTTCATCGCAGGTGAATGCCTTGAATCTGATGCCCGAGGTGGAACAGATTCAGCGGGACAACGAATTCTTTAAGCAACTCTACGGGCAAGATCCAGAGCGGAGTGAAGCGAAAGTTTCTTATGACGCCCGCGAACTTTATCTGAACCTGATGGAAAATTACAACCGCTATTGTGGTTATCTGAACGAAACATTGGATGCGCATAACGAATCCATTGTGAAGCAGATAGTCAAAATGCTTCCGGCATAATGCGGCGCACTCCTTGACACGACAGCGAGAATTCTGTTCACTGATACAAAATAAAATAAGAAGCCGACCCCGGGATAAGGTAAACTTATCGTTGAGGGTCGGCTTCTTTGTGTCTATCTCTTCCGGTCGTTTCTTATTCTATGCCATGCGCTGCGACGGAAGAATCTATTTTTTTAATCATTCCCTGCAACACGTTGCCCGGTCCGCACTCGGTAAAGTCCGTAGCTCCACCTGCCACCATGTTCTGTATGGTTTGTGTCCAGCGCACGGATGCGGTAAGCTGTGCCACCAGGTTCTTTTTGATTTCCTCCGGGTTGGTATGAGCCTGTGCGTCCACATTCTGATAAACAGGACATTTGGGAGCGTGGAATTCGGTTGCGTTAATGGCTTCTTCCAGCTCTACCTTGGCGGGGTTCATCAGCAGAGAGTGGAACGCGCCGCCTACTTTTAGCGGCAAAGCACGTTTGGCGCCGGCTGCTTTCATTAGTTCGCAAGCCTTGTTTATGCCTTCGATGGAACCTGAGATGACAATCTGTCCCGGGCAGTTGTAGTTTGCTGCCACGCACACTTCGCCTTCGGCGGTCACCGCGTTGCAGATTTCTTCTACTTTCTCATCGGGCAAACCAAGAATGGCAGCCATGGTGGAAGGTTGCATCTCACAAGCTTTCTGCATTGCCATGGCACGGGCGTAAACCAATCTCAATCCGTCTTCGAAACTTAACGCACCGGCAGCCACCAATGCGGAGAATTCTCCCAATGAATGCCCAGCCGTCATTTCGGGGCGGAATGCCTCGCCCATGCAAAGAGCGGAAATAACGGAGTGTAGGAATACGGCAGGTTGTGTCACCTTGGTCTGTCGCAAATCTTCGTCCGTTCCGTTGAACATAATATCCGTAATGCTGTATCCGAGGATATCATTTGCTTTTTCGAACAATTCTTTAGCCAAAGCCGAGTTTTCGTACAGGTCTTTACCCATTCCTGCGAATTGGGCTCCCTGACCCGGGAATACAAATGCTTTCATAATTTTGTTGATGTTATTAGTAAAGTCTTTCTCTATTGTTAAATAACCTTGCAAAGATAAGACTTTTTCCGGGAAATGCATTAATCTCTCTTTTTATTGCAATTCCTGCCCCGGAAAGTGAGTCTTCTGAAAAGAGACGGAACAAAAATCTTTGGAATCTTGTGTGACGATAAAATAGGACTTCGACACGTCTTATTGCAGAGAGGGGGTTGTTGGGTTAGTTTGCTTATTGTCAATGTATTATCTGTGTCGTATGAATCTTGTTCGTACGGCTTTTCCACCGCACCCGCATGGTTCCCGTACCATGCCTGTCCGGTGAACGTACCGTGCCTGTGTGGTTTCCGCGCCATGCGGATGCTGTTCTTTTAATCGAATCCGAACCCGGAATGCAACTCCCGCAAACTGTCCGTAAATGACGATAAGGTGAGGGTATGCGTACTTATCCGTCTATCTGCAAATTACTATGAATAAGAGATTTCGACATGTGTTCGCGCAATGAAACGCGTGTGCGGCAGGAATGCAATATTACATATTGTATAGTATACGATAAGAGTTGGATTTGATAATGTATTGTTTATGATATGTATCTGGTTGGTAAATAATGATTTATATGTATAAGTTTTTTCTGTTTTTAAATTTGTTTATTCGATATATCTCTATATATTTGCAGCATTCTAACTCTATAAAAAACATATGCAGGACACATTGAACAAGACTACTCCTTTGGCAAACAACCACATCTCGGTGGATTGTGTGGTGATTGGATTTGATGGACAACAGTTGAAAGTGCTGTTGATAAAGCGTGCCGGAGAGGAGGGAGGAGAAGTGTTTCACGACATGAAGCTTCCGGGAAGTCTTATCTATATGGATGAGGATCTGGACCAGGCGGCGCAACGGGTACTGAGTGAGCTTACGGGACTGAAGAATGTCAACCTGATGCAATTCAAAGCCTTCGGTTCCAAAGACCGCACCAAAGATCCCAAGGACATACGTTGGCTGGAACGCGCCATACAGTCGAAAGTGGAGCGCATCGTAACCATTGCCTATCTGTCGCTGGTGAAGATAGACCGTACCTTGAGCAAGAATCTGGACGATTATCAGGCTTGTTGGGTAGACTTGCCGAATGTGAAAGACCTGGCATTCGACCATAATCTCATAATAAAGGAAGCCATGGTGTACATACGCCAGTATGTGGAGTTCAACCCCTCTGCATTGTTCGACTTGCTTCCCCGTAAGTTTACCGTCTCTCAACTGCGAACGCTCTACGCGCTGGTCTACGGCAAGGAGATAGACGTACGCAATTTCCATAAAAAAATAGCTCTGATGGACTATGTGGTGCCTTTGGATGAAAAACAGCAAGGGGTAGCCCATCGTGCGGCGCGTTATTACCGTTTCGACAGGAAAATATACAATAAAACCAGACGATGAGCGTGCTTCAGGCATCTCTTCATTGTCTGTTCAACTTATTTCAAAAAACATTATTCATAAATCAGTATCATGTATCTATTAGGTTATGACATCGGCAGTTCGTCCGTAAAGGCAAGTCTGGTCAACGCCGAAACCGGCAAGTGTGTGTCTTCTGCATTTTTCCCGAAGACGGAAGCGGCTATTATGGCAATGAAACCCGGCTGGGCGGAACAAAACCCCGAAAGTTGGTGGGAAAACTTAAAACTTGCCACCCAAGCGGTACTGACAGACTCCGGGGCAAACGGAGGAGAGATTCAGGCAATCGGCATCTCGTATCAGATGCATGGCTTGGTGTGTGTGGACAAGGAGCAACGTGTGGTTCGCCCTTCCATCATATGGTGCGATTCGCGTGCGGTTCCTTATGGACAGAAAGCGTTCGAGACTTTGGGCGAGGAATTTTGCCTGAGCCATCTGCTCAACTCTCCCGGTAACTTCACCGCATCCAAACTGGCATGGGTGAAGGAGAACGAACCGGCTGTTTATGAGAAGATACATAAGATAATGTTGCCCGGCGATTACATAGCCATGCGGCTTAGCGGAGAGATATGTACCACGATGGAAGGATTGTCGGAAGGTATGTTCTGGGACTTCAGAAACAATCGCATTGCCGGTTTCCTGCTCGACTACTACGGGATAGACCCCTCGCTGATAGCCGATGTGAAACCTACGTTTGCCGAGCAGGGCAGGGTAAATGCCGGTGCAGCTCGTGAGTTGGGATTGAAAGAAGGAACTCCCATCACCTATCGTGCCGGTGATCAGCCCAACAATGCACTGTCGCTGAATGTATTCAATCCGGGTGAGATAGCTTCCACGGCAGGAACATCAGGGGTAGTATACGGCGTGAACGGCGAAATCAACTACGATCCCCTGTCGCGCGTAAATACGTTTGCCCACGTAAATCACTCGGCGGAGCAAACCCGTTTGGGCGTATTGCTCTGCATAAACGGAACCGGCATTCTCAACTCATGGGTCAAGCGTACCATCGCTCCTGAAGGTATGTCGTACAATGAAATGAATGAACTGGCATCTCAAGCCCCCATAGGCAGTGCGGGTATCAGCGTGTTGCCTTTCGGGAATGGTGCGGAACGAATGCTGGAGAATAAGGAAATAAGCTGCTCTATACGCGGGCTGAACTTCAATCTGCACGAGAAGAAGCACATCATCCGGGCAGCACAGGAGGGCATTGTATTCTCTTTCAAATACGGAATAGATATCATGGAGACCATGGGGATACCGGTACGGAAGATTCATGCCGGACATGCCAACATGTTCCTGAGTCCCATCTTCAGAGACACGCTGGCAAGCGTGACGGGAGCGGTCATCGAACTCTACGACACGGACGGTTCGGTAGGCGCTGCCAAGGGTGCAGGCATCGGTTTGGGCTTGTATAAAGACAACAACGAAGCATTTGCCACTTTGGAGAAATTGAATGTCATCGAACCGAATCAGGCTAAGCGAGCGGAATATGCGGAAGCATACGGACGATGGAAACACCGCCTGGAGAAATCCATGAGCAAATAACTGCCTACATACATTGAAAGACAAATCAATTAAATAACTATCAACTTTTTAAAACAATAAGGATTATGGAAAGAAAAGAGTATTTTCCGGGAATAGGAAAAATTAAATTCGAAGGTAAAGAAAGTAAGAACCCGATGGCTTTTCGCTATTACGATGCCGACAAGGTGATATTGGGTAAACCTATGAAAGACTGGCTGAAGTTTGCAATGGCTTGGTGGCATACACTCTGTGCCGAGGGTGCCGATCAATTTGGTGGAGGAACCAAGAAATTCCCGTGGAACGGAGATGCGGACAAGGTACAGGCTGCCAAGAATAAACTGGATGCCGGTTTTGAATTTATGCAGAAAATCGGAATCGAATACTACTGTTTCCATGATACGGACCTTTGCGAGGAGGCGGCAACCATCGAGGAATACGAGGCGAACCTGAAGGCGATTGTCGCTTATGCCAAACAAAAGCAGGCTGAAACGGGTATCAAATTGCTGTGGGGTACTGCCAACGTGTTCAGTCATGCACGTTACATGAACGGTGCCGCTACCAATCCCGATTTCGATGTGGTGGCACGCGCGGCTGTACAGATAAAGAACGCCATCGACGCAACCATCGAGTTGGGAGGCACGAACTATGTCTTCTGGGGAGGTCGCGAAGGTTATATGTCTTTGCTGAACACCGACCAGAAGCGTGAAAAGGAACACTTGGCTCAAATGTTGAAATTGGCACGCGACTATGCCCGCTCAAAAGGCTTTACAGGCACTTTCCTGATAGAACCCAAACCGATGGAACCGTCCAAACATCAATATGATGTGGATACGGAAACCGTTATCGGCTTCCTGAAGGCTCACGGACTGGATAAGGACTTCAAGGTGAACATCGAAGTGAACCATGCCACGTTGGCGGGCCACACTTTTGAACATGAGTTGGCTGTTGCCGTGGACAATGGTATGCTGGGTTCCATCGACGCCAACCGAGGAGACTATCAAAACGGATGGGATACCGACCAATTCCCCATCGACAACTTCGATCTCATTCAGGCAATGATGCAGATTATCCGCAATGGCGGCTTGGGCAATGGAGGTACTAACTTCGATGCTAAAACACGTCGCAACTCCACCGACCTTGAAGACATTTTCATCGCACACATAGCCGGTATGGATGCCATGGCACGTGCACTGGAAAACGCGGCAGCACTGCTGGAAGAGTCGCCCTATAAGAAAATGCTGGCGGATCGCTACGCCTCTTTCGACTCGGGGAAAGGAAAAGCCTTTGAAGACGGTTTGCTGACGTTGGAAGAAGTGGTTGCCTATGCGAAAGCCAATGGCGAACCCAAGCAAACCAGCGGTAAGCAGGAACTGTATGAGGCAATCGTAAATATGTATTGCTAAACGACTCGCATACTATGACAAATACGGATAAGGGGAGTAAGCTATATCTGTATTCGATAACAACGGTCGCCATTCTGGGAGGTTTGTTGTTCGGGTACGATACGGCTGTGATATCGGGTGCGGAAAAAGGTCTTGAGGCCTTTTTCCTCCAAGCCCCGGATTTTCAATATAATAAGGTAATGCACGGTATAACCTCCTCCAGTGCGCTGATAGGATGCGTCATCGGAGGGGCTTTGTCCGGTTTTTTTGCCTCGAGATTGGGACGTCGCAACTCATTGCGACTTGCTTCCGTACTGTTTTTCCTCTCGGCGCTGGGTTCGTATTATCCGGAGTTTCTGTTCTTCAATTACGGAGAGCCGAATATGGAACTGTTGGTGGCTTTCAATCTTTATCGTGTACTGGGAGGAATAGGAGTGGGACTCGCTTCGGCAATCTGCCCCATGTATATAGCCGAGATTGCTCCGTCGGAAATCAGGGGTACATTGGTTTCATGCAATCAGTTTGCCATTATCTTCGGTATGCTGGTGGTGTACTTTGTAAACTTCCTGATATTGGGAGACCATACCAATCCTATCATAGATAGAAATGCGGCAGGCATTTTGTCTGTCAACCCGGCGTCGGATATGTGGACGGTACAGGAGGGTTGGCGCTATATGTTCGGTTCGGAGGCTTTCCCCGCCGCTCTGTTTGGTGTGCTTCTCTTCTTTGTTCCGAAAACGCCGCGTTATCTGGTACTGATAAAAGAAGAGGAAAAAGCATTCTCCATTTTGCAGAAAGTGAACGGTAGGGAGCGCGCGCGCCACATCTTGGAAGAGATAAAGGCTACGGCGCACGAGAAGACGGAAAAGCTTTTCTCCTATGGTATCACCGTTATCGTGATAGGTATCCTGCTTTCTGTTTTCCAGCAAGCGATCGGGATAAACGCCGTGCTGTATTATGCACCGCGCATATTTGAAACGGCTGGAGCCGAAGGAGGAGGCATGATGCAAACGGTAATAATGGGAGTGGTGAACATCTTGTTTACCTGTGTGGCGATAGTTACCGTCGATCGCTTCGGGCGCAAACCTCTGCTCATTATCGGTTCCATCGGTATGGCAGTGGGAGCTTTCTGTGTTGCCTTGTGCGACCAGATGGGCGTCAGAGGACTTGTACCCGTTTTTTCCATCATCGTGTATGCCGCTTTCTTCATGATGTCGTGGGGACCCATCTGCTGGGTGTTGATAGCGGAAATATTCCCCAATACGATTCGTGGCAAGGCTGTGGCTATCGCTGTGGCATTCCAATGGATATTCAACTACATCGTCTCGTCTACTTTCCCCGCACTTTACGACTTTAGTCCGATGTTCGCATACAGTCTCTACGGGGTAATCTGCGTACTTGCCGCTCTCTTTGTGTGGCGTTGGGTTCCCGAAACCAAAGGTCGCACTTTGGAGGAGATGAGCCGTCTGTGGAGAAAGGGTTGACAAGAATCAGTCGAATGACTCTCTGTGAGGGAGAGATACTCAACAAAAGGGCACGACCGTTTTAGGTGTCGTGCCTTTTTTGTACCTTTGCGCCGGTCTTTAGTAGCGGAAATCTTACTGATAGATGATTCTTATGTCTGTTCGTTTTTGTCCATATATTTGTTATGTGCTGGTATGTTTGTTTACTGCCGCTTTAAGGATTCATGCCGCCGGAGTGCAGCCTCGCCTTTCTTTTCGTTCCGTTTCTCTGCCCTATTTTTCTCCGGTTGCCATGCTGATAACGGAAAACGGAGCCATACCGCAGGAAGATACGGTACTTGAGCCGGGAGAAACCTACACGGGAGCCGCACCATTGGAGTTCCGTTTCGTATGGAATACCGCTTCCGGTGAAGACATGAACGACACTCACTTGCTGCGTTTCGAATGGGAATTTTCCCGGGATATTTCTTTCCGTGATGTTTTCTTAAGACGTTTTGACGCGGAAACGATATACAGCTTTCAGGAGTCCGGCTCTTTCTTTGTTCGTTTGACGGTAACGGATGGCTCTACCGGGGATACCGCGCTCTCTGATGTTTTCGTAATCAAGGTGGCGGAGTCGGAGCTTAAAGTGCCGAATGCTTTCTCTCCCAATGGAGATGGCGTGAATGATGTTTTTCGTGTAAAACACAAATCGCTGGTATATTTTCAGGCATACATATTTAACCGGTGGGGACAGCAACTCTACCGCTATTCATTACCGGATATTGACAGAGGTTGGGATGGTACATCCAATGGAAAAGAGGTGCCCGATGGAGTCTACTTCATTGTTGTGGAAGCGGAGGGAGCCGATGGCATCCGCTACCGAATAAAAAGTGATATTAACATACTAAGATAAATGACAGAGGAAACAGAACATATAAACGTCTACGGAGCACGTGTGCATAATTTGAAGAATATCGATGCACAAATCCCCCGTAACAGCCTGACTGTAATTACCGGATTAAGCGGAAGCGGGAAGTCTTCTCTTGCTTTCGATACCATATTTGCCGAGGGGCAACGACGGTATATAGAGACATTTTCCGCATATGCCCGTAACTTTCTCGGAAATCTGGAGCGTCCGGATGTGGATGAGATTACCGGATTGAGTCCGGTTATTTCCATTGAGCAGAAAACAACCAATAAGAATCCGAGGTCGACTGTGGGAACAACCACCGAGATATACGATTTCCTCAGACTTTTATTTGCTCGTGCAGGCACGGCTTACTCTTATCTCTCGGGAGAAAAGATGGTGAAATATACCGAGGAACAGATATTGGATCTTATTCGTAAAGAGTACGAAGGACGACGGATCTTTTTGCTGGCTCCTTTGGTGCGTGCACGCAAGGGACATTACAAGGAGTTGTTTGAGCAAATGCGTAAAAAAGGTTATCTCTATGTCCGTGTGGACGGAGAGGTACGCGAGATTATGCCCGGTCTGAAGTTGGACAGATATAAACTGCACGACGTGGAAGTGGTGATAGATAAACTCGTTGTGAACGAAGCGGAGGAAGTTCGGCTTAAAAGAAGCATAACAACCACCCTGAAACAAGGAGAAGGACTTATTATGGTACTCGATGCACAAACCGGGAACGTAAGGCATTACAGCAAACAGTTGATGTGTCCTGTTACCGGTATGTCGTACAAAGAACCCGCGCCGCATAACTTCTCATTCAACTCCCCGCAGGGAGCTTGCCCCAAGTGCAAGGGATTGGGAGTAGTGAATCAAATAGATATCGAGAAAATCATACCGGAGAATGGTTTGTCTATTTATGAGGGAGCTATATTGCCTCTGGGAAAGTATAAAAACAGTATGATTTTCTGGCAGATTGCCGCCATTCTTGAGAAATACGACTGTAACCTGAAAACTCCCGTGAAGGATTTGCCGGAAGATGCGATAGAGGAAGTCATGCACGGAACGGATGAAAGAATCAAGATTAAGAGTTCACTCATAGGTACCGCATCGGATTATTTCGTAACATTCGAAGGTATCATAAAGTATATACAGATTCTGCAGGAGAAAGATTCCTCCGCTACAGCGCAGAAGTGGGCGGAGCAGTTTGCCAAGACCGCCGTATGTCCCGAATGTAATGGTGCTCGCTTAAATAAGGAGGCGCTTCATTTTCGCATTCACGATAAAAATATATACGAACTCTCCTGCATGGATATAAATGAACTCTATGAATGGTTGAGTAGTGTAGAGAAGAACCTGGAGGAAAAGCAGAAGCAGATAGCGGTCGAGATATTGAAAGAAATCCGTACTCGCTTGAAATTCTTGCTGGATGTAGGATTGGATTATCTTTCGCTTAATCGCAGTTCGGCTACGCTTTCGGGGGGAGAGAGCCAACGCATACGGCTGGCTACGCAGATTGGCTCGCAATTGGTCAATGTGCTTTATATATTGGATGAACCCAGTATAGGGTTGCATCAAAGAGACAATAGACGCTTGATAAATTCGTTGCAGGAATTAAGGGATATAGGTAACTCCGTAGTGGTGGTGGAGCATGATAAGGACATGATGTTGGCAGCGGATTATGTGATTGATATGGGACCGAAAGCCGGACGTTTGGGCGGTGAAATCGTTTTTGCCGGAACTCCTGCGGAAATGCTGAAAACGCATACGCTTACTTCGCAATACCTTAATGGCGAACGCAGACTGGAAGTACCTGCAAGGCGTCCCGGAAACGGGCATGAACTTGTGTTACGCGGAGCATGCGGTAACAATTTAAAGAAAGTGGACGTTGCGTTTCCCTTAGGTAAACTCATCTGTGTTACCGGTGTTTCCGGCAGTGGTAAATCTACGCTTGTCAATGAGACGTTGCAGCCTATTTTATCTCAGAAATTCTATCGTTCGCTGCAAGAACCCCTGCCTTACGAAAGCATTAAAGGGCTTTCACATATAGATAAGGTGGTTAATGTAGACCAGTCTCCTTTGGGACGTACTCCTCGCTCGAATCCCGCAACATATACGGGTGTTTTCTCAGATATTCGTAATCTTTTTGTTGGCTTGCCTGAAGCGCGTATGCGCGGATACAAACCGGGACGGTTTTCTTTCAACGTGAAGGGTGGACGCTGTGAAGCGTGCCAGGGGAATGGCTATAAGACCATTGAAATGAATTTCCTACCCGATGTGTATGTTCCGTGTGAGGTATGCCATGGCAAACGTTATGACCGTGAGACATTGGAAGTACGCTTTAAGGGGAAGTCAATTGCGGATGTGCTGGATATGACGATAAATCGTGCCGTTGAGTTTTTTGAGAATGTACCGCAGATACTTTCCAAGATAAAGGTGTTGCAGGAGGTAGGGCTTGGATACATCAAGTTGGGACAATCTTCCACGACCTTATCGGGGGGAGAAAGCCAGCGGGTAAAGCTTGCCACGGAACTTTCCAAGAGAGATACGGGGAAAACGCTTTATATCCTCGATGAGCCTACCACAGGGTTACACTTCGAGGACATACGGGTGTTGATGCTGGTACTGAACAGGTTGGTGGATAAGGGAAATACGGTTATTGTCATTGAACATAACCTTGATGTGATTAAGCTTGCCGATTATATAATCGATATGGGTCCCGAAGGAGGAAAAGGAGGAGGAGAACTCTTGAGCTGCGGTTCCCCGGAAGAGGTGGCGCGAAGTAAAAAGGGGTATACTCCGCTATTCTTAAGACAGGAATTGGGAATACCTGAAGAGGCTTAATGGGCTGAGCCTATTCGGATGACACAATATCCGGATGTGAATATTCCGAAAAAGGAATAAGTCAAAGGGCGTATGAACGTTTTTGTAGTTATTTCCTTATAATATTCAGACTGTATAGTATGCGACTTCATGTTGTGAGCTTTCAAGTACCTTTCCCGCCGGATTATGGTGGGGTTATCGACGTGTACCATAAGTTGAAGGCGTTGAAAGAAGCCGGATGTTCAATAGTGCTTCACACGTTCTTTTATGCCGGAAGAAGAGGAGAACGGGAAGAATTGAGGGAAGTGGCGGATGAAGTTTATTACTACAAACGGTTTACCGGAATAGCTTCGCTGGTATCTACTTTACCCTACATTGTTTATAGCCGGCGTAATCCTTTGCTGTTGGAGCGGCTTTGCGAAGACGATTCACCTATTCTGTTCGAGGGGATTCATACCTGCTATTTTTTGTCTCATCCGCTTTTGAGGCATCGTCTGAAGTGGGTGAGAATGCATAATGTGGAGCATGTTTATTATCGTTTTCTGTCCCGTTCCACATCCTCGCTGTTTAAGAAGATATATTACCGTATCGAAAGTCTGAAGTTGAAACACTATGAGAAGATTCTTCAACATGCCACAAGAATATTGGCTATTACGGAACATGACAGAGATTGCCTTGCCCGACGTTTCTCAAAAGTACCGGTGGAATTCCTGCCTTGCTTCTATGATATGAAGCAGACGATAAAGGACTTCTCGTTGTCCCATGAAGAAGGAGGTATGGAGAAGTATCTTTTGTGGCATGGAAATCTTTCAGTGAGTGAAAACATAAAGGTTGTGAATTACATCTTCGACTCTTTACTCCCGTTACTGGATAAACATATGCGTATAATTATTGCAGGTAAGAATCCTCCCGCCTCTTTACTCCGCAAAGCCGTACAATTTACCAATGTCTTGATAAAGCCGAATCCGGCAGCCGATGAGATGGAACGTCTTATTATCGGTGCGCAAGTGCACGTGCTTTTAACGTTTCAGCGTACAGGGGTGAAACTGAAGCTTATCCATACCCTTGCAAAAGGCAGGGGACATTGTCTTGTGAATTCTCTTATGCTTCCGGACGAAATGTTTCGGGAATGTTGTACGGTGGCTGACACTCCGGAGGAGCAGGCAGAAGCTATCGGTCGTTTGTTCCACTTGCCGCAAACTCCTCAAACGTTGCAATGCAGACAAGTATTGCTTGCGGAGAGGGGATATGATAACC
>JBHADT010000002.1:0-9184 GCA_041855205.1 Bacteroides sp.
ACAACTCCAGTTCCAACCAATGTGTAATACAGCAATTGTGTATCTCGCCGACACATACAACATCTGCTTGTGAAAGCCCTCTCACAAGTTCTTCATAACTTATTTCTTTTCTGTTTGCATCAAAAATCGTATAAGGTTTTTTATACCCCTCCGGTGTTCCTCCTTTCGTTTCGGCAAACAATCCGAGAAAAAACATCAAAATAAATCCAAGTTTCTTCATGACTCATACTAATTATAGTTATTCTATCAACTTATTTTATATACAATAATACAGAGCGTTCAAGACTTAAATACTGCCGACAAGCTTCTCTTATGCTTTCGGGCGTAATAGTAGACAAACACTGTTCATACGCATCGAAATCTTTCAAACTTTCCCCGTTTTTCAGTAAATTCACTATCGTATTCTTCCAATCGGTAGTAGCTTTCTCATTCAAAACATGCCGTTTAGTAACCAGAAACGAACGTTTCAAATTTTCCAGTTCTTCCTTAGGCACAGTTTCTTGCTGTAACCTGACAACTATATCTCTCACCAAATTCTTTACGAGTTCCATATTCTCATTATCAATAGTTGCAGAAAGCTGATAGTAGTAATTTTGTTGTGGTACACCATGATAGTACAGCGAAACATAGGGTGAATAAACGATATTCTCTTGTTCGCGCAGCACTGTCAGCATACGATTTTGCAAAATGTCCCGTATCAATTTCAGTAGCAAAGAAGAGCGAAGCGAAGGAAAATAATTGCCAACAAGCAGGTATTCCATTGAGGTAGCTTCTTGTTTTTTACCTTTGAAACTTTCGCTATAAAACTGTTTTATCGGTTCAAAAGGGATATCCACGGTCTGATAAGCATCTGACGGACGCTTCATACGGGCAAACGTTGCAACAAGAGAAGGTAAAATACTATCCGCATCGAAAGCTCCGGTCAACAATACAGTCATCCGAGAAGGGTCTGTGAATACACGCCGGTAATAATCTGCAATGGAATCCAAATTCAGTATCTTCAAATCATCTCGGGTTCGCAAACGAGGAAAAGACACCACATTTCCCATTAAAGAATCCAACTTATTATTTAGCAAACGCTCGGGACTTTGTTTTATCATTTTATCCAATAACGTTTCTTTTCCGAAGTCGTCGAGAGCTTCATTCCGTGCTTCTTCAAAATCTTCGTAACGCAATTCGGGATGATGTAATTTCTCATACACCAAATTGAAGAGCTCTACAGCTTTATCTGTCGGGGCTGTGGCAAGAAGTTCATGCCAATGAAGCCCTATTCCGATATTCATGGCGATATTATTTTGTGCCATATACACCATCAAAGAATCATAAGGAACGGAGGCTATTCCTCCCATTTCCATATATCCCGCAGCCTCTTCATAGCGATACATATCGTGAGGAAGTAAGTCGGCAGTCCCGCCACGAGCGAAAGCAGATAAATGAACCATTTCCGTACCATCATCGGTAGGACGCAACAGAATAGACAATCCGTTCTTCAAACGCAATTCTTTTACTGATAGGCTTTTATACGAAGTTATAGAAACTGTGCTGGTCTCATCGTAAGAATTTTTCTTCGTCAGACATAAAGGTGTTTCAACTCTCTTTTCATCGGTTACTTCCTTTTGTTTATATTCATAAGGTTTTACCCGTATATACTTGCCACGTTCCCATGCAGCGGCAATATTATCGGTAAACACTTTTACAGAGGAAGTACGAGTACGATGAGCTATGAGCAATGTTTTTCTCGTGTATGAAAGCCATTCTTCCAATAAATTCTGTAACGTTTGGCTTTTCACAAGATATATTCTTTCACACAAGCGTTTCCAATCATCTTCAGAATGAATATAACGTTCTCCCGAAATGATATAATCCGTCAAATCTTCGCAGTATTGAGCAGAAGTAGATTGCACATCGAAAGCTTTCTTTTTCTGTACGAAAGCATCAATGCCTTCTTTCATTTCTTCTGCATGAAAACCTTCGGAAACGATGTAATGCAACTCTCCCGATAACTCTGTAATTTGCTCCAACAATGTATTCTTGTCTCCGCCCGAAAGCTTGAAGACCAAATGGTTTGTATCAGATAAGTACCATGCATCCGATACCGAAGCAGAAATACCACGAGCATCAAATCTACGTGCTAAAGCATTGACTAATAATCGCCCCAATTCTTTACGATAGGTATTTCCCAAGGTGTTACCAATCACGCAAGGATGAGGAATAATCAATTCCAAACTACTTTGCAGAGTATCGCAGACTTCTTGTATCTGTATACCATGCTCGTAGCTCAAAGGATAACGGCAAGGCTCTTTTACGGTTTTTCGGGGAATGGTCATAAAGAGACTTTTGATTTTTTCTTCCACAGCTTGCGGTTCAATGTCGCCCACAACAACTACGGTAGCCAGGTTCGGTACATACCAACGCTTATAGAAACTTTCCAACTTTTGCCTGTCTATTTGTTGAATATGCTTGGCTGTTCCCAAAGGGATATGATGGGAAAAACGATTTTGTCCTATTTTCAGTTGATAAAAGTCATCGCCAATATCATAACCACGCAACTCTTCGAGGATGACTCCACATTCTTGCTTCACCTTATCCTCTTCAATCTCAATACCGCAGAGCCAATCGTAGAGAATGAGCAATGTCGAATCAATAGCGACATCGCATGATTTTTCTATCGGAACGGTCAACATATAAATCGTACGGTCATAGCCCGTTAAAGCATTAAGGTCTCTCCCGTATTTCATTCCGATACGTTCACAATAATCCACGATACCGCGTTCAGGAAAATGCTTTGTACCTCTAAAAGCCATGTGTTCGAGAAAATGCGCAACTCCTTCTTCACCTTTTTCTTCCAACACGGAACCAACTCGCATCACAAGGCGCATCTCTACCGCATGTGTCGGCTGCTTATTGGGTAATATCAAATAATGCAAACCGTTTTCTAAATAACCCTCTATTATATTGGGAGGCAATCCAATCAACGAACTATCGGCTAAATGTCGAGTTTTCGCATTAATACAGGGATGAATAAGAGCACAAAAAAGGCATAGAAAAATCAGGTTCAACAGTCTCATTTACGCATTGTATAAGTAACCGTAATTTGAGCATAACCGGAAAAAAGAGAAGCATCAAAAGGAAATACAAAACTGAACACACCCTTATCGAAGTCGTAAGAAGCACCAGGTGCTATATAATCCGATGGCTTATTTTTATATTCATCCGAATCATTTCCGGAGTAAAAAAGAAAAGTACGAGGATCTAATGAACCTGCCTGCGAAAACATATCCGAAATAAGCATGTTCTCATATTTGATATTTCCCTGTTCGTCTTCTCCTGTCGCCACTGGAACTTCTTTATCCTTCATGGTAAGCAATTTATTCCAAAGTGAAAAATCATATTCGAAAGGCACAGCTTTGATGAAATCATCGGGATAAGCATAAGTCGCTTTATCCCCAACAAAATAAATGTTCTTATCGAATGGACTCAACTCTATACCATCCAGTTGTGTCTCGAAAGTCTCTTTTCCTTTGATGTTATAAAAACCATTTTCCAGTACATACCCCAACGCTTTCATTATAGCCGAAGGTTGTGGATTTCCAGGATTACACCATTCTTCTTGTTCTGTTGTCATTTTCCGCATCATCTCATACAAGAAATCATTCAATCCCATAGGATTATTTATCATTTTCAGTATTGGTTTATCAGCTGTCGCTTTCTGGCTCAATGTTATGATAGAAGTGCCATCGATTATTCGTTCCACTTTACCGTTGTTATAAGCATCTTTATCAGCGGGATCTCCGGCAGAAGAAAATTTAATCGTTACCTGACAATTCAATTTACCAAGCATCCTATAAACATCTATGCCGTACTTTGTCTTATAATCGGCAATCATACGTTGCTGTTCTGTTGTCAGTTGCGGAAGATTTGTAGATGGCTTCACATTAAATACCCATTCTTTTTGCAATTCCATATTGTTATCACTGAAAGAAGCCTTCAAAGTGATGTTTCTCTGTACCAACAATATGTTTTTATTATTGGAATAGATTTTTATGCTTCCTCTTTTTCCACCTTTCTTTATCACCATGGGATTTCCTTCTATACGCAATATCTCTTCTTCATTATCTTGTAGTAAGAAGGTAATGGTTTCATCTTTTTCCAAGGTATGTGCCAAAAGAACATCCACGATAACAGGTTCAGTGGTATCTTCTCCTATGGAAGTACTACCCCCTGTACTCTCAGCTACGCTCAACTGTACGTAATTACGCGGTTTGGGTTCTTGTTCATCATTGTTACATGAAGTAAATATCACTAATGGCAATGCCATCAATAATGTCAAAAGTTTTTTTGTGTCTACCATATTGTTTTGAATTTATGTATTGATTCTGTTTATCGATTGATTGGCCAGCCTTCATTCTGTGTCACATTTTTATTATATCGATATTCGGTGGCTGGTATGGGAAATGTCCAACGATAGTTTTCTGCCGTAATAAGACTATGTGTAAGACTTCCCCATGTATTCAAGCGTTTCAAACTATTGATATGGGTACGTTTCATATCAAAATAAAAAACTCCTTCGCCTAAGAATTCCTTTTGTTTCTCTTGCAAAATAGCTTCCGTCAGTTCTGTTCCTCTTACGTTATCCGCTATTTTTTTTGCTTGTACGAGACCAAGAAAATGATTTATGGTTGTCCTGGCTTTTTCTTCCTTATCCGAAATCCGACTATAAGCTTCTGCCGCAATAAAATAAGCACCGGAATAACGCATCATATTCACATAAACACTCTTCTTTTCTTTCCTATTGTTGAGATTGTATTTCCCCAGAAGATTACAATCTTTTCCAGACATATTAAAAGGATAGAGATAATACGGCTTTCTCAAGTCTTTTTCATCATAAACGATGTCAGGATTCACAATAAAAAAATCTCCTTTTTCCTTCTCATAAAGAAGCCCAGTATAATACGTATTATTTGTATAGAAAGCGAAAATACGCCCAGCATACGATTGTTCCGCCCAAGTTCGTTCTATTCCTTCCGATGTGAAATACCTGTCTTTCACATCAGATAAGAGAATTTCCGCATAACGAGCAGCCTCCAGATAGTTCCCGGCATACAATTCGAGCTCCGCAAGCAAATAATACGCTGCTTTTTGGGAAAACCATCCATTCTGTTGTGGTACATTATCGACAGTTGATGCCTCCAATAACCAATTTCGTATCGTTTCCACACATATCCTAATAGAAGTACGTTTCGGAAATTCCAAACCGACTTTTGTTTTAAGTACAATACCATCGGCATCGGGATTTCTGTCATAAGCCGGAGCAAACAAACGGAGCAGATTGAAATAACACATAGAACGTAAAATCTTGGTCTCTGCTTCAATGATAGACTTATCTTTCATTTGTATGTCTGTCTCCACCTGCACATATTTTATACGCTCCAACAAAACATCACAAAGAGCTATGGTATTGTAAAAAGAAAGCCATACATCGGTCGCAAATTTTGAAATGGAACTATCTTGCCAACGATAAAAATTCTGTAAATCCATATCTTTATTCGTTAGTGAATTGGGAGCAAAGTCTGCTCCCAAAATAGAAAGTTCATATTCATAATGCGGATAACTCCGATAAGCAGAAGTGAGAAATGAACGTGCCGTGGCAACAGTCGTAATAGCATCCGGATCTGAAAACTGATCGGGAGGAGGTATATTCAACGAACATCCGTTGAATATCACAGAAAACAAACCAAGACAAGCAAATTTTCGGAGAACAGCTATTCTCATATTAAAACAATGTTTTTTAGAACGTACAGTTTATATTAAATGAATATACCGGTTGTAAAGTACCAGCCAGAGTTCCGCTCTCTGGATCAGATTCTTTGTATGATGTCCAAGTGAAAAGATTGGAAGCTTGAAAAGCCAATTTGGCATACTTTATAAATGGAAGATTTTTGCTCAAGAAACTTGTGGGTACACGGTATCGAAGTGATACCATCGATAATTTCAAATAATCACTCTTGCCGATGGTACGAGAATTGGCAAATAACTCCAAATTATTTTCCGCCGTAGTAGACGTATAGAATGGAGTAGGATAAACCTTATGCTCATCGCCTGTTTTGAACCACATTTTCCCTACTTGATTTTTTACAGCATTCTTATTTGCATCGTCTTTATTGCGCACATAAGTGTAATTAAAGCGTTGGACACCACCTAGTGTATAATAGAAATCTACGTCGAGGTCAAAGGATTCATAAGACAAAGTAAAATTCAAACTACCTGAATAGGGTGGAGTGAGATGTCCTAGTGCGACCACATCTTCCGCTTTCAATATCTCCGTAGCCTGCTTTTCAGTACCATCGGGCTTAAGGAACACCGGATAACCGGTAAGAGGATTTATACCGAGCGATGTGGGACCATAAAGCATATCATAAGATTTTCCCACCTCATAATCGGGTATCAAAGCATCTTCAGAAGTATAAATTTTATCCGCATAATAAAGGTCAAGTACCTTATTGCTGTTGTAAGCAATATGCGCTCCTACGATGAGATTCCAATCCTGCGTATCCAATATACGTGCATTCAAGCTCATTTCCACCCCTCTGTTTTGCAATACACCGATATTACGTTTCAAGACGGTAAAACCTGTGGACGAAGGGATGGGAACATCAAGTAAAGCTTGATCTGTACGACGATTGTACCAGTTAAAGTTGAAAGATAATTTCTTAAACAAATCAAAGCTGAAACCTAAATCCAAGGAACGAGTTTGTTCTGGCTTCAAATCTGCATTATAGAGCATAATCAACTCAAGCGGACGTTGGTTTTCATATGCATGAGTGGTATAAGAAAAGCTAGCTATCGTAGACGAAATAGAAACTCCGTTCAAATTGGCAGTATAGCCATAAGAAGCTTTCAGATTCAGATTGCTGAGAAATCGATTATTCTTCAGAAAAGCATAATGAGTAGGTGTCCATCCGAAACCTACAGCCCAAGCTTTATTCCAACGTTTATCTACCGGTAATACCGAGGAAGCATCCCATTTGCATGTGGCATAAAAGTCGTAAGTATTATCATAGGTATATCCCAACACAAGACCGATACCGAGTTGTGCATTCTTGTCGCGAGTGCCGTTGACATAAGGTTGTCGATTACCACGCAATGATTGATTGATGGCTGCAGCCGAATTGATTGTACCGACACCATAACCACGCATTAACACATTATCCATATTATATAGATAATAATCGGTATTGGCCCCCAATGTCAAATCGTGCTTTTCGGAGAAAGTACGATTGTAAGTCGCACGGATATTCGTGGATACATTGGCTGTGGTATTTTTGAACTTAGTATAAATACCTCGCTCTATTTCAGGGATACCGTAACGTGTTTCCGAATAAGCCGTGGAAGGAGTAAACTGAGAACCCTCTGTCAATAGAAAGCTGAGACCTGCAACAGCAGTAATATCCAATCCTGAGAAAGGAGAAAGCGTAAGGCTACCACTAACACCGAAATCCTTATCACTGTCTTGTGCACTATATTGGTTCATGATTTCTTGATAAGTACGCCTGGGGAAAGAATACAGTTGTCCGGTAGTTTGTTCGTAAGGATTGAGGTCGTAAACCAAAGACGTAGGACTAAAGGTGGTTCCATTGGGAGTTTGGGTACGAGCATATCCTCCATTGACACTAAGCAATAGATAACCTAACTTTCCCAATTTCTGGTCTATGTTCATACGCATACTCATACGTTGCTTATCATTACCAGGTATACGTCCACTCTGATAAGTATAATTGCCACTCAAATAATAAGTAGTGTTTTCACTTCCACCACGTATACTGAGATTATGTTTATGGTATAATCCTGTATGCATCAGCTGCTTGAACCAATCGGTATTGATGTTGCGCAATGAGTCCAACAGCATCTTTCCTTCCGCTATCATCTTTTGGAGGTCGGGAGAATTTGAAAAATACTTATTATAATAATCGGCACTGTAACGATATCCAGGTGCAGCATCATTTTCCAAAAGACGTTCCAATTCCAGCTTCTCATCGGAATTCATCATGGCAATGCCACGTCGCCCTCGCGCAGTAATCCCCATACTCATATCATAAACCGTCATGACATCGCCAGTAGAACCACGTTGTGAAGATATTTCGAGTACACCATTGGCTGCCTTTACGCCATAAAGAGCACAAGCTGCTGCATCTTTCAATACTTTTATATCTTTGATATCAGAGGGATTCAGATTATAGAAAATTTCGGCACTGATGACTTGACCATCCATCACATAAAGTGGTTCATTGGTGGTATTTCCTCTTCTCAAAGAAGCATTACCGCGAACACGGATTTTCGGTGCTACTCCTAAATCACCGACATTCGTAATAGTCAAACCCGGTACCATACCTTGTAAAGCTATTCCCATATCTATCATAGGCTTTTGCTCCATACGTTTGACATCGACGCTTTGTACCACACCCGATTTAGCACGAATGTCTATCTCATTGATATTTGTTTTAGCAGTAACCGTAACCATGGAGAGTTGCTGCAAATCCTCCTGCAAAACCACGTCCAAACGAGCTTGTCCTTTATAAATCTTCGTCTGTTTCTTCATCCCGATAAATGAAAAAACCAATTCGGCACCATGATGTACATCCCTCAATACATACCGTCCATTTATATCGGTTGCAGTTCCATTATTTGTATTCTTTACTACAACAGAAACTCCCGTCAAAGGTTGTCGCTCCGTATCATAAACATATCCGGAAACTTCGTTCTTCCCGTTTTGTGCTACAGCTACTAAATTGATATAGAAAAGGATGAGGGTTATCGCAGTCTTGCTCCATCGCATAAATTTCATTTTTACTTGTTCCTGAGGATAAAACGTGCGTAAAAGTATAGCACCTCCAAAGTATCCACAATACCTAAAAATTGCGATTTTTCATTCCTCTCTCCTCAAGCAATTCTTGTGCAAACAAGCAAAAAACTCTTTCTTTGTTCCACAAAACATCAAAAAAAACAGTTATGGATTTTATAGAATTAGCTCGACAGAGATATACCACAAAAGCCTACGATGGCTCTGTATTATCGCAAGATGTCATCCACGAATTACAGGAAATACTGCGCCTTTGCCCCTCTTCCATCAACAGTCAACCGTGGAAGTTTGTCTTTGTTTCGGGTTCGGAACTAAAAGAATCTCTGG
>JBHADT010000003.1:0-3851 GCA_041855205.1 Bacteroides sp.
CACTACTTGCTGTCACCGTATTATTGAATCGTATTTCAGATGGTGATGATGCCGCCGCACTTGTTACACTACTTAGTATTAGTACCAGAACAACCACCAGACTTATTATGTTCTTTCTTTTTATAGCCATATCTTCCTCCTCTCAGGCCTTAGCTTTAATTTATTCAGGCAGATTACGCAATTTATCGTCCCTAAATTAACAACGTAATTCAGCAAAAAAGGGGTTACAGTTTTTCTGATGTTTTTTGTATGATGATATATAAAGAATACAGTGAATGATAAAATGAGTCTTCCGAGCACATGAAACGCATCCAACAACAGGCTTTTCTTACCCAAATGGTATTTCCAGATATGATTGCAGGCGGACTGACACCTGTTAATGGTATTACTCGCATTCTCCGTGGTCAACAGAGTATTCTCATTGATGAGTTTAACGATGGTGAGTTCTCTGTTCTATACAGAGATATCCACAAAATTACACAACGATTGAAGGTACAAACGGATCCCCTAATGTCGGAAAAGCATAGGCGGACCACAGCGATCAAAGATATTTTTTATAAGCTTCGGACTCCAATGAAAGCCATGCACCTTACGATTTAATCCTATGCCAATAGCATCACGGCAAGTAATTCCGCGATTATCCGCAGAAGAAACTATAACGGTATGCTTAAATCGATATCTTTGATGGGCAATGCAAATAGCCATTAAACGCTTCGCATTCGTCTTCGAATCGAATAAAAAACGAAATCCTGTACATAATAGTGTACAGGAACATTGACAAATCAGAATGCGTACATTATAATGTACATGTAGGAGGTGATCCATATGATGAATACAAACATCACGAATTTCCGAAAAAATATTTTCGCCTTACTGGAACAGACAATAAAATACAATGAGCCTGTAAACATCAGCACCAAGACAGGCAACGCCGTGATTATAAGTGAAGAAGACTATAACGGTATGCTTGAAACAATATATCTTTCATCTATGCCGCAGCAAAGAGAAAAAATTGTCGAGGGGCTGCACACTCCACTGAATGAGTGCTTGTCAGAAACTGAGGTGGAGTGGTAGTGTATACGATTGTTTACACAAAAAAAGCCGCACAGGATATACCAAAGTTAAAAGCGGCAAAGCTGGACAGCAAAGCAAAAATCCTGATAGAAGTGCTCCGAACAAACCCCTATCAGAATCCGCCACCGTACGAAAAACTTCTGGGAGATCTTCAAGGCGCATATTCCAGGCGAATTAACGTTAAGCATCGGTTAGTCTACGAGGTTTTGGAAGCTGAAAAAACTGTTAAGATTATTAGCATGTGGACACACTACGAGTTTTAATATAGGCTACGATCACTTTCATGCAATAAGTCTTAATTTCATTCATAGCAGAGAATGGATTTCGCGTTTGTACGGAACCCATTCTCTGCTATTTTTATGTTGCTGATAAACAACTCATATCATCTATGTTAAGTTTAATAACTACAGCAATTTCTTCAGTCTTCGGAATCCAGTTAAAAGGAAGTATTTCAACTTGGGATAATGCTCATGGTTAATAAAGAAGCAAATACATTATCAGAAAGTTGTCAGCACTGATATTCCGGTTATCAACAAAAAATGGCAGCGCCGGGTTCTATACGTCGTTGCCATTTTGCACTGTACTCTACATATACCTTTATTTGAGCAACTTAATGCGGCGCTCTAAATTATCGTGTGGGTGTGGGTGGTCTCTAAATTATCGTGTGGGTACAAAAAATCCCCTCATAAGTTATGATTGAATTGCCAACTCAAATCATAATATGAAGGGAGGAATATATTATTCCTAACATTTATTTTACCACACTGATGCTGAATGTCTCTAACTCTGACATCAAAACCTGCTAAGAAAAGTCAAGAGAAAATTTAACTCTTAATAGCAGGTTTTCTTTCATCACAAAATGGTTGGAGTTATCCCCAACCTGATTAACATATATCACGAATAGAATTATTCGTGATACACCTCTTGCACTCTGGCGTAATAGATTCGCAGGAATTTATTCAGCCCTGCTATCTTTGCTACTTTCTTCGGCTTCCCCTCCTCTTCTTTTTTGAGTATGAAATGGTATACTGCACTGTCCTCCGGTTCCTTGTGTGATTTAAGAGATCGCATAACTTCATAGCCGGTTTTACGAATCGCTGATGATCCACGCTTAGAAATATGTCGTTTTGTGCCAACGAATTGCCCTGATTGATAGGGTGGTGTATCTATTCTGGCAAACGCAATTAAAGCCTTACTGTTATGGAAGCGTCTAACATCACCGATATCTGCTATCAGCCTTGGTGCAAGTGTTTCTCCAACACCTCCCATCGCTCTTACAACCGGATATTCGGGCAGACTCTTGGCAAGTTCTTTCATGCGTGCTAATATTGTGTTGAGAGTTTCATTAACTCTCTTCAGCACTTCAACTGCCTCATGTACCAGCATCTTGGTAGTTTGATTCGCTGGGAGCGTAGGGATGCCTTCTTTAGCCATAGAATAAATCGTCGTAGCTTTACTCTGGTTTTGGTGGTATCCCTTTTTCTCTGCCCATTTACAGTAGTGCTTGACGAACTTGGATTCCGACATCTTGGTAATACTATCGTAATGCCAATATTTATCAACAAAATCTCCAAGTTTATCCTTGCCGTTATCTTCATTCCAGCTCTTTAGTTCACGCTTAATTCCCGGCATTGTATAATCCAGCAAGTGCGTAAGACCGAGTAGTGCAGATATCCGAAGCTGCATATGATGTCGGTACTGACGACTGAGTATTCTCAGTTCTGCGTATACATCCTGTGATACCTGAAACTCTTTCAGAGAGTACCAATAATCAATGCCATATCCGGCTATCATTATTGAATCTGCACGATCTGTCTTGACCTTCCTGAGTCCCCTTGTGCGATATTGCTTCATTTCATACGGATTAACCACTGACACGAACATCCCATGCTCTTTCAGATAGGTTGCTACCGGCAGATGATAAATGCCGGTAGCTTCCATCACGATTCTGACCTCATCCTTCATCCTGCGGAACATATCACACAGTGATTTCAAATCTGTTTCCGTATGCTGAAGCTAAAATGGAATTGCCACAATCTCGCCATACGGTTTCATGGCACAAGCTGTACTTTTACCTTTTGAAACATCGATTCCTACGCTCACCATAACGACCTCCTGAGTGTTTTTTGTAGCTGTCCAACCGCACTTATTACCACTCATTTTAGTTCGTTACACGGAAGCTTCTTACTGTCCCAACCTGCTTAAACGAGTTCATATAACAAGGGGCTGGTTGACGGTTTTCATGTCGGATGCGATAACCCAAAAAGCGACCTCGTCAGACCAGCTACTTCCTTTATTATATGAAATAAGTGCAGCAAGTAGAGTATATTCTCTATCTGCTACACTTTTATGGTACTAAAAAGCGGCGTTTCTATTCTCCCTGTGTGGGATTGAGAAACGCCGCCTGTGTGCGCGTATTCTATTGTGCTTCCGCGATATAGTCTTTGATGATTTCGCCAAAATCAGCCGTAAAGGAAAAGATGAAGTATTCCAATACGTCGGGGGCGGCGTCCATCGGCTCGGCTTCGTCGGAAAACGGTAAGCCCATAAGCCCATACAGCATTTTGATGATTTTGAACAGCTTGCCCCGGTCTGCGGGGGTGTTCATGGAAACGAGAACATCGGTAAGGCGGTTGATAGTTTCCATATCGCCGCCTGTCGTCACCCAGACCATTTCTGCGAACGGCTGCGTGATTGCTCCGGCGACAAGGTTGATTTTGTCCTTGCTGATTTCGCCGGACGGGGTTATAATACCTTTGTCAAGTAGAGTGTTTTTC
>JBHADT010000004.1:0-4288 GCA_041855205.1 Bacteroides sp.
GTATTGGTAAAAGGAACTACGGTCGGTACTGTAACGGATATAGACGGGAAATTTACTTTGCCTGAAGTACCGAATTCAGCCAAAACATTGATGATCTCGTATATCGGAATGGTTACGCAAGAAGTGGCGATTGCACCCAATCTTCAAGTTGTTTTGAAAAGTGATACGAGGGCGTTGGAAGAAGTCGTGGTTGTAGGTTATGGAACGCAACGAAAGAAGGATGTAACGAGTTCTATCTCTAAGGTGAGTGGGGATGCACTTGCAAATTTGGCGACTCCCGGTTTTGATAGCCAGCTTGCTGGACGCGCAGCCGGAGTACAGGTGATTCAACCATCAGGTGTATTGGGTGCCCCACCTAAATTCAGAGTTCGTGGTATCAACTCTCTTTCCGGAGGAACCCAACCCTTAGTTATTGTAGATGGTGTTCCAATGACCAGTGGTGACATATCTCAGGGCTATGTGGCTGCTAATGCATTAGGAGATATAAATCCTGACGATATTCAGAGTGTTGACATTTTAAAAGATGGTGCGGCCAGTGCAATCTATGGCTCACGTGCTGCCAACGGAGTTATCTTAATTACAACCAAGAAAGGTCAGAAAGGCTCTGTAAAAGTCAGTTATAGTGGTTATATGGGAGTTGCTAAGGCTTCAAAGCTACACGACTTGTTAAATGGAGAACAATTTACTGAAATAGCGAATGAAAAATACAAAAACTGGGGTGACGAAGGACTTGCCGTTTATGACGGGACTAATACGAATTGGAACGATTATGTATATCGAGAAGCATTTCAGCACAGTCATACATTAAGTGCAAGTGGCGGTACTGAGAAAAGCCAATATTACTTTTCATTAGGATATACGAATCAAGAAGGCATTATTCGAGCTAACGACTTGAAACGTCTATCTGTAAAAGGAGATATATCCAGTAAAATTAATCGCTGGCTAAATATCGGAATGAGCCTGAGTGCCTCCAAATCCAAAATCAATGGTATCGTGGAAGGTGCTAATTCGCTTAGCGATGCCTCTTTTTCCGGAATTAGGATGTTGCCGAATGTTTCTGTTTTTGATGATAAGGACATTACCGGATATAATATTGATGCGCAAAACCGAAAGGCTTTAGGCAGAGGTGCAAATAAAGATGTTATTTCGAATGGAATTCCCAATATTGTATACGTACTCGACCACAACGTAAATAGAGCGACGAATTATCGTATCATATCGAATGCGTTTGCAGAACTTTCCTTGATGAAAGGTCTGACATTTAAAACGCTGGCGGGCGTTGATATCGCATTGATGAATAATTATATGACTTGGGATCCTTTCACGGGAGATGGCCTTGGATACGGAGGGCTAATCGGTCAGATTTATACGAATTATTCCACTTGGAATTGGCAGAATATACTTTCTTATAATACATCTATCAATGGCCTTCATAATATTGATTTAACGGCTGTTCAGGAGTATACTCGTTCCGATACAGATTGGGATGAAAGTTCGGTAAATAAGATTTCAGATCCTTTCTTCATGGAGCATATTATATCCGGCACATTTGGTGAAAAATCAGTGGCTGGTGGTAAGACTTTTAGCGGACTGGCTTCATATTTGTTTCGAGCAAACTATAATTATGACAGCAAGTATTATTTAGGATTTTCAATTAGACGAGACGGTTTATCCAAACTTCCCAAAGATACTCGCTGGGGTACTTTCTGGGGGGCTTCTGGAGCATGGCGTGTGTCACGTGAGAATTTCTGGAATAGTGCGATCTTTAACGATTTCCGAATAAGAGGAAGTTATGCTACTGTAGGGAATCAGAACCTTGGAGGTCCTTATCCTTATTTGGGAACATACAGTGCTCAAAAGTATGGTGATCAAAATGCTACGGCATGGTTGAATATGGGGAATAACCGATTGAAATGGGAGACAACGGAAACATTTGATATTGGTCTCGATGGTTCGCTATTTGACAGCAAAGTAACTTTTGAAATCGCTTATTGGAAGAAGAATAGTAAGAATCTGGTTTTGAAAGTGCCGACGTCTCCTTCCATGGGAATACCGGGCAACTCGTATATTAATAATGTGGGTAAAATACAAAATAGTGGTATTGAGCTTACATTAGGAAGCACACTTATTCAGAATAAAGATTTTACGTGGAAGTCTGATTTGAACTTTTCAACATTAAAGAATGAGGTGGTTGAGTTGGTTGAAAATGACGACATTATAGGAGGTTACACCATTATTCGCGAAGGTGAATCCATGAATGCGATTTATGGATACCAGTATAGCGGTGTCAATAAAGAAAACGGTTATCCGATTTACGAGAAGGCAGACGGGACACAAGTTCAATTTGATTTGCTCGGTGATTATACATGGAAAGTTTATGATCCGGCAAATCCGGCGGATGTATCCAAGAGGGGGAGTTTAAGTGCGAAAGAAGATAGAAAGATATTGGGAGGTACGATTCCTACTTGGTTTGGAGGTTGGAGTAATACCTTTACATATAAAAATTTTGATGCGACGATGTTTATTCGTTTCTCTGGAGGAAACAAGATATACAATCGCACCCGTCAAGATGACTTGTTAAATATGGCATTTTCCAATAACGGAACGGAAATTTTAGGCCGTTGGCAAAGTAAGGAAAAACCGGGTGATGGTGTAACGCCAATGGTCGGTGCCGGAGATGATAGTGCATTAAATATGCAAGGCTCTGCAACTTCTCGATTCGCAGAAGATGGAGCGTACGTAAAACTCTCTACACTTAGTTTAGGATATACTTTGCCAAAAGATATTACTAAGAAATTGGATATGTCTAATATACGCATATATGTTTCTGGACAGAACTTGTTGACATTTACGAAGTACAAAGGACTTGATCCGGAAATCATAACAGACCTATCGACAACTTCTGAGTTTGTCGGAGCATTTGGAGTGGATGCCGGAGGAAAGGCACAACAAAGAGTATTCACCTTTGGAGTAAATATTAGTTTTTAAAAAAATAATACGAAGAATATGATACGCAAGAATATAATTAGGATAATAGGCATTTTCTGTCTTGTTTATGGGTTACAGATGTTCACTTCTTGTGAAAAAGATACGGTAGACCTCGCTCCAATAGATAGAATAACGGACGAAACGGCATTTGACACTCCTGAAAGATGCGCATTGGCTGTGACGGGGGTTTATGATGCTGTTCAAAGCGGATATTATGTCGGAAACAATGCACGAAGAGGATATCCCTTTGGAGCGGCCTCCATTATTCAATCTGAAATGAGGGGGAACGATTTGGTGAATATGGCTGCTTTTTATCAGTATACTTATGAAGCAACATATAATCCGACAACAGCTAATAATAATAGCATGTGGGAAAACTCCTTGGCTGCGGTTAATCGAGCTAATGTAGTGATAGAAGGTATACAGAGAGCTAAGGAAACAAATGTGATAACGGAAGAAATAACGAACCAGTACCTTGGGGAGTGCTATTTCTTAAGGGGGTTAACTTATTCCAATATGCTAATTCACTTCTGTCTACCGTATGGAGTTGAGGGGAATAATAATTACGGATTACCTTATTACGAAAAAGCAGTTACTACCCCGGAGAAGATGCAGGAAGCTTTGCAAATAGGGCGCTCTACTGTTGAAGAAACATATCAAAAGATTCTTGCCGATTTGGACAAGGCAGAGAGTTTGCTGCCTGCAAAAAATCCGGCCAACGCGATCACGAGAGCCTCGAAGGGAGCAGCTATTGCACTGAAAACAAGGTTGTATTTGTGGAAGAAGGATTGGAATAAAGTGGTAGATGAAGCTAAAAAGATCGTTCCACAGAGCGATGCGCCATTCTCAAGTTCGATTGGCGGATACAAGCTGGCGGATTCTCCTGAAATTCCTTTTGTGAACTTTAAAAGTAATCCGGAATCAATCTTCTCAATTGAAAATAGCAGCGATGATAATGCTACAGTCAATGGATCATTAGGTCAAATGATGAGTAATCGCACTGGAGGTCGTGGATTGATCTCTTTATCTCCTATTTTATACAATTCAAAATATTGGTTAGAAGGAGACTTAAGAAGAAAGCTGTTGTATAGCGGAGAGGATAAGGCGAAACGAGATGTTCGATACTATGTCGATAAATATAAGAGACCGCAGGAACAAGATGAATATGCTCCGATTATTCGTTATGCAGAAGTGCTATTAAACTATTCTGAAGCGGAGTTGAGAAGTGGAAGACCTGAAATGGCATTGAAACTTCTTAATGCAGTACGTAGTCGGTCAGTCAAGGAATCAGAGGCTTATA
>JBHADT010000005.1:0-40289 GCA_041855205.1 Bacteroides sp.
ACCTCTACATACTTCATTCTCCTTTACTCCATCATACTGGCATTGCTGCCGGCAATACAGCGCCTGTCTGCACAAGAGTCACACACGACGCATCGGAGTAAGATACTCTTCATCAACGCATATGCAGCAGACAACAGATATGTGTACAACAACATCCATCATACAATTGAAACTTACGAGAAGTACGGAGGAGAGGCCTTTACCGTAATAGAAAACATGAACATAAGCAGCTTCTCCAATATCCTCCAATGGAAAGAAGACTTCCGGAACATCCTTACCAAACACCATGACGCCAAACTGATCGCTCTTTTAGGTCCCGAAGTTTGGAAATGTTATCTGGAGTTAGACAATAAACCGAAAGATATCCCCGTATTATGTGCCATGGCGCCAAGATACGGCATCGATTTACCCAATGAGAACAACATCCCGGAAGACTTTAACCCGGAACCTATAGACTTGCTCGAAGAGATGCGTACTTGTTCCAACGTGAAGTTGCTGATTACATACGACTACTGCCCCGATAAAGATATCGAACTGATAAAATACTTCTACCCCAACGTACGCAACATCATATTCATTTCAGACAATACCTACAACGGACTGGCACAGTCGGCATACGTTGAGAATAAGCTTAAAAATTATCCCGAACTGAATCCTATTTTTATCGACGGACGAAAACTCAGTCTGGATGAAGCTACAGAAATATACAAACAAGCTCCTGAAAACAGCGTAACCCTATTGGGAACATGGCGTATAGACAAGAACGAAGATTCATATATGAATAATGCGAATTTTGGATTCATGGAAGCGAATCCAAAAATTCCGGTATTCAGTCTCACGGGAACATCTATTCACAACTGGGCCATAGGCGGATATGTACCCATTTACGATGGAGTAGGAGAAAAACTGGGTAAACGTGCATATGAAATTATCTATAAAAAGCACTACCAAAGCGAGTTCATAGTACTGCCGGGAGAATATGTATTCGATGCCGAACAACTGAAGACATGGCTGCTCAACGGAAAAAAACTGCCTGAGAACTCCAGAATAATAAATAAACAGCCGAGTTTCTTCGAAATGTACCGCTACGAAGTCACCATCATTTTAGCTATCTTCGTGTCGCTGTTCGCAGGTATGCTGGTGGCCCTGTTCTTCTTCTTTAAAGCTCGAAGCTTGGCTTTGACCCAACAGGCGCTGACCAAAAGATTGTATCAGGAAAAGGAACTGCTGGAACAGTCTCGCAAAGAACTGCAGGCAGCCAAAGAATATGCCGAAGAAGCCAACAGACTGAAGAGCACTTTTGTGTCTAACATGAGCCACGAGATTCGTACGCCGTTGAATGCCATTGTCGGGTTTTCTAGCTTATTGGTAAGCACCATAAATGTCACGGAAGAACAGAAAGAATATACCCAAATCATCGAAACGAACTCCAACCTGCTTCTGCAACTAATCAACGATGTGTTGGACATCTCTCGTTTGGAATCCAATATTCTTCAATTCAAATATGAGGAATGTGAATTAATAGAACACTGTCGCAACATGATTTTATTGACAAAACACCATAACACGACAGGAATACAGATTGAGTTCGAAGCGTTTGCAGAGGAATACTGCTTCTGCACAGATCCTCTCCGCCTACAGCAAATCATCATCAACTTACTGAACAACGCCATGAAGTTTACTCCACAAGATGGGGTAATCACACTAAAAATAGAAAAGGATGATGACAAACAGGAGTTGTTGTTTTCCGTTACGGATACAGGGTGCGGAATTCCGGAAGACAAGCAGGAACGGGTGTTCGAACGCTTCGAGAAACTGAATGAATTTAAGCAAGGAACGGGATTGGGTCTATCCATCTGTCGTATTATCGTACAACGCATGAAAGGACAAATCTGGATAGATAAAGACTACAAACAGGGGTCTCGCTTTATTTTCTCTCTTCCCATTCAAAACGCCTAACATATTTTAAAGAAAAAACGTTGCTTTTCCAATCCTTTTATCACTAACTTTGCTTGACGCTTGCATTCATTAATATCAAACAAAGGAAATGAAGCTCATAGTGGTTACAAGCCCTGCTTTTTTTGTGGAGGAAGATAAGATAATTACGTCACTCTTTGAAGAAGGACTCGATATCTTACATTTGAGGAAACCGGAAACATCAGCCATGTTTTCCGAACGATTATTGACACTTATCCCACGGCAATATCACAAGCGCATCATCACCCATGAACACTTCTATCTTAAGGAAGAATTCAACTTAAGAGGAATTCATCTCAACGCCCGCAATCCTAAGGAACCGCACGACTATGCGGGACATATAAGCTACACTTGCCACACGATCGAGGAATTGAAGCAAAAAAAACATTTCTACGATTATGTCTTTCTGACCCCTATTTATGATTGTATCACCAAGGAGGGAGTCCTTTCCGGCTTCCGTCCCGAAGAACTCAGGCAAGCGGGAAAAGAACGCATTATAGACAACCAAGTAATGGCACTTGGCGGCATTACTCCCGACAACATTCTGGAAATAAAAGACTTTGGCTTTGGAGGGGCGGCTATTTCCGGTGATTTATGGAATAAATTCGACCGCCATAAAGACAGGGATTATATGGGAATCATCAGGCACTTCAGGATGCTGAAAAAGATGTCCGAGTAGTCCCGAAGCACTTAAAACCGCTCCTCACTGAATCGGAAAACCAAAATCAGAACTTACCGTATTCCTTATATTCAAGTTCAGGAGGAAGCGTAAAGTAGAACGTAGAACCTTTGCCTTTCTGAGACTCCACTCCTATTCCGCCCCCATAATGTTCTATGATCGATTTTGTAATGGAAAGTCCCAATCCTGTTCCACGTATATTATAGTTCATCTTTACAAAGCGCTCAAAAATAGCTTTGCGACCCTCTTCATCTATTCCACATCCGGTATCTGCCACATAGAAATAATATTTTCTGTTGTTCAAACGGCGAAAACCAATCCTCACACTCCCCTGCTCGGTAAATTTAAGCGCATTCCTTAAAAGATTGCTGACTACTTGAGTAAAACGCACTCTATCCATCATCAAACGGCAGCCGGGTATATTCTCTACAAACTCCACCTGAATACCCGATGCTTTAGGACGCAGATTCTCCGCCATGCAGATTTCTTGAATCACCACATTCACATCCATCTCCGTATCGGTATATTCCATCGTCCCCGACTCTATCCGTGAAAAGTCCAATAAGTCATTGATAATCTGCAACAGCGCATCTTTGTTTTCATTTATCTCGGCAAGAAATATCATACGCTCATCCCGACTGAGATTGTCCGTCTCGGCTAAAATAGTGGTAAAACCCACAATAGCATTTAGGGGAGTCCGCACCTCATGGGTCATATTGGCTATAAAGGCGTTCTTAAGCTGACTGCTCTCTTCCGCGACTTCATTCAAACGCTGCAATGTTTTTAACTGCTTCGATTTACTTATTGAAATAATCATCATTATAATTAAGAGTAGCAAAAGAATGACTATACCCAAGCTAAAAAGCAATGCTTCGTTCATATATTTCTCTTTGTGTTTTCAATAATCAACAGTGTTCCTATTTAAGATTTGGCAAAGATAGGAAAAAAAGCAAAAAAATTGACACTGAATATATAATTATCTATGGGATATACATTCCGGTTTTAATACAGAAAAAGAAAAAGGTCCGGAAAGCTTTCTGATAAGAGAAAAAATATAGACTTTTGCTATCTCGAAGGTTATTCCGGTTTATCCGCTTCTTTCGACCTCCATTAATTGCCGTTCTTTTGTTTCTGACTTTAAAATATGCTTCCAAAGTGCAATGAATATGCCACAAGTAAAACCAAATTCAACAAATGCTTACAACGCGACATCCTGTTCCGTATGGTTCGTATTCTTCAACGACCAACTGCTATTAAAGAAAGCTGTAAACGGTAGCGGAAAGACATATTATCAGATACCTGAAGGCGTGGCACCTCCCCATCATCCCGGTAACGAGAGTGTCATTCATGAGGTTGTTTTTCCCAATGGAGAAACGGCTTATACTTTCTCCATAGATCATATTATAGAAGAAAATGATGAATGGGTCATGATAAACCTGAGAAGTTCGTTCGAGTTACTGGCATCGGATGTTTATCAGACGGCAGGTAAAGCCCGCCAATTGCTCTACTGGGAGAAACATAGCCGTTTTTGCCCTACTTGCGGAACTGCCACCGAACAAAAAGCATCGACAATGAAGAGGTGTCCCTTATGCGGTTATGAGCTTTATCCGCCCATTGCCACGGCCGGTATTGTATTGATTCGTCGCGAGAAGGAAATTTTATTGGTCCGGGCCCGTAATTTCAGAGGGAACTTCCACGGTTTGGTAGCGGGTTTTGTAGAACCGGGAGAAACCCTGGAGCAATGTGTGGAAAGAGAGGTAATGGAAGAAACCGGTCTGAAAATAAAAAACATCACTTATTTCGGTAGTCAGCCATGGCCTTATCCTTGCGGATTAATGACCGGCTTCATCGCCGATTACGAAAGCGGTGAACTGAAAATTCAAGAAGAGGAATTGCACTCCGCCGCTTTTTACGATAAGGAACACCTTCCGGAAATACCCCAAAAACTAAGTATTGCCCGCAGAATGATAGATTGGTGGATGGAAAACGGCGAATAACATAAAAATTCCCCCGGCAGCAAAAATAGTCTACTCAGAATATTTTCCACTGTCGAGGGAAATTCATCTTCAGGTAACGGCAGGTATCAGAAGTAGAATCCAAAACCTACCTTAACGCCCAAACGGGAATGTCCGCCACTGATTTTCCAATAAGCAGCAGGTTCAATTGTTACCGTACGTGACAGAAAGAAAGCGTAGCCGGCTTCCAATCCGAGTGAGAGTTTAGCATTGTTTTTCACTCCCGTATCCCATCGTTCAAGATTGAGAATGGAGCCGAAATATACACCGATATCATCAAGGTAATAACGTCCGCCGACTCCAAGCGTATATACGTCGGAAGCGGAATGTCCCACATTCCACCCGATACCTGCATTTACCAACACGGCAATGTTGTCGAGCAGGAATTTCCCCCCTTGAGCTTCCATTCCCAGAGACGCATTTTCGGAACCTGTATCATACGACAAATTAAAACCTGACAGAGAGGGATTTACAAACCATTTACCTTTTTCAAACTGTGCTTGCGCCGTCATTGTGGCGGCAAGCATACCCAAAACTAATACTGCTTTTTTCATTCGTTGCTTAACTTGTTGTTATCGATCTCGATTTGCTCTTCCTCTTCACGTCTGCGATTCTGCAATTGTTCTTTCTTACGCAGTACAAACCAGAGTAAAAGCACAATGGCATAGGACACCGCCAACGTGATGTATTTCTCCATGTCGCTGATTGTTGTATTACGCGGTAGAAAATATACCGCCGTCAACGAGACATAAACCAACATTCCCCACGTAATTGTTGTAGATTTTCTGAACTTTCTCATTTCATTGTGATTTTATTCGTCTTCAGATACCAAACTCCGAATCCCAAAAGAGCGGCTATGGAAACAATTGCTGCAATAGGCAACGAATACCGGACACTGAGTCCGATACCTTCGGGCGCAACAAGTATGTAGGTAAAACATACCGCTGTCATGAACACAGCCGGAATCAATGAGACATAAAGATATCTTCCTCGCCATTCACGCACCAAATACACCGTAATAGCCCACAGCGTAAAAACGGAAAGCGTTTGATTGGACCAGGCGAAATAACGCCATATCGTGTCGAAACCGTCTTTATCCCGCATACTGTACAACAACAGTCCGATGGCTATCAGAAACATCGGAATGCATATATACAAACGATGCAGCATCTTCTTTTGTTCCATCCTTAAAAAGTCCGCCACGATAAGACGTGCCGAGCGAAATGCCGTATCTCCGCTGGTAATGGGAGCTGCGATAACGCCTAAAATGGCCAGAAACGCGCCAACGGTACCCAACCATTCTCTGGTGATGGCATCTACCACCACCGCCGCATTCGTTTCGTCCATTCCTTTGTTGTGAAAGAAGTATGTCGCAGCCGCAGCCCAAATAAGTGCAACGATACCTTCTGTAATCATGGCGCCATAGAAAACAAATCTTCCGGAACGTTCGTCTTTCATACAACGTGCCATAAGCGGACTTTGTGTGGCATGAAAACCGCTAATGGCTCCGCAAGCAATGCTTACGAACATGATTGGGAAAATAGGCAGCTCCGCAGCGTCGGGATGTGTGTTTCGCAAACCGTCTTTCCAAAGCTCGGGCAAGGCAGGATGATGCACATAAAGCATCACTAAGATACCCACCGCCATAAACAACAATGCTACGGCGAATACCGGATAAATCTTGCCAATAATCTTATCAATCGGCAGCAGAGTGGCCAGCACATAATATATAAAAACAACCACTATCCAGAAAGTTGTATCCAAAACATCAGGAGTCAGCTTGGCAAGAAGCCCGGCAGGCCCTGCCACAAATACGGAACCCACCAACACCATCAGCAACACGGTGAAACAGCGCATCACCTGCTTGGTAGGAAGCCCTAAGAACCTTCCGATGATTTCGGGAAGACTCTCTCCGCCATGCCGTAATGAAAGCATGCCGGCAAAGTAGTCATGCACGGCTCCGGCAAAGATACTTCCTAAAACAATCCAAAGATAGGATGCCGTACCGAACTTGGCTCCCATGATGGCGCCGAAGATAGGACCCAACCCGGCAATATTCAGAAACTGAATCATAAATGTCTTCCAGGTGGGAAGGGGCATGTAGTCCACACCGTCTGCCTGAGCGATGGCAGGAGTTCTGCGACTGTCCGGCCTGAAAATACGCTCCACAAAACGTCCGTACACAAAGTAACCGGCAATAAGTGACAAAAGGCAAAGAGTAAAGGTTATCATACGACATTTCTTTTATACATTCAAAAATATTCTGACAACTCTTGATATGCAAATGTATGAAAAATATCAAAAGTTGCATGGGTTCGGGAAAAGTTTATTCAGCGCACACGGGAGGGCGTTTTGAAGAGTGCTGCAAACAGCTGATATGCAATTTATTAAAAAGGAACGAGAAATCCCGGTTACACCATACAGGTACGGTTCGAGAACCATACAGGTGCGGTTCGGGCAAAACACCCGTATCGTAAAAACACCGCACCCGTGCGGTTCCCGAAGCATGATATCAGCGGTTCCGGATTCACACAAAGGCCTGTCTGTTTTTTCTTGTCTCCATCACCCGACAGGCTCAAGGCATGTGCATTCAAAGCAAGCCGTTTTCCTCGCGTTTTCTTTTCCGCCACAATTGCCATGAGTTTATGACATTCTGCCACAAGACGTAGGAGCCGGGAGCCAGAGAAGCCAACGGATTCAAATAGGTATAAGACATCCAAATGGCAAGAACCGTATTTTTCTGTCCCAGTGCCTGACCGCCACTGATGCGGTCGGCATATCTCCCTCCCACATTTTTTCCAGTAAGAAACTGTACGCAACACACAAACAGTCCTGCCAACGCTATAAGTATTTTTTCAAGAAGAGAAGCCTCGCTGTTGACCATGTAGCGGATGGTCTGCCCCGAAACGATAACCAACGCCATGGCCCACAGATAAAACGCCACATAAGCAAACCGAAACAGAAAAAGATGAACCGATATAAGATATTTGCGAAGAAACCAAGCCAGAAAAAAAGGAAGCAAAAGCAAAGGAAAGACCTTGCTGAGAATATGCAAAAAAGCTCCCCAAAAGTGCATACCGGCATGAGGCTCCACCAAAGGGAACACTAGCGGAACTACTATGGCAGCAAGCAAATTGGAAAGTAACGTATATGTAGTCAACGTGGAGGCGCTTCCTCCCAATTTAGACGTAACCACGGCGGCAGCCGTAGCCGTTGGGCATATCACGCACACCATCACGCCTTCAAGTATCCCTTTATAAACAATATGTATAGGATATCGGAGCAACAACGCAGCCAAGCATAATGTTACCAACAACTGAAACAATAATAACCAGGCATGCCACGGCTTAGGTCTCAATTCCGACCAATGTTCCACTTTGCAAAAAGTCAACAACAATTGAGCAAATATCAACCAAGGAATTACATACTCCACCCACTCTTTTACATAGGGTTTGAGAGGGTTCAACACAGAGACATGTGCAAAAATCAAATACAGAAACGTACCTGTCAACATTGCCAATGGCAGTGTCCAGTTCTTCAATAAACGAAGAAACATATTCTATCTTATTAAATTTTATGTACTATGACAACACTCTTTTCGCCACCCTACACTTAACCACCCATCAGCAACCGGCATTTTCTTGCCTCAACATAAAAGCTGATACAATATATATAGACGAAAAGGAATCAAAGCAAACATCGATTCGCCATATCGGGAAAGAGGATATGTATCGAATCTACATCACTATAACAACCGACAAAGTTACGTCTATTTGAGAGAAACACTCCTTGGAAGAGAGATAAAAGTGAGAAAACCTCAGAATCTCCAACAGTTTTCTGTATTTTTCTGTTACATTTGCAGCAATTTCCTGATATGAGATTATATACTATTCATATAGTACGCGCTTATTTCTGCTTCGTGTCGCTTTTTCTTTTCTGCGGCATCACCATAATCGAGGCAAAAAACTTCACTGTTGTCATCGATGCCGGACATGGCGGACATGATCCGGGTGCTCTCGGACGTTTTTCGAAAGAGAAAGACATCAATCTCAACGTCGCACTTAAATTTGGAAAGCAAATAGAGAAAAACTGCCCTGATGTAAATGTCATCTACACACGGAAGAAAGATACCTTCATTCCGCTCGATCGCCGGGCAGAGATTGCCAATAACGCCAAAGCGGACTTGTTTATCTCCATACACACCAACTCCATAGGCGGCGGAAGGGATGTAAGTGGAACCTCCACATGGACGCTCGGTTTAGCCAAATCCGATGCAAACCTCGCCGTAGCCAAACGAGAGAATTCCGTGATTCTGTACGAGAGCGATTACCGGTCACGATATGCGGGTTTCAATCCAAACTCATCCGAATCATATATCATTTTCGAGTTCATGCAAGACAAGTATATGTCGCAAAGCGTCCATTTGGCGTCTCTTGTGCAGAAAGAATTTTACCATACTTGCAAACGTGCAGACAGAGGGGTGCATCAGGCGGGATTTCTGGTTCTCAAAGCAAGCGCCATGCCCAGCATACTCGTAGAACTCGGCTTCATATCAAATCAAGCCGAAGAGCGATACCTCAATTCCGAAAGCGGAAGCACCTCACTCGCCAATGGGTTATTCAGGGCTTTTCTTGCATACAAACAAGAACATGAAATGCGGTTAACAGGAAAAAGCAACGTCGCAATACCGCCGGGCGACTCGATGCGCCAAGAGAAAGAGGAAGATAAACAAGAGACACACCATCCGGCAGTTCCGGATTCCGGTAAACAGGAAAACATTCACGAATCTGTGTCAAACACCGCTCGGGAAAACCGTAAAACAGACACAAATACCTCTATTCGGTTTGCCGTGCAAATACTCACTTCCTCACACCCCTTATCTGCCGGCGACAAACGTTTCAAAGGATTGAGACCGATAGAGCATTATCGGGAGAACGGACTTTACAAATACATATACGGTAGCTCCGAAGACTACAATCGAGTTTTGCGTAGCAAACGTGAGATTGCTCTAAAATTTAAGGATGCCTTTATCGTAGCATTCAAAAACGGGGAAAAAGTAAACGTCAACGAAGCTATCAGAGAGTTTAATAATAAGAACAAGTAATTAACATAAACTATTTCTGCAATCATGAAATTATTTACTAAAGAAGTCAAGATAGGTATAGCCGGCATTGTATCCCTTTGTGTTTTGGTATATGGCATCAATTACCTGAAAGGTATACACATGTTCAAACCCACCAGCTACTTTTACATCAAATTTCAACATATAAACGGACTCACCAAGTCAAGTCCGGTTTTCGCCGACGGTTTCCGGGTTGGTATTGTGAGCGATCTTATATACGATTATACTCAACCGGGCAAAGTCGTAGCTGAGATCGATGTCACTCCGGAGTTACGCATTCCCATAGGAAGTTCTGCCGAATTAACGTCCGAATTAATGGGTGGAACCAAAATAAATCTGCTTCTGGCAAATAACCCCCGGCAAAAACACCTGAAAGGAGATACAATCCCCGGTCACATAAACAATGGCGTAATGGACAAGGTAAACACACTTATGCCTCAAGTAGAAAAAATCATTCCGAAGTTGGACTCTATACTTGCATCTCTGAATCATATATTGTCAAATCCGGCCATCCCCAATACACTGCAAAGCATGCAAAACACAATGGCTCACATGGAAATAGCCGGAAGTGAACTGCGCACACTGATGAGTAAAGATATTCCGCAACTTACCGGCAAACTCAACACCCTCAGCGATAATTTTATAGACATCAGCAACAATCTGAAGACCATCGACTACGCCGTCACATTTACCCGTATAGACAGTACCTTGCACAACGTAAAAACCATTACAGAAAAACTCAACCAAAAAGACAACAGCATCGGACTGTTCCTGAACGACCCTTCTCTTTACAATAATCTGAATGAGACATCGGCAAATGCGGCAAGTCTGCTTAAAGACCTCCAAACACACCCTAAACGCTATGTGCATTTTTCTCTGTTTGGAAGAAAAAACAAATAGTACGTGACAGTTCTATATAGATTTTGTCTAAATTAATAGCATCAAGAAAAGAAGAGAGAAAAACTACGCGATAGCTCTCTGTAGGAAATAAATTATCCGTTTAAGCAGTTTTGTCTCAAATCAGAAGAGAAGTCTGCACGAACCCCTTATTCATCTAAAAAACAGACGTTTATAAAAAAGCAAGATTCAAACAAAAGAGGGTCTCATAGGTTAAATATATAAGTTATTGAGTTTAAATGGCTTACTATATTAAAGAGAAAAACAAGGAAATAACGCTATTTGCTTTTCTCGAATAAGATTCCCAATTTTGCATATGTAGAAGTTTCGCTTAATCAATAAATGTTTTTAAAGCCGTTATGAGTGAATTAAATCATGTCGGACTGTGGAATCGTTGTCTTGAAATTATCAGAGACAACGTTCCCGAGCAGACATATAAAACATGGTTTCACCCTATCACCTCTTTAAAATATGAGGATAACACATTAATCGTACAAGTGCCCAGTCAGTTCTTTTATGAATTTCTGGAAGATAAGTTTGTCGATTTATTGCGTAAAACACTGTATAAAGTATTTGGAGAAGGCACCAAATTACTATATAATGTAGTGGTAGATAAAGGTTCGCATACAACCGTAAACCTGGAATCTACTTCACGCACCGTTATACCTCAAAAAAACATTATAGATAAAGCTATTCCGCAGGTTCCCGTAGCGGATTTGGACCCGCATCTCAATCCTGAATACAATTTCGAAACTTTTATAGAAGGATACAGCAACAAACTATCCCGTAGCGTAGCAGAAGCGGTAGCCTTGAATCCCGCAAAAACCATATTCAACCCTTTGTTTCTTCATGGAGCATCCGGTGTAGGGAAAACCCATCTCATCAATGCCATCGGTACAAAAATAAAAGAACTTTATCCTGCAAAACGTGTACTCTACGTATCGGCTCACCTCTTTCAGGTACAGTATACCGATTCGGTACGTAATAATACAACAAATGATTTTATCAATTTCTATCAATCGATAGATGTTTTGATAATCGATGACATTCAGGAATTTGCCGGAGTAACCAAAACTCAGAATACGTTTTTCCACATATTCAATCACCTGCATCAAAACGGCAAACAACTTATCCTGACTTCTGATCGCGCCCCCGTTTTACTACAAGGAATGGAAGAACGGCTGATAACCCGTTTTAAATGGGGAATGGTAGCCGAGCTGGAAAGACCCACCATCGAATTACGCAAGAATATCCTACGAAACAAAATCAATCGAGACGGTCTACAGTTCCCCTCCGAAGTCATAGACTACATTGCTGAAAACGTAGGAGAAAGTGTACGCGACTTGGAGGGAATAGTTATCTCCATAATGGCACATTCCACCATATATAACAAAGAGATTGATTTAGACCTTGCACAACGCATTGTGCACAAAGTAGTAAGAAACGAAAGCAAAACGATATCTGTAGAAGATATCATCAGCACTGTATGCAAACATTTCTCTTTGGAAAGAAATGCAATCTATACCAAATCAAGAAAGCGTGAGGTAGTACAGGCAAGACAGGTAGCCATGTATCTCGCCAAATCATACACCGATCTATCTACTACTAAAATAGGCTCTTTGATTGGAGGTAAAGATCATGCCACGGTTCTACACGCCTGTAAAACCATTAAAGAGTTGAAAGAAGTAGATAAAAATTTCCGGGCAGAAATTGAAGAACTTCAAACATCCATAAAAAAGCAGGGTTAAAAACCCTGCTTTTTTATGGATTGCCAGAGATGTTCCGACATCCTCTCATTATCCTCTTTCTTATAACGCACATCAGTGAATACCTGCGCCAAAGTCTCTTTAGCGTTTTCAACCACAAAACGCTTGTTTTCTGCCAGCGATTCTTTATATGCGTATAAACGGTCTATATCTGCTGAAGTATAATCATGATAAGTCTCTTCATGAATAATTGCATCAATCGGCAAGCGATCTGTCAAGGAGGGTGTTTCTGCCGGCCATCCTACGGTTATCGTTGTAATAGGAAAAACTAATTCTGGAAGTTCCAAAGCATCTATAATCTGCTGCGGATTATAAGTAGTCGTACCCAGATAACAGATTCCTAGTCCTTTCTCTTCTGCAGCCACACAAAACGTTTGCGCAGCCAACAAAGTATCTACCGAACCGGTTATGAACCATTCCAAATTATTATAGCCGGGAGTAGCTTTACGTAGTTCACACCACTTGCTGAACCTCCTCAAGTCAATACAGAACGTAAGAACCACCGGTGCTTCCATAACCATAGACTGGTTGTAATGAGCAGGCATAAGTCTTGCCTTACGCTCAACATCACGCGTTACAATAACGCTGTAAACCTGCATATTCCCAACCGTAGAAGCGCGAAAAGCGGAATCAAACAAATCATTTAACAAATCATTCGAAATATCTTTAGATAGATATCTACGAATCGTTCTTCGTTTTTTCAGTGTATTCATTTCTTTTTCTTGCAAATATACAAAATAGATAAATATATTCAAAAACACCATCACACAAGCCTTTTACCATCTATATATTTGAACAAAAATTAAACGATAGAACAATAACAAAATACTTTTTAGAAAACTTTTCAATCAAACTAAAAATATAATAAACTGTAATACAACATTTTAATTTTCATAAAGCAAAATCATCATTCAACAAGAGTAGCTAAAACAAGTCTTTTTTGTACAACTTTTAAATAATCCCCCTTTTCTTTTGCAATAATAAAAAACATCATTAGATTTGCAATCTCATTTATTACGATTAAGCGAAACCTCTACAATTTCCTATTATCATAATTAATGAATTAAGCTATAAATATCGTGGAAAATCAATCTTATTCTTACAAAGAAGCCTATGAAGAGTCTTTACGGTACTTCAATGGTGATGAATTAGCAGCTCGTGTTTGGGTAAATAAATACGCAGTCAAAGATTCTTTCGGGAACATTTACGAAAAATCTCCGGAGGATATGCATTGGAGAATTGCTAATGAAGTAGCTCGAATCGAAGCCAAGTATGCCAACCCTTTAAGCGCAAAAGAACTATTCGAATTATTAGATCACTTCAAGTACATTGTTCCACAAGGCAGTCCGATGACGGGCATCGGTAACAATTTCCAAGTAGCCTCTCTGTCCAACTGTTTTGTGATCGGTGTAGACGGACAGGCAGACTCTTACGGTGCTATTTTTAAGATTGACGAGGAACAAGTACAACTAATGAAACGTCGCGGAGGCGTAGGGCACGACCTTTCGCATATTCGTCCCAAAGGTTCTCCTGTCAAAAACTCCGCACTTACTTCTACTGGACTCGTTCCATTTATGGAGCGCTACTCCAATTCCACTCGCGAAGTTGCTCAAGATGGACGACGCGGAGCCCTCATGTTGAGCGTATCCATTAAGCATCCTGACTCCGAAGCTTTTATCGATGCAAAGATGACAGAAGGTAAAGTAACAGGGGCCAATGTATCCGTAAAACTTGACGACGCCTTTATGGTTGCTGCCACAGAAGGAAAACCCTACATACAACAATATCCTATCAACTCCAGTGAGCCCACATTCCAGAAAGAAATAGATGCTACCGGTCTTTGGAAGAAAATTGTGCATAATGCATGGAAATCCGCAGAACCCGGTGTACTCTTCTGGGATACAATCCTGAAAGAGTCCGTACCCGACTGTTACGCCGATTTAGGATATCAAACTGTTTCTACAAATCCCTGTGGAGAGATACCGCTTTGCCCTTATGATTCTTGCCGCCTGTTAGCTATCAATCTTTATTCATACGTGGTGAATCCTTTTAAGCCTGACGCTTATTTCGATTTTGGGCTATTCTCCAAACATGTCGGACTCGCCCAGCGTATCATGGACGATATTATCGATCTTGAGCTTGAAAAAATCGAGCGCATAATGGATAAAATAGACACCGACCCTGAAAGCGCTGAAGTAAAAAACACCGAACGTTCCTTATGGGATAAGATATACAAAAAGAGCGGACAAGGACGCCGCACAGGTGTGGGTATTACCGCCGAAGGCGACATGCTGGCTGCATTAGGATTACGATATGGCACGGAAGAGGCTACGGAATTTTCGGAAAAAGTTCATAAAACCATCGCATTAAGCGCCTATCGTTCGTCTGTGGAAATGGCAAAAGAACGCGGAGCATTTGAAATCTATGATACCGAAAGGGAAAAAAACAATCCGTTCATCAATCGATTAAAGGAAGCGGATCCTCAATTGTATGAAGATATGCAGAAGTATGGCAGACGAAATATTGCCTGCCTTACCATTGCCCCTACCGGTACCACGAGTTTAATGACACAGACAACATCAGGTATCGAACCGGTATTCCTGCCTGTTTACAAACGTCGTCGCAAGGTAAACCCTAACGATTCCAACATCCATATAGACTTCATCGATGAGACTGGGGATGCATTCGAAGAATATATCGTATTCCACCCCAAATTTATTACTTGGATGGAATCAAAAGGATTCGACCCCTCCAAACGCTATACACAGGAAGAAATAGATTCACTCGTAGAACAATCTCCTTATTACAAAGCAACATCCAATGATGTGGATTGGCTGATGAAAGTAAAGATGCAAGGACGTATCCAGAAATGGGTAGACCATTCTATCAGCGTAACGATCAATCTGCCAAACGATGTGGACGAAGAGCTCGTAAATCGCCTGTATGTAGAAGCCTGGAGATCGGGATGCAAAGGCTGTACCGTTTACCGGGACGGTTCTCGCTCGGGAGTGCTCATTTCCACCAAGAGCGATAAAAAAGAAGAACTTCCTCCATGCAAACCACCTACGGTAGTTGAAACCCGCCCTCCCGTACTGGAAGCCGATGTCGTACGATTCCAGAACAATAAAGAAAAGTGGGTAGCTTTCGTTGGTTTGCTTGATGGACATCCTTACGAAATATTTACCGGACTGCAAGATGACGATGAAGGAATCATATTACCTAAAAATGTAACCCGGGGACAGATCATCAAAAACGTAGACAAAGAAGGTAACAAGCGTTACGATTTCCAATTCCAAAATAAACGCGGCTACAAGGTTACTATCGAAGGGTTATCCGAGAAATTCAATAAAGAGTATTGGAACTATGCTAAACTGATTTCAGGGGTATTACGCTATCGTATGCCAATTGAGCAAGTTATGAAACTGGTAAGTTCATTACAGCTTGACAGTGAGAACATAAACACTTGGAAAAACGGTGTAGAACGCGCCTTGAAGAACTATGTTACGGATGGTACCGAAGCGAAAGGGAAAAAGTGTCCCAATTGCGGAAATGAAACTCTCGTCTACCAAGAAGGATGTTTAATCTGCACGACATGCGGAGCATCCCGATGCGGATAATCTTATAGTCTCTGCAAACCACAAACGTTTGCATAGGAATTAAAATATTTAGAAAGACATAGCTGCATGATTATGCCATAGAATACTCTATACTTGCATAATCATTGCAGCTATTTTTAAATCTAATAATATGATATTATCCTTCCACATCGAATATCGCACCAATTGGGGTGAAGAAGTCAGAGTTTCAGGGAATATAGCGGAGTTAGGCCATAATTGCTTGGATAAAGCGATTCCCCTGCAGACTATAGACGGCACTCATTGGACGGCAGAACTCAGAGTCGAATCACCGGTAAACAGCATCATCCAGTATGAGTATCACATTTTCCGAGAAGGTAAAAACATACGTTCCGAGTGGAATTCATTTCCTCGCACATTGTGCATAGCAAACGAGGATTTCAAAACCTACAGGTTGCAAGACTGCTGGAAGAATCTGCCCGAAGAACAGTATCTGTTCACTTCCGCTTTCACCGAATCGTTGTTGGCTCATCCCAACCGGATAAGCTACCCCCAAAGTCATAAGCAAGGAATTTTATTCAAGACATACGCTCCGGAAATAGATCAAGATCACTGCCTGGCTCTTTGTGGAAACCAGAAAGTATTAGGAAATTGGAATCCGGAGAAAGCTTTACAAATGAGTGACGCTGCATTTCCTGAATGGCAGATAGAAATCGATGCGGATAAACTCACCTTTCCGCTGGAATACAAGTTCGTGTTATATAATAAGAAAAAGCAAAGCGCAGTAGCTTGGGAAAACAACCCGAACCGCTATCTGGCAGATCCTCGAATAAAAGCCAATGAAACGCTGGTTATAGGCGATCGTTATGCCCACTTTCCCATTTCGCACTGGAAAGGAGCAGGAGTAGCCATTCCCGTATTTTCCTTGCGTTCCGAAAACAGTTTCGGCGTAGGAGATTTCGGAGACTTGAAACGAATGATCGACTGGGCGGTAGTCACTCGACAGAAAGTTGTACAGATTCTCCCAATCAATGACACCACCATCACACATACCTGGACAGACTCTTATCCATATAACAGTATTTCCATATATGCTTTTCATCCTATGTATGCCGACCTTAAACAAATGGGCATACTGAAAGATAAGAAAGCGATAACCGTGTTTGACAAGAAACAAAAAGAGTTGAATGCCCTTTCAGCCATAGACTATGAAAGCGTAAACCAGCTCAAATGGGAATATTTTCATCTGATTTATCAACAAGACGGAGAAAAAGTACTGACAGGCGACGACTTCAGAGAGTTCTTTGAAAATAACAAGGAGTGGTTGCAACCTTATGCCGTGTTCAGCTATTTACGTGACCTATATAAGACTCCTGATTTCCGCCAGTGGCCCAGATACAATGTTTACGATGTTGCAGACATCGAGAAATTATGCGATCCGGAAAGTACTGATTATCGTCACATCGCCATATATTTCTTCATTCAGTACCACCTTCACCTTCAGTTGAAAGCAGCCTCAGAGTATGCCCGTAACAACGGTATCGTACTGAAAGGCGACATTCCCATCGGTATCAGCCGGAACAGTGTGGAAGCATGGACCGAACCGCATTATTTCAACCTCAACGGACAAGCGGGAGCGCCACCCGATGACTTCTCTGTCAACGGACAAAACTGGGGTTTTCCCACTTACAATTGGGATGTAATGGAGAAAGACGGTTATGCATGGTGGATGAAGCGTTTCCGCAAGATGTCGGAATATTTCGACGCATACCGTATTGACCACATATTGGGATTCTTCCGCATTTGGGAAATCCCCACTCATGCCGTACATGGCCTGTTGGGGCAGTTTGTCCCTTCCATTGCCATGAGCCGTGAAGAAATAGAAAGCTACGGATTGGCTTTCCGGGAAGATTTCTTCCTGCAACCTTTCATTCACGAATATTTCTTGGGACAAATGTTCGGACCGCATACAGCATACGTAAAAGAAACATTTATAGAGCCTACCGACAAATGGGAGGTGTACCGCATGCGTCCAGAGTTCGACACGCAACGCAAGGTGGAAGCATTCTTTGCCGGAAAGACCGATGAAGACAGTGTCTGGATACGCGATGGTTTGTATGCCCTTATCAGCAATGTGTTATTTGTGCCCGACCGTAATAACCCGCATACATATCATCCCCGCATCGCGGTACAGCATGATTACATCTATCATGCACTGAACGATTGGGAAAAGGAAGCTTTCAACCGCTTGTACGACAACTACTATTACCATCGTCATAACGACTTTTGGGGTGAACAGGCCATGAAGAAGCTCCCTCAACTGACACAATCCACGCGGATGCTTGTGTGCGGTGAAGACTTAGGTATGATTCCCGACTGCGTGGCATGGGTGATGAACAATCTGCGTATTCTTTCACTCGAAATACAGCGTATGCCCAAAGACCCCTCGCAAGAGTTCGGGCATCCCGATTGGTATCCCTATCGCTCCGTGTGTACCATATCTACACACGACATGTCTACACTACGCGGTTGGTGGGAAGAAGACGCACAGCAGACACAGCGTTACTACAACTACATGCTCGGACACTACGGTACCGCCCCGGCAACCGCCACTCCCGAAATCTGCGAAGAAGTAGTGCGCAACCACCTCTACAGCCAGTCGATGCTCTGCATTCTTTCGTGGCAAGATTGGCTCTCGATAGACGGTAAATGGCGTAATTCCAATGTCCAGGAAGAACGTATCAACGTCCCTGCAAATCCACGCCATTACTGGCGTTACCGGATGCATCTGACACTGGAAGAGTTGATGAAGGCCGATAGTCTGAATGAGAAAATCAGAGGATTGCTAAAACAAACAGGCAGGTGAGCCTTGCTCATCCTGCATCCGTCTCCCGCATTAATCTTTTATATAAGAAGGGGTAAGTAAAAGGGAGTTTTATCCGGGAGACGGAGAACATATAAGAAACGTTTCTCTATTTCAGATGCTTTCCGTCGTTTGAAAAGCAAACCTGAAATAGAGAAACGTTTTTCTTTATTTGAATACATCACAACACGCTTACCTGCGACACAGGATTAAAGCATATCCCGTAGGGAAATAGCGATTATATAGCCATTCCTCCTCCCTACCCCTTTTACATCAGAACGGACTATGCCTCCATTCTATCCGGAGAAAAATGAAAAGGGAACAATAAATATCTTATTTTTGCAGCATGAAAATCCTCTATATCACACTCGGAACCATCTCCCTGATACTCGGCATCGTAGGCATTTTTCTGCCTTTACTTCCTACCACACCTTTTCTGCTACTCACTGCCGCACTATATTGCAAAAGTTCTCAAAGACTCTACGAGAGGCTACTGAACCAGAAATACCTTGGTCCGTACATCCGGAATTTTCGCGAACATAAAGCCATCCCATTACGTGCCAAGATTATTTCCGTGTCACTGATTTGGATCACGATACTTTATTGCGTACTCTTTTTGCTATCCAACATTTGGATAAAGATTCTTTTACTGTCTATAGCGGCGGCTACCACTTATCACATCCTCTCCTTCAAGACGCTCAAATCTCCCTCTTCACCTCGTTAAAGAAAATGGCCAACTCCCGCCGGGCATCGGTCAGTTTATCTTCCCAATGTTTTACGGAGTTTTGTCCTACAATATCGGTCACGTATTTCACCGCAATGAAAGGTACATTTTTAGAACGGCAAACAAAAGCTTGCGCATATGCTTCCATATCTATAACGTCGCCTTCCACGTCAGCTTTCTCCGTAAGAAAGGTATCACCGGTATTGCACACTCCTTCTTCCGTCCAGTGCATGCAATAACCTTTCTCTGCAAGCAAACCGGACGAGTCTATCTCATACTCGATTCCTTCGAGTTTAAGCCTTTGCATATCCCTGTCTATAAAACGGCGGCAAACCCTGATATCGCCCACGGCGCAGCGGGTGCTTCCGGCAGTACCTACATTAATCACCAAATCGGGATTTCCCTGAGCAATCGCTTCCGAAAGGTAAAAAGCAGATTTAGTCTTGCCTACCCCCGTACGTAAATAACCGATGTGCAATTCTTCATCTCCTTTCAGCCCGGGAAACCTCAATTCTGTAAATTCGCCCTGAACGGCATACGTCACCAATATTCTCATTTTGTTTTTCACTTTTTGCACGCATGTTTTGTGGCCGGAAAGCATGACAGCACATTATTTCCGACCTTCCGGCACCACAAAACATACCTTTATTTTACGATATAAGTTTTCAATGCAGCCACATACTCCTCGAAAGCATCCACTCCCTGAGGAGTGATCTTGCAAAGGGTGCAAGGCATTTTTCCTTTAAAAGTCTTTGTCACCTCCACATAGCCCGCCTTGCCAAGTTTGTCGAGCTGCACACTCAGGTTGCCCGCCGTAGCTCCGGTTTGCTGCCGGATGTAGACGAAGTCCGCTTCTTCCACGCCTATCAGCAACGACATCACCGCAAGGCGCAACTCACTATGGAGCAAAGGGTTCAATTCTTTAAACATAAGCGTTGTGCTTCTGATTAAAAATCAGCGGATTTTTTATTGAGATAATGTCCCGGCAGAATCATCATGGGGATAAAAGCCAATCCGAAAAACAGCATCTGTTCTGTTCCTTGCACAAGCAGAGATCCGAAAGCTGACAATATGCCTATGCCTCCCGCCACTGCAATCAGGTTCATACGTATAATCAACCCGGTCAGTGTGGTACCCATACCCATCAATAGCAGAATGACAAACAAAATAGGAAATCTCATACCGAATGAAGCACAGGACAGCAAAAAGCCGCTTATACCGAATACAGCCCAGACATACCCGATAATCCTGTCGATATATGTTTTCACCATCTTTTTCTGCTTCTTCGTATGCCATATGGTGACAGATAAAGGCAAAACAGGGAGCAAAAACCACAGACAATACCAATGGTAATCACCCGTTTCCCGCAGCAGATACCAAATAAGAAAAGACATTGCTACCGTGCTGTATCCCCACAGCAGAAAAGGTAATCCTGCGTGTTTCATCATTTGAGTTCTTGTATTCTGTATCATTTGAGAGATAAGTTCCAAACTCTCTTTCTCGTTCAGTTTTTTTTCTTCCATAATTAGTTACACTTTTTCATTAAATTAAAAATATCCGATACTTCCACTGGCGTCATCCTCCGGATGACGCCAGTGCTTTTTTAGTTACCTTCTCTACTTCTCTAGCTTCTTTACGACTCCCCGCACATCTGTCAAAACCATCTCCACAGCCTTTGTTCCTTCGTCTATCTTCAGCGTCTTGTCAACACAGAATTCCCGGGGTATCCCATTTTCCTCGTCCAACTGGAAGTTTCCGTTTTCGTCATGATAGGCATAAAACTTGTATTCTCCCATGGGAACTCCCTTAATTATCAGTTGCGTTTCGGGCGATTTAGCTTCCGCCATGGCATACTGCCCCTTACTCGTAGCCACCAACACTTTCCCTTGAGACGAGGGTACGTTTGTTATCTTCACAGTCAGTTCATTTTGAGCAACAGCCACAAGCGCACATGCACACAGCGAGAGCGCGAGTAAGCTTCTTTTGTAATTTTTCATCTCATTTCCTCCCTTTCGTAATGGTTAGTAAATTAATATCTGGGACTCGAATCCGGTACAAAGATATATAGTTTATTTTATAAACCAAACTATTTTATAAAAAACTTTATCGAGAATATCTCTTTTTTCTTATATACCTGTTCCCGCAAATCAAGTTCACCGCTCGTCAATGGCAAATAAGCCGGATTCGGAATAAGATTATCCGGCATGATTCCGACACACCTTACCCACCGTTAATCAACTGATTTAATGAAAATTACAAAGAAACAAAAAACGTTCCCCGTACCACACCCGTACGGCTCGAATACCATACCTGTTCGGTTCGAATACCGTACTTGTATGGTTCGAGTACTGTACTTTCGTCGTTCTCCAGATTATCCCCTGCAGCACACTTCAGCATATTCTTGGCTGGAGACGATACAAATAAAAGACTTTCCATCTACGCTTTTAACGGAAGAACACAATGAAACACGAAGCCCCCACGTCCGAAACAAAGAGATAAAGAGCTGCTTGCAGAGACATCAAAAAAACACATATTATCGTAATATTATGGCTTAACAATGCACTTTTCACTGAAAAACTTTTGTAATCTACAAGTAAATCGTATTTTTGTATACAATTTTGGTATAGTAATGACTGACGAAGAAAAGAAGAGACTAAGCACCTTTGAAGCAAGGCTGCATCATCTTATCTTTCTGCATGACGAGTTGAAACGTGAAAATGCCGAACTAAAGCAGCTCCTGCAAGCTGAACAAGAGGAATGCAAACGAGCTCACGCTGACTATCGTGCCTTGGAAGCCGACTATACAAACCTGAAAACAGCAATGACAATCAGCCTTAACGGCAGTGATGTGAACGATACAAAGCTGAGATTGTCTAAATTAGTGCGTGAAGTCGATAAATGCATCGCTCTGTTGAATGAATAGCAAGATGTATGAACGATACGATAAAGATAAATCTGCAAATGGCCGGCTCCACCTACCCGCTCACCATCTTACGCGAGGAAGAAGAAATGGTAAGGGAAGCCGCCAAACAGGTGGACATACGACTGAATGCGTACAGGGAGCGTTACAGCAACATTTCTATTGAGAAGATTCTTACAATGGTAGCCTACCAGTTTGCCCTTGAGAACCTGAAAATGAAAGACCGGAACGATACCCTGCCGTATGCCAGCAAGATAAACGAACTGACAGAAGTATTGGAAGACTACATTAAGAGAATGTGACGGTTTTCCCATATGTCAGCAAAAAAAAACGAAAATCCGCGCACTGTGTAAAAGTCCTTTCTCCCCCAGCGAAGAAAGTCTTTTTGCAGTGCGTTTTTATTTATAACAACAACTAAAAAACATTCACAATGACAGTAGTAATCATAGTAGTGTCCCTTGCCTGTTTTATGCTCGGAGGGTTTCTGTCGTACCTACTCTTCAAACACGGTTTGAAGTCCAAATACGACAACATTCTCAAGGAAGCGGAAGCGGAAGCGGAAGTAATCAAGAAAAATAAGTTGCTTGAAGTAAAGGAGAAATTCCTGAACAAAAAAGCCGATTTGGAAAAAGAAGTTTCCATCCGAAATCAACGGATTCAGCAGGCGGAGAACAAACTGAAACAGCGCGAACTTGTGCTTAATCAGCGTCAGGAAGAAATTCAACGCCGAAAAGCGGAAGCCGAAGCCGTAAAAGAGAATCTGGAAAACCAACTGCTTATCGTAGACAAAAAGAAAGAAGAGTTGGACAAGCTTCAGCAACAGGAAATAGAAAAACTGGAAACGATATCCGGATTATCTGCCGAAGAAGCGAAAGAACGCATGGTGGAATCACTGAAAGAAGAAGCTAAATCGCAGGCTCAGTCATACATCAACGACATCATGGACGACGCCAAACTCACAGCAAGTAAAGAAGCCAAACGCATCGTCATTCAGTCTATCCAACGAGTAGCCACGGAGACCGCCATTGAGAACTCCGTAACGGTGTTCCACATTGAGTCGGATGAAATCAAAGGACGCATCATCGGACGCGAAGGACGGAATATCCGCGCTCTCGAGGCGGCTACGGGTGTGGAAATCGTGGTAGACGACACTCCCGAAGCCATCGTCCTCTCGGCATTCGATCCCGTGCGTCGTGAAGTAGCGCGCCTGGCACTCCACCAGTTAGTAACGGACGGACGTATACACCCCGCACGCATCGAAGAAGTAGTGGCTAAAGTGCGTAAACAGGTAGAAGAGGAAATCATCGAGACCGGAAAACGCACCACCATCGACCTCGGCATACACGGTTTGCATCCCGAATTGATTCGCATCATCGGTAAAATGAAGTACCGTTCTTCATACGGTCAGAACCTTCTGCAACATGCCCGTGAAACAGCCAATCTCTGCGCCGTGATGGCATCCGAATTGGGGCTGAACCCCAAAAAAGCCAAACGTGCGGGATTGTTGCACGATATCGGAAAAGTACCCGATGAAGAGCCGGAATTGCCCCATGCGCTCTATGGAATGAAGCTGGCTGAAAAGTTCAAAGAAAAGCCCGATATATGTAACGCCATCGGTGCACACCACGATGAAGTGGAAATGACCAGCCTTCTGGCTCCCATCGTACAGGTATGTGACGCCATTTCAGGTGCACGCCCGGGAGCACGCCGGGAAATCGTGGAAGCGTATATCAAACGCTTGAACGACCTTGAGCAATTGGCAATGTCGTATCCGGGAGTGACAAAAACTTATGCCATTCAGGCAGGACGCGAACTGCGCGTAATCGTAGGTGCGGACAAGATTGACGATAAGCAAACGGAAAATCTTTCCGGAGAAATAGCAAAGAAGATTCAAGACGAGATGACCTATCCCGGACAAGTAAAAATCACCGTTATCCGGGAAACACGCGCCGTAAGCTACGCCAAATAAACCGTTGCTTCATCCGGCGACACTCCGAAAAAGAAAGAAAAGTAAACCCTGACTAATTCTAAGACAGTAACAGTTGTCGAGAATTAGTCAGGGTTGTTTTAAGGAAGTCTTTTGAACGGAAACCTTATCCCGAAGCAAGGCAGAAACGGACTCGTAGAAGATTCAAAAATAAATATAAACCAATGTACTCGCGCTTATCAAAAGCCACAAGAGTACTCCTTGCATCAGCGGTTTGAAACCCACGCTTCTCAAAGCATCGCGCGAAAGAGCGGCTCCTATAAAAAACAATGTAATGGTCAGTGTCTTACGAGCTAATCCGTTTATAAGCTCACCCATATACAACGTCTTTTCAGACATACTTAATATGTAGGTATTGACAAGCATGGCCAACACGAAGAAGAGAATGAACCATGGAATCTTTACGGCTTGCCCCTTATTCCTGAACAGCAACGATGTTACCAATGCCAACGGAACAATCCATAAAGCCCTCGTCAACTTGACAGTGGTAGCAATCTTTAACGCTTCTTCTCCATACAGTGCACCGGCCCCCACCACCGAACTCGTATCATGAATGGCAATAGCCGCCCATACACCAAACTGTTGCTGAGTCAGATTCAGCATATGCCCTATCAGCGGGAAAACAAAAAGCCCTATCGCATTAAGGATAAAAACCACTCCCAAAGCCACCGATATCTCAGCATCCTTAGCCTTAAGCACAGGAGCCACCGCCGCAATGGCACTGCCTCCGCAAATGGCGGTACCGGAACTCACCAGATAAGACGTGTTCTTGTTCATCTTCAGCATCCTGTTACCGATGAGACAACCGGCAAGCATCGTCCCGGCAACGGATACAATGGTAAAAGCCATACCCTCTTTTCCTGAAGCCAGAGAAGCCTGCAGGTTCATTCCAAATCCCAAACCTACAACCGAGTATTGGAGCAGATACTTTGACATCATTTTATTGAACACGGGATATGCCTGTCCGAATACAAGCGCATAAAACAGCCCCATAAACAACGCAACCGGAGGTGTCACCCAGGTGGAATGACCGGGAATATAGTCTAAAAACAAGAAAAGCAATAAACAGGTAACCACCGCAATATATACGATCTTATTTTTTTGCTTAAGGATAATCCACACGCTGGCAGAGTTAGTTGTTTTCTGAGTCATATTTCATTATTTGGTTATTATTAAAGAGCAATCTTACTTCCAGTCACTGAATTCAAATCTCAACTGTTCCCACATCTGCTTCTCCGGCTTATACTCCCGGGGATTGGAGACAGAATGTCCTATTAAGCGAATGGGATGATTCGCATATATAGCCAACCGCAATCGGCAACCCACGTAATTCGGGATTATTGCGTTGCTCCCCCCCGAGGTGTAGAAAGCATCCATGTCCACATATAGACTTTACGTTTAGTCATTCTTTATTCATTTTGACCGGGATACCCCCCGTTAAATACGGTTTGTTTCGTATTTATAGGTCGCTTCATAGCTATCGGTTGAACAACTCAAACGTAAATTTGCATCCTACCTCCTGAAACTTCCAATTGGCAAAGCTTCCGAAAAATCCAAAATCGAAAATATGAGTGCCAATGCCATACCCCAGTTCGAGATAAGGATTGAGACGGGGCATTCGCAAAACATTCATGTATAACCGCTCGCTCAACACATGCTGGGTAAATTTATTTATATAGTGCATTATGAGAAAAGGAGATTCATAGGTGACATGCGCCCGAAGATAATTGCGTGAGGAATTGTACCACGGACCGTCTAACAACTGAAATACTCCTCCTATCTCATCTCCCCACCCCACCGGAATATTAGAACGGGTGAAATTGACAAAATCCACAAAATACATCTCTTTCTGATTGGTAAATGCTCCCCACCCTACACGAAAGTATATTTTGCGAAGTAAACCCACAGGCAAACCGTGCTGAACATCCAACTCTATGCGTTCATAATTTCCACTGCTGTTGAACACACCTTTGATTCCGCGCTCCCAATCAATCATCAGACTCGGATAACGAGCATGAAGATTCACTTTCCGGTGCCCGTCCATATAATAATATTGTCCCGGAGTCCATTTCAAACGTACGGAAGGCGAAAAACTGTTGTAGGTATGCCGGAGTATCGGCATGGTAAAGGTCGGAAGACCTCCCGTATGAGCAGACTGGGCGGAAGGTGAGCGCAAAAATACCAGACGGGAACGATTCACCTCCGTACGCTTATGCGTAGTGATTCCCACATCCAAAGAAAATCCGTTGACAACCTCCCAACTGTGATATATTTTCATATAGAGATTCTTGAAATAGTCCAAATGTATCTGACTGAAATCAAACACGCTGTCGGGAATACTTTTCAGTTCGTCTAAAATATCGCTGCTATAAATACGGTTTCCGTTGCCTACGCTAAAATGGATTGCCGAACGTTTACGAGGCCAGTAGTTAAAGTTAGCATTCACCGACCAATAAAGCTCTTTTTGCTTAAAGTTATATCCAAGTTTCGGGACAATCCGCAGCAATCTGTCTCCGGCAAACAGACGGTTGTATTTAAACTCCTGCTTATATGAGAGACCATTTTTTCCGCTATAACTCATCAGAAACGGATTAATCAACGGCGAGCAGCGTATACTACCCACCTTAGAAAGATTCACCGTATATCGGCTGATAAGGGCATCACCTATCTCTCCCCAAAATTCGAGTCGTTTATTCAACCGCTTGCGGGGGTTGATGGTTGTATCCCGTTGCATGAAGAAATCGGTATAGAGTTTCTTTTCGGAAACCGTAAGCGGGAAAGGTCGTAAAGGAGTGAAACGGGCGGTATCTCTTATACAAGTATTTGTGTCGCAACTCAAGGTGTAAGAATTCGACAAATCGTATTTACTCCGCCCCGGCTTACGCAGCTCCTTGGCTGGGTCTCTTTGGGTAATGGTTTTATAATTCAGCACCGCATCGTAGCTTCCCTCCATCTCATTTCCTAAAAAGAAAAAGGTGGCGTTTATATGGTAACTCACCGGAAGAAACTCGTCGGGCTCCCCGATATCTCCCATACGGATATGATTCTCAAAACGAATCATCTCGGAACGACCCGAAAACTTAATTTCACGAACGCTCCATACGTCTTCGCTCAACACGAGATATCCGCTCAGTAACTGGAAACTCTTATACTTCGGGCGAAAACGGATTCGATATTGAGACTCATTCGTATTGCCCGAAACGGAATCGACCGAATAAACATAATACTTTGCCGCATCGGGAGATAAAGGTGAGAGCAGTTTATTGTAAAGCAGACTGGGAGAATAAATATTGATATGAAAATATTCCGGCAGACGTCCGTCCATTTCCCAGAATTCAGAACAGGTTCCCATACTCGCTTTTACTTTCTGATCGTAAATATCAGGGGCGGTAAAATGAAGGTCACTGCTGGTTTCTATCAAATATTCACGCACATTCTTGCGGATGCGGAACATCGTAGGTAAAAAGCGCAACAAATGGTTCTTCTTTCGAATGTTAACTTTACCTTTTATATACAGTTCTGCCTGATATTCGTCTATGACCCGTTCATAAAACGGAGCAAAGAGTCTCGCTTTCTGCATAAGAGAATCGGCAGACAAACGATTGATGTCCGGAAAAAATACAGGAGAAGACAAAACGCGAACGTGTATTGTCAATAATAATCCGACGAGTATTCCTATGTAGCAAAAGGTTCCTTGCCTCATTCTATTGAAAAGCAAAAGGCTGATGAATTACAAATGTATATGAAAAATCTTTATCGGAAGCATTATTGCACAAGAAACGAATATAGCCGGATTCTGTCGCGAGGCATCATTAATTGCTCAAAAACGGGAAATACCCTCTCCCAAAGGGGGTATTATCTTTAAAAGATATTCATTATTCAAATAATACCCCTCAAAAAACAGGGTATTTAAACAAAAACACATATTTTTGTAGCCAAGAATCAATAAAAAGAAAGAGCCATGTCAAAAATGAGATTTTTCGCCTTACGAGAATTAGCTAATCGGAAGCCACTGGAAGTAACAGCCCCTTCTAACAAATTGTCAGATTATTACGGAAGTCATGTATTCGATCGCAAAAAAATGCAAGAATATCTACCCAAAGAAGCATATAAAGCTGTTACGGACGCCATAGAAAAGGGAATACCCATCAACAGAGAAATGGCAGACCTTATAGCCAACGGCATGAAAAACTGGGCGAAGTCGCTGCATGTAACTCATTATACACATTGGTTTCAACCGTTGACCGACGGCACAGCCGAAAAACACGACGGATTCATCGAATTCGGCGAAGACTCCGAGGTCATCGAGCGTTTCTCGGGTAAGCTTCTCGTACAACAGGAGCCGGATGCTTCTTCTTTCCCTAATGGCGGAATACGCAATACCTTCGAAGCGCGAGGATATACGGCATGGGATGTATCTTCCCCGGCTTTTGTGGTAGACAGTACGTTATGTATTCCCACCATCTTTATCTCATATACAGGTGAGGCCTTAGACTACAAGACTCCCCTGCTGAAAGCTCTGGCAGCAGTAGATAAAGCCGCGACAGAAGTTTGTCAGTTGTTCGATAAAAACATTACCCGTGTATACGCCAACCTGGGATGGGAACAGGAGTATTTTCTCGTGGACATTGCACTGTATAATGCCCGCCCTGATCTCTGTCTCACCGGGCGAACACTTATGGGACACTCTTCTGCCAAGGATCAACAACTCGAAGACCACTACTTCGGTTCCATTCCTCCGAGAGTCACCGCATTCATGAAAGAACTGGAAATCGAATGTCATAAATTAGGTATCCCCGTTAAAACAAGACACAACGAAGTTGCCCCTAACCAATTCGAATTAGCACCAATATTCGAAAACGTCAATCTTGCCAACGACCACAATCAATTGGTAATGGACTTGATGAAGAGAATTGCACGTAAACATAACTTTGCCGTACTACTACACGAAAAGCCATACAGTGGCGTTAATGGTTCTGGTAAGCATAACAACTGGTCACTCTGTACTGACACGGGAATCAATCTGTTCGCACCCGGAAAAAATCCTAAAGGAAATATGCTTTTTCTGACGTTTCTTGTCAATGTATTGATGATGGTATATAAAAATCAGGATTTGCTTCGCGCATCTATTGTCAGTGCAGGAAACACTTATCGTCTGGGAGCAAACGAAGCGCCTCCTGCCATCTTATCCATCTTTTTGGGTCGTCAACTCTCAAATATTCTCGATGAGATAGTCCGTCAGGTAGGCGATGAAAAAATGACTGCCGAAGAAAAAACGACGCTAAAACTTGGAATCGGACGTATACCTGAAATACTGCTGGACACAACAGATCGCAACCGTACCTCTCCATTCGCTTTTACTGGAAATCGTTTTGAGTTCCGCGCCGGTGGCTCTTCTTCCAACTGTGCTGCGGCAATGATTATTATAAACGCCGCCATGGCAAGTCAACTGAATGAATTCAAGGCATCCGTAGATTCTTTAATAGAAGAAGGGGTGGGGAAAGACGAAGCCATATTTCGTGTTTTGAAGGAAACAATTATAGCTTCAGAGGTCATCCGATTTGAAGGAGACGGATATTCCGAGGAATGGAAACAGGAAGCTACCCGACGCGGATTGACCAACATCAGTCACGTACCTGAGGCGCTTATGCGGTATTTGGACAATCAATCACGATCCGTACTCATCGGTGAACGAATCTTCAACGAAACCGAATTAACCAGTCGCCTCGAAGTGGAATTGGAAAAGTTTACCATGAAAGTACAAATAGAAAGTCGTGTGCTTGGCGATTTGGCAATCAACCACATCGTACCCATTGCCGTAAGCTACCAGAATCGCTTATTGGAGAATTTGCGCGGATTGAAAGAAATTTTCTCACCCGAAGAATACGAAGCACTCAGTACAGACCGTAAAATGTTGGTTCGTGAAATCTCTCAACGAGTGACGGCTATTAAAACGCTTGTTCATGAGATGACTGAAGCCCGCAAAAGAGCCAACCGCATGTCATGCTATCAGGAAAAAGCCTTTGCCTACGAGGAACTTGTACGCCCTTTCCTGGATAAAATACGCGACCACATCGATCACCTGGAAATGGAAGTAGACGATGAGATATGGCCTTTGCCCAAATATCGTGAGTTACTCTTTACTAAATAATAACTTATACATACTGGTTTTTCGAGCACTCTGTCGGTTGTGCTCGGAAAACCGTTTCTCTTAGTCCAAATTCCATAATAAATAATATAACACAATGATTATCACTCATCTAATTACACACAAATAATTCCCTTCCAAGATATATTGAATAATTTTATTCCGGACATAGGTTAAAATCATATCAGACTCACGTTATATCAGAAACAATATTCTTTATACATCCTTTCTTTTTCAATAATCTTCCTTGTCAGGCAGTATAACACCCGAGCAAATTGAGATTTTTATATTCCCATCACCCACTCTTACACTTTATTATCTTTTTCCATTCTTTTTGCAATATTTAAATTATTCTTTATATATTTGTGCTGTATAACACAGTTTTGCAGCACCAATGGTTAAGATAAATTTGTCAGACATTAATGTGCCCGAGCTTATAGCCGACATGTGGGAACCTTTAAACGAAGAGCAACGGGAGTTTCTCGCGAGTCATTTCATGCTTCAGAATTACAAGAAAAATGAAATCATTCACTGCGAAGGAGAGACACCGCGCTACTTAATGTGTTTATTGAATGGCAAAGTAAAAATCTATAAAGACGGTGTAGGAGGCAGAAGTCAGATTATACGAATGATTAAACCGGTGGAATATTTCGGATACCGGGCATATTTTGCCAAAGAAAACTATGTTACCGCGGCAGCTGCTTTTGAACCTTCTCTTGTGTGTCTTATCCCGATGAACGCTATCACCATGTTGGTTGCCCAGAACAATGATTTAGCTATGTTCTTCATCAAACAGCTCTCTATAGACCTTGGTGTGGCAGATGAACGAACGGTAAATCTCACACAAAAACATATACGTGGACGGTTGGCAGAATCTTTGCTTTTCCTCAAGGAAAGCTATGGATTGGAAGAGGATGGTTCCACTCTAAGCATCTACTTATCCAGAGAAGATTTGGCAAATCTCTCAAATATGACTACTTCCAATGCAATACGAACCTTATCGCAATTCGCCACCGAACGATTAATCACCATAGACGGACGAAAGATTAAGATAATTGATGAAGAAAGAATGAAAAAAATCAGTAAGATTGGATAACCGAGACTATCCACAATCTTGTGTAAATTCAGTACTTTTAGATCTCCGCTTTCTACCGAAGAAATAGAAATGGGCAGACAATAAGAAACACCTTCCTGAAGTCTTTCCGAATCTGCAGTTATTTTGATTTGCGTAGAGTGGGACTTTCACGTTCCGATCAACACTTCGATTCTTTCAATCTTACTTTCTTTTTCCTTTTTTACACAAGACTTTCATTGTGTTTGAATGAACAATACTGACTGATAATATTTTCTTCATCTCTTTAATAGGATTTCCCACAAAAAAAACGAGACTCGTTTTTCCAAGTCTCGTTTCCTCTGTTTATGTACTACTCTTATAGAAATATTTTTCGCGCAACAGAAATATACATATACTATGCATACGGAATTACTTTCCTATGCAGGTATAAACAAATCCCTGCTCTTCCATCTCTTTTTTATCGTAGATATTCCTGCCATCGAGAACAATGGAACGCCTCATAGCTTTCTTAACTACAGCCCATGACGGCAGACGAAATTCCTTCCACTCCGTAACCAACATCAAAGCATCCGCATCGAGCACAGCATCATACATATCGGTGGCATAATGGACAACCTCTCCTATCCTGCGGCGACATTCATTCATTGCCGCTGCATCATACACCTGCACCTTACAACCGGCTTTTAATAAATGGTCAATCAGTACCAACGAAGGAGCTTCTCTCATGTCATCGGTGTCCGGCTTAAACGCCAATCCCCAAAGCGCGATTGTCTTACCAGCCAGATCATTGTCAAACAACTTGCGGAGTTTTTCGAACAAAAGGCTCTTCTGCTCTTCATTGACTTCCTCCACCGCCTGCAACACGCGCATCCGGTATCCGTTCTGTTCTGCAGTCTTAATCAATGCTTTCACATCCTTAGGAAAACAAGAACCTCCGTATCCGATACCCGGATAAAGGAATTTTCGTCCGATGCGTGTATCAGAGCCTATACCGCTACGCACCATATCAACATCTGCTCCAACCATTTCGCAAAGATTGGCTATGTCGTTCATAAAACTTATGCGGGTTGCCAACATGGAGTTAGCCGCATACTTTGTCATTTCCGCAGAAGGAATATCCATAAATATAACCCGGAAGTTGTTCAACAGGAAAGGTTTGTAAAGTTTACTCATTATCTTCTTCGCCTTTTCCGACTCTACTCCCACAACCACACGATCGGGACTCATGAAGTCACTGATGGCATTGCCTTCTTTTAAAAATTCGGGATTAGACGCCACATCAAACTCTATCTGTTCTCCTCGTTTATCCAACTCTTCCTGAATAGCAGCACGAACTTTCTTGGCAGTACCTACGGGCACAGTACTCTTGGTTACTACCAACACATATTTGGTCATATTCCGCCCTATGGTACGGGCAACATCCAACACATAACTGAGATCTGCACTACCGTCCTCATCCGGCGGAGTACCTACCGCACTGAAAATAACATCCACTTCATTAAGGCAATCCTCGAGAGAGGTCGTAAAAGAGAGACGCTCCGCTTTTACATTACGGTTTACCATCTCTTCCAATCCGTTTTCATAGATGGGAATGATCCCGTTCTTAAGCGCTTCTATCTTTTCTTTATTCGTATCAACACAAATAACATTGACTCCAATCTCCGCGAAACAGGTACCGGTCACCAAACCTACGTACCCTGTACCCACAATGGCTATTCTCATAATAGTTCAGTAAAATAGTTTATTCTTTGAAAGGGGATTCCCCTCTTGTCTTTCTCCGACAGTATTATTTCCGTATCTGCAATAGACCAGTCGATACCTACTGTTTTGTCATTATATAACAAGCAACCCTCCGCATGAGGTGCATAGACATTATCTACTTTATAGGTAAATATAGCTTCCTGGCTCAATACCAAAAAGCCATGTGCAAATCCGCGGGGAATAAAAAGCTGGCGTTTGTTATCTTCACTCAGTTCTACCTTGATGTGTTTCCCGAAAGTCGGGGAAGAATAGCGTAAATCTACCGCCACATCCAGTACACGCCCTTTGATTACTCGCAACAACTTTGCCTGGCTGTATTCTCCTTCCTGAAAGTGCAGCCCACGCAGTACACCGTAAGAAGACTTCGACTCATTGTCCTGCACAAAATGGACTTCGCCCACATGCTTCCTGAAATCCTCTTCCTTGAAAGCCTCCATGAAGTAACCTCGCTCATCGCTGAACACCCTTGGTTCAATAATCCAGACTCCGTTTATTTCAGTTTGTATATAATTCATTTCTCAAAAGGTTTTTCTTACCAGTATATGACAGCCGACATTATCACCGTAGATATCTCCCGTATCAAAAGCGATGGAGGCATTTACAGTCCAGTTCTTGTTTTGGGGAGAGGTATAATAAAACGACACAAATGTAGAAAAATTTTCCAATATATATAGTGTTGGAAGAAAAGGAGTTCCCCAAGTGCGATTGTATGACAATTTAACTTCGTATCTCCAGTCACGTGCGATATCTCCGCAACATCCCATGTGAAGAGCTTTTACCCTGTTGTACCTGAAAAACATTTCTCCCGTGGCATTGTATGCGGGCGAAGCTATTAAAGGATTCCCCATACCCATGCCCCAATGTACCCAACCGGGATACCAGACGTTGTTGTAGTAATCATCGGCACCACCCGTTTTGTTTACTACAGAATGATCTATTCCGTGCATGGGACCGCTTTGATTGGTAGTTTGGTAATACTCCAACAGCCAACCGCTCACAAGTTGTTTGCCGTTAGCCTTATATTCCAGCCCCCACAATCCGTCGAAACCGTTCAGTCTTCCCATACCGCTAAAATCATCGAAATAATTTTCAAGATAGGCGCTGAGGGTACACGTTTCCGTACGTCGCGTCAGGCGAAACATTTCACTCCCCACGTAGTTCCCCTGATAGGCTATTTGTTCTCCTGCCGGTTTATCCTTCTCACCGCGCATAGGAATAAATACACGAAGATAATCTTTCAACGAGTTACCCAAATCTCCTTCATCAAATCCACCCACCTTATATCCCCCGAACTGAACATCCAATGTCATCCCCACATCGAACTGCCATTTGCCTCCGGGTTTTCCGATGCGTAAAAATCCGCTTTTATGATGATATTTGATATTCTTCGTATACCAATGCTCTTCTCCTGCTTTTTTGCGTTGATAGTTATTGTCTGTGAACCATCCGTACGAAAGTTCAGCTTTAACAGCCAACTGAGGAAGCAACTGTATATAGGATGTTCCCAGACACAGTTGAGGTATGGGACGAGCGTTCCCCGACCATGTAAGTCCTCCGCTGCTCAGACGGGCATTCAGCAAAGGCGAAGTGTATTCCCTGCTTCCGACAGAGAGTTTTATCCAACGATAGGACATATCTACATAAGCCTGCTGTAAAATAACAGGCGAAGTAAAACCTGAAGCCAAAGCCATGTCGATTCCGGCATTCCACTTGCAAGGGCGAACTGTGTCCGTATAAAAAACACCCCCGCGCAGATATGTGTAGTTATCGAGTGAAGAGAGTCCATGCCGGTTACCGGTATGCCACAATGGCGTATTTTTTCCTCCATGTATGGCCGCACCATATTCCGCAAAGGAAGATATTCCGGTATTCCTATTACTTTGCGCAGAGGAAAGCGCAGGTATCTGTAAACCGAACAAGAGAATGAATAAACAGTATGGAAAGCGCATGATGTTAACGAAAAAAAACGGAGAGAGTTCTGCCAATTATCTTTAAATCGAGTCCGAAAGACCAATGCTTGATATACCAGATGTCATATTCCACACGTTTCGCCATTTTATCTGCTTTCTCTGTTTCTCCGCGCAGGTTATGCACTTGTGCCCAGCCGGTGATACCCGGTTTCACTGTCAATCGTTTGCTATAGCCGGGAATAATTGGTTCGTAATAAGCCGTATGAGCCAGCATATGCGGACGCGGTCCCACAACAGACATATCTCCCTTAAGTACGTTCCAAAACTGAGGAAACTCATCTATACTAGTTGAACGCAGAAAATGCCCCAAAGGGGTTATACGAGGATCGTCGTCCATACATTGTATGTCGTCAGACTCCGAGTGCGGTATCATAGACCTGAATTTATAGCAAACAAACTCCTTGCCCTTGAGTCCGGTACGTTTTTGTTTGAATATAATCTTCCCGGGCATCTTCACCTTGATGAGACACCCTACTACGATATATATCCACGGATATACGAACAAAAGTACCAACACGGAAAAAAGGACATCGAATACTCTTTTAAGTATCCGGCATCGTAATAGCGACAAAGAAGATTCCGGTATCGTCTCTTTCATTTCCACACAAGATAAATATTGCCGTTATTCTCTCAATTCATCATAAACGGTTTTGGTTTGTTTAGCTATATTCCTCCAGTCATATGCGCTCAGGTCATATGCTACGGGAGCATCCATCCGCCTGCTATTCAGTACATGTTCCAAGACATTTGCAATAGAACGGCTTGTGGTACAGTCGCAGTAACAATAAGAAGGCAATCTCACTCCCCTGTTGGCGGGAATATCGCTCGCCAATATGGGACATCCATAACTCATGGCCTCAAGCAAAGCTATCGGCAAGCCCTCGTGGGAAGACGGCAGGATGAACAAACGTGCATGAGTGTACAACTCCGCCAGTTTAGTGCCTTTGACAAAACCTGCCAGACAAACATTACGGGCAGCGAGCGATTTCTTTTTCAGCATCATTGCATAGCTGTCTTGAAAATCGGCATCGCCTGCAATGACCAATTTTATTTTTCCGGTATCTAAACTCTGGAAAGCATCCAACAGTTTGTCGAATCCTTTCTCTTTTACAAAACGCCCTACTGCTAAGATATATCCGTTCGGCTCTACACCGAGTTCTTTCAGAAAAGCCGTTCCCGCCGACTCGCACGGTAGCTCCACGCCGTTATGGATAAGCGTCATCCGATTATACGAAGGATATCGTTGAAGCAAGTGATTCCTTATATGTTCTGAGATCACAATCACCCGGTTGGCAAAATGTACACCTAAATATTCTCCCATACGCAACGAGAATCTTGCCAGTCTTCCCCACTTTTCACGCTCATAATCCAGACCGTGATGCGTCACTACCACTTTAAGCCCCAACAAGCGAGCCAAGGGAGTTACCAGTGCAGGACCCACAGCGTGTATATGTACGATGTCTGCACCCGCAAAACGAGCATAAAATACAGAGATAAATGTATGAAAGAAAGCTTCAAAATGTTTGCTTCGGATGCTTGGCAAATCTTTAATGACAACTCCCATAATTTTTTTGAGCGATTTATCCACCGCATAATTCGAACGACGAATAATCGTTATTTCATGTTGCGTATCTGCAACCAAAGGGTATAACTTCTCACAGTGTGTCTCCACTCCACCCTGTACCCCCGGTATCCCTCTTGTACCTGTTACAAAAATCTTCATCCCTCACCAAGTTTAATGGTTCGCTTTGTCAATAGCTCGCACTTACGATGCAACACCCACGACAAAGGAGTGGAAAGATATTTTTTCATCACCGGCGCAGCGGTTCCCACCATCCAACAGTTTTTGGGGCAATGCTTCACCTTATTACGCACATATTCAGCACGATCACTTTGCCACAAAGCTTCGAAAGACGCAGTCTGACGAATGTTTCCCATTGATTCTTTCCAATACTTATCTTCCAAACCATTACAAGGATATATCTCTCCATAAGGGTCTACAAAGAAATTCACCGAACCGGCTTCGCAAGGCAGTAGACGAGGCTTTCCTTGAACATAATTTATTAGTCCCCAATTAAAATAGGCTCTAAACCATGCTTTAGGAGATTTCTCTCTCAATTGCCACTCGATAAGACGGGCGAAGTTTGCACAAATCTCATCTTGATTTGTAAACCGGTTGTTTTCTTTGTGGAAATAATAAGAGTTGTGCAAAGCTGCCGTCGCAAATTCCATGCCCAGGGAACGCGACAGGCGATACAAAGAAAGCATATCTGCCGAATTGGAGTCTGAGACAGTGATTCCGAAACCAATGTCCTTAACTCCCATTTCCTTTAAAGCCAGAAGCGTACGCAAACCTTTATCGAACCCTCCCTGACGACCGCGTAAAGCATCATTCTTTTGAGAAAGTCCTTCGATACTGATGCGAATGCCTATTCGAGGAAAGCGACGGGCAAGTTTAATGACCCGTTCTTCAAACCAACCGGAAGTAGAGATAACCACACGCGGAGATTTTCTGAAAGCAACCTCCACGATGTCTTCAAGGTCTTCACGAACGAATGGTTCTCCGCCTGTAATATTTATAAACTTGACATCGGGCAATATTTCCATTTCCGCCGGTGTTATTTCCTTCTCTTTGCTTGTGGGATGTTGCCAGATATCGCACATGCTGCATTGCATAGGACAACGATACGTGACAATGATACACATGTCGGTGGGAGGTTGTATATAAGTTTTCATTCAGTCTATAATATATAAAAATAGTGCCGGGCATATTTCAACCGGTACATACTACTAAACGGACATGGAAGAGATTTATTATCCAATGTTAACAAAACTGGTTTAAACCAAGCATTTCACCCACTCCTCATAATAATGTCCGGATGAGAACTTCTTCTGAGAGTCAGCCGCAAGTTTCTCTCTGTCAACAGAAGCATCGAACATCCGGCAAATCGCTTCCGGAAGTTCCGCGTCCGTTTTGAACATGAGACATCCGTCCATTCCCTCCAATAGTTCGGGAATTCCTCCTATCCGTCGTCCCAGCACGGGAGTGCCGCAACAGAGAGACTCTATCACACTGAACGGGTTGTTTTCGTACCAAACCGAAGGAATAATAGAGAAATGAACCTTCTTCATCAAACGAACGGTTTCTTCCTCCGACAAGTGTCCGAGAAAACAGATATGAGCGGAGGAACACTTATCCTTCAATGATTTTTCCAAAGGTCCCGTCCCCGCCACATACAACCTGTACGGCAAACGGGATGCTTCACGTAACAATCCTTCCACTCCTTTTTCTTCGGACAAACGACCAATGTAGGCATAAGCCATTTCTCTCTCTTCCGGCAAAGTCTGATATATATAATGATAGTGACTTCCGGCTATAAAATTATGGATTACGGTCAATTTGTTAGCCGGAAAACCTCCGGTTTGCATCTTCTGCGCTAAAAAATGACTGGGACAAATAAACTTGTCCGTCCAACCAACGAGTTTACTCTTCGGCCAGCAAACGGACTCCATCCAAGCCAGCACACTTGCAAACAAACTGTTTTTGAAACATCGACGCACCATCACCTGCGACGGAGTCTTGAAGCAAGCCTCACAAACCTTCCCTCTGCAAAGACATGAATAGGAAGGACAAATCAGTTTGTAGTCGTGCATTGTCCACAACACCTTTATCCCTCTCTCATGAGCTATTCGGGCTACAACAGGCGAAAGATAAGAATGCACATTGTTGAGATGCACCACATCCGGGCGAAATTCGTCCAATAAACGTTCATATCCCTCACGGACTCCACTCCCCCGCAGCAAACGCATTGTTGCCTTCCAGCGTCCGGCAAGGCTCTTACTCCCGAAGTCAACTTCATCGGCAAAGTATTCTTGGTCTTTATCGACCAGATTCAACGGATAGTCCATCGCATAAAAACGGACCTCATGACCACCCTCGCGCAGTATATGGGCAAGATTAAGCGTGTGAACGCAATCACCGCCACGCGGATAAAGGAATTTATTTACTACAAGTATTTTCATTATGTTTTCTCTATCTAATTCAGGATGCCGAGCTGCAAATCATCTGATACAACGTATTGACAAACGAATCTACCGAACACTGCGAATGCAGATGCCGCTTCAGATTCTCTCCTTTAGTTGCAGCCATCGAAGGAGAGGAAAACAGTTTTTCAACAGCTTCGGCATATACGCCCGCTTCATTCGCACACAACACTCCGCTTTTTTCATCAATATATTCACGGGTCACCGGCGTATCGCTTATTACCACAGGCTTACCCAGCGAGGCAGCTTTGTAAACCACAACCAAACCTGCCGGTGCATCCGTGTCCAACGGAAGCATCACCACGGAAGAAGCCTGCATCAACTCATTGAATTCCATGAAAGATACGTCTATGCGGAGATTCACATTCTCAGGCAAATTTTCCGCATATCGTCTACCTTCATGTGAGGGCATCACAAAAGTGAACGAAACATCCGGCATAAGACTTGCGACACGAAACGCCATCTTCCAATCGCGCCCGTTATTTCCTCCGCAGAAAACCGTTCTTCCCCCATGACGGTATGACGTTTCTTCAACGTCTTTATAACCATAAACATCATGCAGCAAGACGTACTTCCGACGTAACGCGAACCGGCGGTTCAAAGCCTCTCCGTATGCCGATGACGTCACAGTTATCTGTATATCTTCCGTGCATAACATCGGTTTATAGAGCCAGGCAACAATCCGGTTTTTCCACGTATTTTTCTCTTTGAGAAGAATATTCAACACAACGAACCTCCGCTTCAGAAAAAATAACCGGCAAAGCCA
>JBHADT010000006.1:0-11103 GCA_041855205.1 Bacteroides sp.
CCCATAAAGCCACCGTGGTGGGCGATACCGTAGGCGACCCGTTTAAGGATACCTCCGGCCCGAGCCTGAACATCCTCATCAAACTGATGAGCATGGTAGCCATTGTGATGGCAGGGCTTACGGTGGCTTGGAGCTTGTTCTAAAGCAATCCCTGCAATCCATATAAATATGCTTATCGGGCTGTTGCCTCTGTGCCGTTTTTCTTCTTTCGGATATAGCCGGATAATTTGCGGATTGTCCGGCTGTATTTCTTTTGCCCGACTATGTTCTCGTTCTCTGCCGGGTCGGTACAGTGATCGAACAGCATCCGGCTTTGCCCTCCGGGCGTTTGAGGCCATTCGGCGTAGCTGTATTTTTTGTTTACGGCGTTATCTGCTCCTTGCCATTGTATGTAAACATGGTTTTTGGTTTGAACTTTTAGGTTCTTCAATATGGGAACGAAGCTGCTTCCGTCCAGCTGCCCTTGAGGCATACCGATGCGGCAAAGCTCGCACAATGTAGGATATATATCCACCAGCTCCACGGGCGATTCGGTTGCTCCTCGCTTCATGCCCGGCACGCGTACGATGAGCGGTATCCGCGTGGCTTCCCGCATCAGCGTGTGCTTGCCCCAGAAACCGTGTTCTCCCAATTGCCATCCGTGATCGCCGAAAAGTACGACAATGGTATGGTCGGCCAAATCCAACTCTTCCAACGCCGTGAGTATTCTGCCTATCTGCGCGTCTATATAGCTCACGGAGGCATAATAGCCGTGCTTGGCTTCACGTTGAAAAGTTTCCGCTTTGGTATCGACCCGTGCATACGAGAGTATCTCTTGCGAGCCTTGAACCTCTTCCGGCAAATATCGTGGTCGGAAACGATTGGCGGCTAAAGGTATCTCGTCGCGCCGATACATGTCCCAATACTTTTTAGGAACATTGAAAGGCAGATGGGGACGCCAAAAACCGCATGCAAGGAAGAAGGGTTTACCCAGTTCCTTCAGCCTTTTCAGGTCTTCGATGGTACGGGTGGCGCCTTTGCCGTCGTCGTAGGCCTCATCGTCCACGTCGGCCGATTCGCAGAATGGGCCGCGCATGGTCCGGGGGTTGATGCTGTTGCCCGATTCGGCATTCATCCACACCTCCCATTTGTTGTATTCCGCCCAATCGTGCCCGTATCCGTCGGGGTGTACCCGCCACGGATGTTCGCTCCAGCTCTCGGCATGGTCGGTGATGTTGTGAAACACTTTGCCGTTGGAGACGGTGTGGTAGCCGTGAGCCGTGAACCACCCGGAAAGGGGAATGGCGTCGGGGGCATCTGTTGAGGCCGATGCCTCGTAGTGGGTAAATCGTTGCGGGTAACGGGGGTACATGCCCGTGAACAGGCTGGCACGTGATGCGCCGCTGACAGGAATGTTGCAGTAAGCATTCCGGAAGAGCAGGCCGGTGGAGGCCAGTCGGTCGATATGCGGAGTGTGTATAGCTTCGATGCCGTAGCAGCCTAATTCCGGTCTCATGTCGTCGGCAATCAACATCAGCACGTTCATTCGTCCGGGCTGTGCCGCCTCTTGTGCATGCAGAAGCGGCGGGAGAACCGATAAGGCGAGTCCTCCCGTTGCCAAAGCTCGTAAACCATTCATTCTTCGTCTCATTTGTCGTATCCGGGGTTGGGTGTCAGGTTAGGATTCAAAGCCTGTTCGCTCAGCGGCACAGGATAGAGGTAATAGTGCGGTTGCCATCCTTTCAGCCCTTGCATGGTGAAGATATACAGATGGCCTTCTTTCAGCGTGTTGGAGGTATTGATTGTGCCGTCTTCATTATACCGTGCCACTTTCATGCTGCTTGGGTTTCCGTAATCGGCTTTCACTATATAGGCTCCCATCGGCATTTTTGAAAGTTGGCTTTCGGCTTTCTTCCAGCGTCTGATGTCGTTGAAGGCAAAGCCCTCGCACGCAAGTTCCACGATTCTTTCGCGGCGTATCTCCCATAATAGGGGATTAACGTCCGGTTCGCGATACTTGTCCCAGCCGTCTGTAATGGCACTTACTTTCATCGGGGCTACTCCGCCGCGCGTACGAAGTTTGTTTATGGTGGCGTCTGCTATGCTTTGGGTAAATTCGCCCAACTCGCAGGCCGCTTCGGCATAGTTCAGCATCACTTCGCCCACCCTGAATATGGGTGCTGCCGAGTCGTTGGATGAGTCGTTGCTGGGGCATATCACCCACGTGTTGTAGAACTTCCATGGAATATAGCCCATATAGGCTTTCTGCCAGTTCCACACTCCATTGCTCGATTGCCAAAGGTTGGGCATACGCGTTGTGTAGTAGTTTTTGAAGTTGGAAGCGGGCAGTGTCTTGTTGCCTGCCCATCCGGAACCGGAGTTGGCGTTGATAAGTTGGATGAACTCATCGGCGTAGGCTTTCGGGCTTGTCGGCTCGTAGCGTTTGAAGGTGGTGATATTGCCGGAACGTGCATTGTCCGTCATGTATGGAGGAATGATGGTCAGGTAGAGCCGGCGGTCGCGGTTTCTGAAATTGGCGTACTCTTTCTTGGAACCGTCGGTTTCTTTGTAGCCCTCATATACGTCGCTGGTACTTATCGGTTTTCCGTCGGTGCAGAGGAACCGGTCCACAAAGTCTTTGGTGGCCTCCGTCCGTGCCTCGCCGGTGCGCAGGCTTCTCACTCTGGAGTGTCCTTCTCCCTTTACGTTGCGATACTCTTTATAAAGGAGTACTTCCTTTATTTTGCTCATGTTGTCGGTGTTGGAATTGAACAAGGCGTCGTATTGCGGATGTACGTCGGGCACGGCGGCCAATACTTTTCGGGATGCTTCAATTGATGCTTTCAGAAACTTTTCGCCATCCGGCAGATTATGGTACTTTCTCCATGTTCCTTCAAAAAGGCCGAAGCGTGAAATCAGAGCATTGACAACGTTCCGGTTGACGGTGTTGTTTCCGTCGCCTCCTTGGCGGATGTGGCTTTCGGCATATTGTAGGTTATCCAAGATATGGTCGGCCACTTCCGCTCTGGGTGTCCGGGGCATGGTCAGCTCCGTGGAATGGGTGTTCAGCACATGCTCCACCCAAGGCACGTCACCGTAGCGTGAAAGCAATTCCATGTAGCGGTATGCGCGGAAGAAATAGCCCACCGACCTCCAATGCTCTTTATCGGCCTCATCCATCCGTGAGGATTCGATGTTGTCGAGCATCAGGTTCACCTGACGTATGAACGCGAAATCCCAGTCGTGATGATACGTCACTTTATCGGGATTTTCCGTGTCTTCGTAATTTTCGGGATTGGCAGGCACGGTGATGTCGCCGGTTGCCCATTTAGACAGGCTTCCGGCGGCCGAGTTGCTCTTCGTGATGAAGTAGCCGGCATTGATTTCATCGCTGAAGTTCGTGTCGGAGTATCCCTCGAATATCTCGTACAGGCTCCATGCGTAAGTCTTGAAACTGGCATTTGTGGTGAATGCGGTCACTTCGGTTTGTTGGTCTTTGGGATATACTTCGAGGAAACCGTCGTTGCATCCGCTGCACAAGGCTGTCATTGCCGATGCTATTATGTAATATATCTTTTTCATATCTGTAGCTTTATATGGTTGTTAGAATGTTACTTTTACTCCTGCCGACCATTTTCTCAGGTAAGGATAAGTCCATCCTCGTGCGTTTTCTCTGTTCAGCTCGGCTTCGGGGTCCAGTCCGTCGGGAAGGTGGTCGAATGTGGTAATATTCTCTCCGCTTGCAAAGACGGAGGCTTGGGCTATCCTGACCGGTTTCAGCCACTTCTTAGGTAGCTTGTACGACACGGTGATGTTGCGTATGGACAGGTATGCGCCGTTTTGCAGGTATTTGGTTTGGGGCAATCGGTTGGCGCTCGTGTTTTTCTTGGCCTTGTCGTAGACGCGTGGGAAGTAAGCGTCGGGGTTTTCCTTTGTCCAATAGTCTCGTTGGCTGCTCATCAGGGTGGAATACTCGTCGAACCACGGCCAGAACAGTTCGTTCGAAATCCATAAGTCGCGTTTGCCTACACCTTGCAACAGGAAAGAGAACGACAGTTTTTTATAGGATATTCCCCCGTTTATACCATACTGGTAGCGTGGGCTGGAGTTGCCGATGATGCTGCGGTCGCCGGGGTTGGACAATGTGTTTTGTCCCTTGTCTATGATTCCGTTCTTGTCATGGTCTATATAGAGCACATCACCCGGATTAGGTCTTGAATAACCGTCTACATAAGGAATGCCGGGTTTCAGGCTGCCGTCGGAGTTGAAGTCGTCTTCCGTATAGTAACGGTCTGTCTCATATCCCCAGATTTCGTTGATATACTGCCCGTTGTAGTGCTGCGAAAGCAAGCCGGAAACATTGTCGAACTTGGTGATTTTGGTTTTACTGTCATACAGGGTTATCCCGATGGTATAGTCGATGTCTTTGCTGATGCTTCCGTTGTAGTTCACGGCAAGTTCCCAACCTTTGGTGCGCAGGTTCGCCGTGTTTTCCAATGGCGCGGTTGTGCCGAGCACCGACGGCTTTTTGCTGCCTTCGGCAAGCATGCCGTTCGTGTCGCGCACGTACCAGTCGAAAGTCATGTTCAGGCGGTTTTGCAGGAAAGAAGCGTCCAGTCCCAAGTCCAGTGTTTTCACTTTCTCCCATGTAAAGGAACTGCTTACCAAACCGGGTGTGTTCAACGTATAGACATATCCTCCGTTCAGATACCATGCCGCTTTGCGTATGCTCATGCCCGGCAACCATTTGTAGGGCAAAATGTTCTGATTGCCTATGGTTCCGTACGAGCATCTGAGTTTAAGATTGCTCAACACCTTTTCCATGCCTTGCATAAACGGCTCTTGGCTGATTCGCCAAGCGGCCGAGACAGATGGGAACAAACCGAAACGTGAGTTGGTGGGAAACTTGGAAGAACCGTCGTAGCGGCCGTTTACTTCGAGCAGGTACTTGTCGGCATAGCTGTAGTTCATCCGGAAGAATCCGCTGCGCAAAGTATATGATGAGAAATTGTCATCGGAATAGACTTCGCCCACGCCGCCCGATATGCTTGGCATGTCTTGGTTAATCATATTGGCTTTTCGGCTGAGAAGCTGTTCCCATTTGTATGACTCTTGAGAGAAACCGGCCATTGCCTTGAAGAAATGCCGCTCGCCCAATCCGAATGAGTAGGTGCTGTAAAGGTTGAAAGAAGAGTAGTTTGTCTTTTCGTCCGTCACGTTGTAGGCCGAAGTGGTTTCCGTGGCCGACTGTTCTAATACGTCGTCCTGACAACGGAGATAAGTATAAATGGGGTTGAACGATTTCTTGTTATAGAACTTCTTGTCGAGCGTATATTCGGTTACCACGTTCCAGTCTTTCAACGGAATTAAGGTGATTCTGCCGGTCAGGCGCAGGTTATCCAGCTGCACGTTGGTGGCGTATGCGTTTTTGATGAAATTGGCCGGGGTGTTGTAGTCGTAGGCCGTATTATCCACTTTTCCGCTGCCGATGGAGTAATAGCTTGGAAAAGCGATGGCTGCACCCCAAATGCCGAAGTTGGCATTGGTCTCCGGCAATTTTTTGGTAGAGTTGCTGTATTTGAAGTCGAGTTCGGGTTTTATCCATGGTTTGGCGTCGGAACGGATGTAGCCGGTGACGTTGTAGCGTTCGTAGGAGTCTTTGGAGCTTATCAGGATGCCGTCTTCATTGACATAGCCCAGAGACATGCGGTATGACATGTTCTTATTGCCTCCGTCGGCCACCACGTCGTAGATTTGTTGGAATCCGGCAGACGACATCATGTCCTCAATCATGTCTGTTTCGACCATGGAGTACTTGATGCCGGCGTCACCCTCGGCCTCTGTTCCCATGACATATCCGTTTGGATAGGATGATGGCGACTGATTATAATCCTTAATCAGGTTTATCCATTTGTCCAGATTTTGAGGGCCGCTGAAGTCTCCGGTGTTCTTATACATTTCCACAGTTTGCAGCGGAGAGGCTTTCTTGGGCAGGTTCATGGGGGTGGACATGGCCCAGTTTGCATTGAAGCTGAGGTGGAAAGAGTCATCCCTGCTTCCTTTCTTCGTCGTAATCAAGATGACGCCGAAAGCAGCCCGGGCACCGTAGATGGCCGATGAGGCGGCGTCTTTTAATACCGTCACCGATTCGATGTCGTTGGGATTGAGCATGTCGATGTCCATTTCTACATTATCCACCAATACGAGAGGAGAGCCTCCCCCTTCGTTTATGGTTCCGATGGCGCCGCGTATCGACCATTTATTGGAAGCCCCCGGTTCGCCGTTCCCATTGGAAATCTGCAATCCGGGAATGACGCCTCGCAAAGCGGTACCGGTAGAGGCTACGGGGCGGTTACCCAAAACTTTGTCCATATTGACGGTGGTTGTGGCTCCGGTCAGGTTTTGTTTCTTTTGCGTGCCATATCCCACAACAACCACTTCATCCAACAGTTCGGTGTCTTCTTTCAAAACGATTTCCAATACCGATTTGTCCTTTACCGCTACTTTCTGAGACTGATATCCTATATAGGAGAATATCAACAGACTGCCGGGTGAAACGTCTAATGAAAAGCGTCCGTCAATATCGGTTGTGGTACCGTTGGTGCTGCCTTCGGCCAAGATGCTGGCGCCGATAACAGGTTCTCCGCCGGAATCTCGAACAATACCGGTTATCTTCTGCGGCCGGTTTTGGTTTCCTGTTTGATTTACTTTGTCGGTAATCACAATCGAGGTGTGGGATACTATTTTGTAGGTTAGATTTCGTCCTCTCAAGGCTTGGTTCAGAACAGAAGATACCGGGGTGTTCTCCATCTGCAAGGAAATGTCTTTCCGGTTGTCTATCACGGTTTCCCGATAAGAGAAACGGTATGAGGTCTGCGCTTCGATGAAACTAAAAACTTCTTGCAGGGAAGCGTTTCTCAGGTGGACGCTGACCTTCGGTTCTTCTTGGGCGAAAGCGTAAAAGCTTGTCCACAACATGAACAGTGTAAGTAGGCAGAACCGTTTTGCTCTATTCTTCTTCATATTTGTTATGTATTAGTACGGTTAATGAGATTATGGTTTGTTTTAATGGTAGTACAAAACGGATTTCAAAAAGTACCGGGGAAGCAATGTGTTATAAAACATATTGCATCCCCGGTCTGTTTTTTCATAACATGATGTACTTCTGTCTCATGACGATTCGTGTATCACTCCTGCGTCCAGACACATTCGTCTTCCAGCATTTTTCCGTTGATGTAGGTTTGTGCCTTGAGTCGGTTTACTCCGGGCATAAGCGAGATGTTGAATGTAGCGGTATTCCATTCGTCGGTCTTTACTGTCTGCGGCTTTTCGTCATTCACATAGAGTGTGACTTCCTTTCCGTTGGCGAATATCCATACCTCTGTTTCTTTTTTTGTACGCCGGTTGTTTCTTTTGCCGCAGATGTGGAGCATCGGTTCGGGATTCCAGTTGGCTTTGTAGAAGAAGAAAGCGTCTTTTCGGGTTCGGCGGTCATACGTCACCAGTCCCTTGTCGTTGATGCCCGGACGGTCTCCTTCCATGCGGTGCGCCGCCCCGAAGTCGAACATGTTCCACACGAAACTTCCCCAGACGTAGGGACGTTTGGAAATAATCCGCCAATTCTGTATATGATAGTACGTCTGCCAATTTTCCGGATGCCACCAACTTTTGGGCGTGCTTTGCCGGAGGCTGTCCTGCTGATGGTATAGACTGGCGCCGGCGCCGTATTCGCTGATGGCAATTTTCAGTTGCGGATTCTCCCGGTGTATTTTATCCAACCATGTGGCCAATGAGGCGGGAGTTGCTCCATACCATCCGTCGTAGCGGTTCCATGCTATTACATCGGTAATGAAATTCATATCGCCTTCCTGATTGCTGGCCGCTGTGGTGGGACGTGTCGGGTCTTCCCGGTGTGCCAATTCGTGCAGCTCTTTGATGTATTCGACTGGATTGTCTCCTTCTTCTTTCAGTTCGTTGAACAATCCCCAGAAGCATATACTGGGGTGATTGTAGTGCTGGCGAATCAGTTCCTTGAGCTGTTCCTTGCCGTTGTGGCGGAAAGCCGGTATGTCTACAAATCCTTTGTCGGCATATCCGCCGGGACCTACAAAGGGAATCTCCGCCCAAGCGATGATGCCATGGCGGTCTAACAAGCTGTATAGGTAGGTGGAATGCGGATAATGCGCCAGACGAACGGCGTTCACTCCCATTTCGCGCATCAGGCTGACATCCTCTTCATGATGGCAAGGGTGGAGGGCATTTCCCCTTTCGGCTCTGTCCTGATGCTTGCAGACACCGTGCAGGTTCAGATGTTTTCCATTCAGGAAAAAGCCTTTGTCGGCATCGATGCTGTAATATCTCAGTCCCAGAGGTTGTGTCACGCAGTCTGTCTGTTGTTTCTTTTCCCATACGGAGGCAGTGACTTGATACATGAAAGGGTCTTGCGTGCCGTTCCAAAGGTGCGGATTGTCTATTTTGAAAGTGAAAGATACCGGTTGATTATGCTGTTGGGCCTGCACGGTCACTTTCCTTTCGTATTCATCAATAATCTTTCCGTTTTCTTTTATCTGTAATCTTATGGCTCGTTCCTGTGGGGTGGTATATACGTTGGACAACATTACGGTGGCTTGTACCTTGGCTTGTTTTTCGTTTACGTCCTGCTGTGTCAGGTAAAGTCCCGGTGAGGCATAATCCAAAGGAGAAATACATACGTTGTCCGTTATTATGAACTCTACGTCTCGGTAAATGCCTCCATAGAAGTTGAAGTCACCTACCAGAGGCATTACGTCGAGTTGCTCTGCGTTATTCACTCTTACCAACAAGGAGTTCTCCTCTCCGTAGCGGACGTGGTTTGTCAGTTCGAAGATAAACGCTCCGTAACCTCCTCTGTGTTCGCCCCGATGTTTGCCGTTGACGAAGAGGTTGGCTATGCTGTTGGCTCCTTCAAACCGGATGAACAGGCGTTTCTGTTTCCATGCTTCGGGGATGAATATCTTTTTGGTGTAGTTGCCTATGCCGCGTTTATAGTCTATCTTTCCTGACAGTGCGTCTTGCGCATTCCAAGTATGCGGAAGATCCACTCTTTGTTCCGTGTTCCGATGCACTTGGTGTGAGAAGCGGAACTGCCAATCGGAATTGAGCGAATAGGTTTGTCGCTGGCCGAGTGCAGGTTCTGTAAACGCAAATAAGATAATGGCTGTGAGACTTGAAATAAATGCTTTCATGGTTGGTGTTTTTTATTTGTCAATAGTATTTTCTTTGGGGTGTATTGAACAATGAGGTGATAGGTGGTAGCGACAATATCTAAGGCTTCGTGCAGGTTGGAGGCTGTGATAGTTCCTGTAAACAAATCTTCCGAGCGTGCCGGTTCGGCAATCTCGATGGTCACGGCATAGTTCTTTTCCAATGCTTTTACCACATGCTCCAGTCCGGAGTTGCGGAATACGAGTTGGCGTTTCTTCCAGTCCGGAGTTTCTTTCCGAGGCTCCGTCTCAAGGCTGAAATTGCCGGTCTGATAGTTCAAGGTGGCTTTGTTGCCCGGCTTCATAGCCAATGACTGCCGGGAAAGAACAGAGGTCAGGCGGACATTGCCTTCATCGAGAGTGACCACGGCATCTTGTTCGTCCTTACGGGCTTTGAGGTTGAACTTGGTTCCCACTACTTCCACTTCCAAATGGTAGGTGTGGATGCTGAACGGCATGTGCGGATTTTTCTTTACTTCAAAATAGCCTTCTCCTTCGAAGCGGATATGTCGTTGCCTGGAGCTGAAAGCGACCGCCGGATAATGGATGGACGACTTTTCGTTGAGTGAAACGTTTGTCCCGTCGGGCAAGGTCACATGCGCCCTTTCATTACCGCCGGTGCTTACGATTATCTCTTTCGAGTTCAGCCGGCTGTTCTGTCTGTATAATGTAATGGTGGATATGAGCAATACGGGAATTAATATGGCGGCTACTTTCATGGCAATGCCCAAACGGCGCAAAGGTTTCGTTTCCCGTTCCGTTCTGTGGTCGATGGCCTTTTTCATCCGTGCTATTTCAGTCTCGCTTACGGCAGTCTCGTTTTCCGTATCTTCGTTCATCCAGATGTCGAGCAAGCGGGCTTCCGTCTTTTGCCTCTCTTCCGAATTTACTTGCTGGCGAAGAAGCTCAAGCTCTTTTCGGCTCAGTCGGTCTTGCCTGTATTTCTTTTCTAAGTTTTCCATTCTTTTCTTTTTTGGATAGTACAATATAATAGATGTAAAGTACCGTTCGGCACGGATTTAATTAACTAATAATAACGGGAGTGCCAAGCTGATGAATTCGGTGATAAATTCTCGTAGTTTTTTCAGTCCGATGGATAGTTGGTTCTTTACGGTTTGTTCGCTTAAACCGGTTTGAATGGCTATTTCCTTGTTGGAAAGGTTTTGGAAGCGAGATAGCCGGATGACTTTTTGTTGGGAGGGCGACAGTTTCCCTATGGCTTTTTCTACGTTGTCCAAAAACTCTTGGTATTCGATATGGAGATGCGTGTCTTCGTCCTTTAAGGCATCTTGAAAACAGACATAGTCTTCGTATGCTGGTGAGTTGATACGCCTTTTATAAGCATTTATCAGGTCGTTTTTGGCTATGGCGAACAGCAGGGGGCGGATTGAAGGGCAGTCTTGCAGCTTATTCCTGTTTTCCCACAACTTGACGAATGTCTCTTGTACGATGTCGCAGGATTCTTCGGCCGACTTTGTGAATTGCAGGCAATAAGCGTATAAACGCTTGGCGTACATTCGGTATAGGGTATTGAATGCTGAATAAGAGCCGTTTCTAAGTCGGGTGATTAATAGAGCTTCCTCCATAGTATTAAATTGATTATGCGCCTAAACGGCCTAAAGATAATGGAACATATCGAGAAAGAAAGCCTGCCGACTGTTAAAAGAGATTTTGCTCCTTTGTAGTGGGCAGGCTTTATCTGATTGCAAGGTTTCGCGTTTTTTGTGGCTATGGTCTACTCCTTGCCGTACTCCTCGTACAGCATCAGCAGATGCGATGAACTCCAACTGAAGTGGGGAGCTTTCAGGCATTCGCCGTTGTGGGTTCCGTAGTTCTCGTGTATGGGGGCACCTTCTTTCAGTCCGCTCAGACGGTCGAAGAC
>JBHADT010000007.1:0-86398 GCA_041855205.1 Bacteroides sp.
CCCCGAAGGCTCGCTTCAGGAGTACGCCGCACGGACGGACATACGCCTCTCCTACACGGGTACGGGTCTCGCGTCGGCTTACAACGTGCCCGCGCTTGCATTCGAGGCGCTGCGTGTGGGTAATGTCATCGGCAATTTCACCGGCTTGGAAGCCTTGTATAAGGTGAACTTCACCTATCCTTCCGAGCCTGTTCCGCCCGAGGAGTGGAACAACCTGATGAACCCCAACTACGAGGGGCAGGGTTACGGCGTGCCCCTGACCCTTACAGACACCTACGGAAGAGTCTCTTCCATCAAGATAGAGTGCGTCCAGTCGGGGAGTAAAATCAGGTTCCAGGGCGCGCGCAACAACTATGCGTGGAGCGGCTTGGGCATCGCCCCCGACGAGGTGACACGCACCACATGGGATTTGCTTCCCGGCACGGAGGACGACAGCCACGCGGGGCGTCTGCGACTGACGGGGCTGAACGACGAGCGGCGCTACACGCTGAAGCTCTTCTCCTCCGCCACCCGCTTTCCGGACTACACCCTCCAGCTGCGCGTGGGCGATACGCGCTCCAACGTGCTGGGCATCCACGAGAACACCGCCGGGTTCGCCCTGCTCGAGGATTGCCGTTCCCAGGGCGGTATGTTCGAGGTGGACATCCTGAGCAAGACGGTCGGCAAATCATCCTTCTTCAGCTTCCTGCTCATCGAGGAGTACAAATCCTCCGATGAACCGGAGAGTGAGGATGTGTACCTGCGCGCCCTCACCATAGAGGAAGCCGATGAGCAGGGGGTGGTAAAGACGGAGAGCGTGCACCTGAGAATGAACGTGATTGGCAGGGCGACACAGGCGCGGGCGGCACAGAGCCAGGAGGAGCTGGAGGGTGCCGGGTGGACGCCCTTGGGCGATGACCGCATGCTGGGCTACACCTTGCAGGGTGGGTACGGCGAGAAGACGCTTTACGTACAGGTACGGAACCTCTCGGCTGTCTCCAACGTGCGCACCGTCAGCCTGATTCACCGCGACCCCTATGTGCCGCTTTCGCTCGGGAACATCTACATCAACGGGAACGCCGACGAGTGTACGGCAAGAGAGGTGGATGTCTTCTTTGAGGTTTCAGGCGTCCCCACGCATTACAGGCTCTCGGAGGACTCTTCCTTTGCGGATGCTTCATGGACGGAGTGGACGGAGGGCGCCTCCAAGCCCTTTACGCTTTCCGGGCAGACGGGCATCAAGACCCTCTACGGACAGCTCAAAGGGGTGGACAAGAGCGGCGAGCCCGTGCTCTCGGGGATTAAAGCGGACACCGTGGTCTACAGGGAGTTCGTTCCCCTCTCGATCGCCATGCTCACAATCAACTCCGTGCCGATAGAGGATGGGTGTCCGACCACCTCTTCCGGGGTGGTGACGGTGGGGTTCAACGTCCTGGGAAGCAATGCGCCCACCCACTACCGCATCACGGAGAGCGGGGACGTGACGCTGCTTCCGTGGCTGCCGTATGAGCAGAGCGTATCCTTCACGCTCTCGGAGGGTGTGGGTTCTAAATCGATCTACGTACAGGTGAGGAACGCGCAGGAGGAATCCAATATCGCCAGCGGCAGCGTGATCCGTGTGGCGTTCGTCAGAAAGCTTACGCTGGCTTTCGGGTGGCATTGGAAGAACTCGGACGACGGAGGGGTTACATACAGGTACAACGCCTACGACGAGGAGCTGAATATCAACCGTGTCAAGATAGGCACCTCGCTTAACGAGCGGCAGCCGGTGCGCTGGAACGACAAATCGCAGGCGGGACACTTCAGCTGCGGCTCCGCCTACCAGTTCTCGGTGAACAATAACCTGGCAGCCAACGGCAATCAGGGGGCTGTGTCCGGAAATAACTCCGGGGAGTATCCGGATGAGTACCTCATGCGGAACTCTTACGACAGGACATACTGGGGCAACGGGACGTGGCTTGCCAAGCTGGAGATACCCTCCGGCACGTACCGCATCAGGCTGTTTGCATCCACAATGGCCACCAATAACAACTCATCGGGCAAGCAGGCGCGCTACGAGGTGGTCACGGGATTGGGGACGGAGCAGGAGGCAGCATACGAGTTCACGCAACCCGAAGGATACGACTTCAGGGGGAACACCTCGCAATGGCTGGAGCAGACGCTCGCCCTGCCGGAAGAGATACACATCAGGGTGGTGGGACTCGGAACGGCACAATACGCGGTGCATCCCATCAACATTATGGAACTGATTCCCCAATAATAATATAAAAAAGTAGAATCATCTTAAAAAGTAGAATTATGGCAATTTTAAGTACGGCAAAAATCGTGGGCGCGGTATCTTGCGCCAAACGCACGGGACGGCGCATCCGCAATGCGGCGGGACAAATCATGTTCGAGGTGCTGGAAGAATTCATATCGGGATTTGCGGGCAAGGGATGGAAAATATGGGAGCGCATCCCCGGCAAGTGGAAGATGGAGCTGGACGAGCTGGCGGTAAGAGGAAGCTTCACCGTCTTCGAACTGCTCGCACACAAGGTAAGGGCGCTCGTCGGTGCGCTGGGTATCACGCAGGCATGCGGGAAAATCAAGACCGCGCGTCTGGACCAGACCGGGGATAACTGGCTGATTACCCTCGAGGAGCCGGACATGAACTTCATGGCTCACGACTTTATCCGCGCGCAAGTGCGGCAAGGCGGCACGTTCAAAGGATATTGGGTAGAGATTGCCGAAGTGAGGGAGGTGGATGGAGTGCAGACAATCGTTGTACCCATCACCGAATTGGAGGGAAGCATCGGCATGGTGGACGGGATGGAAAGTGTGATTCCCTCGCCCCATGTGATGAACACCCCCGCTGCGGGCGACGACATCGTGCAGTTCGGAAATTCGCAGAACCCCGCACGCCAGAGCGCCATCTACCTGCACGCCGACGAGGGAGGGCAGCCGGCTATCGACATCCTCTTCGGCATACGAAGTAGAAGCTTCGCCGGATGCCTGAAGCAGCGCATAGGCGGAGACATCCCCGGCACGGACGGGCTAAAGGGATTCTACTGCGAGAACGGAATGCTCAAGGGGGTCGACGAGACGGGGAATGTCTGCTATTGCATCCATCCCAACGGTACGGCGGAGTTCGGCGGCGGAAGCGCACGCTTTGCTGCCGACAGGTCAGGATTCATTGCCGGAGGGGCGGTGCAGTGGCGGTGGGACAAAGAGAGACAGCGTTTCCGCATCGACCTGACGGACGAAGCCATCGACGTGCTGGCAAACAGGATTAACCTCTCGGGATTGCTCGCCTTAGGTGCGCTCAATGTCGACGCCCAACGGCGGGTGCTCGGACTCAACGACGCCACGGCGCAGGCGCTGGGTTACGACTCGGCAGAGCAGATGCTCCAGGCGCTGGACGCCCATCAGACCCTCATCCACAACGGAAAGATAAGGACGGAACTCATCGACGCCGCCCTGCTGATTACCCAGCACTTCCGGGCGGGGGCGAATCCGCAGGCGCCGCAAGGATTCAACGCGCTGATTGACCCGCAAGGAAACGGGCATCTCTCCGGAGGGAAGATGTGGTTCAGGGACGGGGAAGCAGGCATCGGACCTTTCGAAATAGGAAACGACGAGCTGACGATGCGCGACGGGACGGGAGAGGTGAGGCTGCAGTACAGCTCCCGTGCGGTGGAAGCGCTTCAGGATGTGGCGGAAAGAGGGGTGTTCTCCGGAGAGCTGAATAGAATATCAGGTGTGGGACAGGCAACATTCTCTAAGGACGGTCCTGCTAATAACGGGATGTATCCATACAGTGCCGAGGGTATTGTCTCATTGGACGACAAGAGTTTTCATATCTCCCGCAACGGTTCCACCTTGTCGATGGATGTGCGCATGGATGACCCGTTTTACGGGAATTCGGTGGATGATTACACCACTGGATTATCTTTTGTGGTGAACCTATACAGGGGGAGTACATACGTCGGCTACAAACTGTTTCAGTACGAAGAAGGACAGCCGTGGTATGGCGGGTCTGTGAGGTTCGATAACCTGGATAAGGGAACTTACCACTTGAGAGTGGGTTACCGGATAAGCGCCATCAAGCCTTGGAACCCCGAGATAGGCACAATGCCCGATGAGTTCCACCAATCGTTAGTGGTAGAGATGACTAACATCCGCTGGAGCGTCGATACACAGAATTACCGCAAGATAGCCTACTTCTCCGACGGGATGTATACCTCTTATCCAGACAGCCTGCTCTATCAGTCGGAAGAAGAGGGAACGGTGGTCAAGGGAAAGAGCGATTTACCGGGGGTGCTGTGTGCGGCAAGAGTGGATGCAAATAGAACTGCAACTTATCATTGGGGGAAATATGCAGCTGAACAAGGTACTGTAACTCCCGGTATAGAAAGAGACCAAAATGGAGTGTATAAAGTGTCCCACACCATAGGTCACACCAACTATGTCCCCACGGTGACACCTAATGGCGGTGGTGCCTTGATGGTGGAGATGCTGGATACCTACCCTAGCTATTTCACCTTTAAAATGTATAACAGAGGTGGCTCGGTAGCTTCCAGCGCGTTCAACTACCAATGTATAGGAAGTAACGGATAACAAAAAAGGCGGGGAATGCCCGCCTTAGTAAGAAATTTAGATTATGGTATTAATTAAGTCCTTTTGCTTTGAGTTCCTTGTACTCCTCGGCGGTGCAGGGGATGCCTGTAAAGGCTTCGTGAAAGATTTTGTAAATCAAATCATAATCTTTCCGTTTCTCCGCTTCAAGGATGCGCTCAAAAGCTTCGTTGCGTATGTGCTGGGGAATATAGCCAATGGTATCACCCATAGGTTTGCATATAATCAGGTCTCGGGCATCGCGCCAGTAGGTGACGATGGTGTCGGCTCTTACCACGTCGTCTCCCCACCAGATAAAGGCGAGCTTCTCGAAGTCTTTCTCGTTGTCCCCGATAGTTCTTGTTCCGGGGCGTTCCGCTCTGGGCGGGAAGAGTTGAAAGAATTTCGCCTGTTCCAGCATCTCTCTTGGCGAGAGGCGTTCGGGGTTGTCCGCCGAGCGACCCACAGGATTTTCTTTGATATGAACGTATATCCGAGCAAATGGATCGAGTTTCTTTCCCTTGGGTTCATCATCACTTCCACAAGCAGTCAACGCAAACACGGATACGATAAGTAATAGTAAATTTCTCATTATTAATGGTTTTAAAGTTAATAAGTGTACTGCAAATATATAAATCGTGTAGCAAATCTCAATTCATTAAGTCAAAAAGACTAATCTCCCAAAATGATGATTGTTGTAGGACAGTAGGTCGGTAGGCTCCGAAAATAACAACCTACTGTGCAAAAAATCTCTTCTACAGCAATCCATTGAAGTGCTTTGTCTCTTCGTGCACGGGCATTGTTTCTCCTCTGAGATACTTATTCGTTGTCGAGATATCAGCGTGTCTTGCCTGGTCACGCGCAATCACAATCCCTTCAGAGTTAGCCAAGTCTCGTATCCCGGAATCCTTAAGCGAATAGAACTGGTAATTTTGAGGAAAGCGAAGAGCGCTGCGCACTTTATTGAAATACTCTCTGAATATCCGTGAGTCCGCTTTCTTCTCTGAAGGCTTGAAATCTCTGCCGAATAAATAACAATTTGAATTGTATTTGAATATATCCAATTCCACCATAAGTGCCAGCAGGTTTTTGTTTAACCCAACCATCCCGTCTCTTCTATTCTTGGAAATTGCCGATGAGACAAACACCTTCTGCTCTGCAACATAAATGTCTTTCAGTTTAATGTTACTTAACTCATCCGGACGAATAAAGGTGTAATATTCCATTTGGCAAGCCAATAGAAAGAATTTATTTGTGTCATTTAAGAACAACTTTAGCCTAATCAGGTCATCCTTCTTTAGAGGTAGCCTGAACTTATCTTCTTCTGCCAAGCTTTTTATTCTTTCCACCGGATTATTCTCAAGATACTTCTTCTCCTGCAAGTATGTGCAAAAGGCGGATAGCCATGTTCTGTAGTTATTTCTTGTTCTTGCAGATGAATCCCTATCGAGTAAAACATAGTCAAGGAAGTCACTGATGAAAGTCTGGTCGAACTGATATATATATACAATAGGTATAGCCCGGCTATTGTTATACTCGGTGAGCATATTCATCCTTGATTGGTAATCATAGGCAGTTTTGTCCTTGAGGGTTTTTGCCGAGGTGAGCTTCTTTATATACCGGATGTATGAAGAGCATACTTCAGCGAATAAGTGATATTGCCTGCTGTTGGATGTTTCTGCCCATGGATTCCATCCTTTACGGAGCATTGCTGTTGTGTTAGATATAATTTCTGCAGCCCGTATTTTCCTATCGGTTTTCTTCGGAATCGAATCAAGCATGATTTTCTTCCTTTTCATTTTGCCCTCTGCCGGGTCATAGCAGCAGAAATCAATGTACCAATTCTTAGTGGTGTGCAATTTTGGGAGCGTGTAGGAAATAATCTCATGAGTAAAGCTCCCTTTTCGTTTTGTAGTCAACATTTTTTTTTATACATTTTTCAAGTCTGAAAATGTACAACGTTGATAAATAATGATTTTTGATGTCCGACTATCGTCCGACCTTTTAAAGAAAAAAGAGAGTAAAATATTGATTTTCAACGTCTTACTCTCTTTAAAGTTGCGGAGGCCTGACTCGAACAGACGACCTTTGGGTTATGAGCCCAACGAGCTACCAACTGCTCCACTCCGCGATGTTTTCGGTTGCAAAGGTACGGCTTTAATTGGAATATGCAAATAAAAGAAGAATAAAAATTCGGATGGCATGTGTTCCGTATACTGTTTTGTGGTTTGTATATTACTGATAATTAGTTGTTTTTATAAATGAGAATAGGACTTCATTTTTCTGTTTTTTTACTTTCTCTGTGAGAAGTCAACGTCCGGTGATAACCGGATATTGCTTCGGGCGACAGGTGTTTTATAGTTTGCGGTATCGTCCGAGAGATATTTTTCGGGTATGAACTCTGCTAAAGTTTTACATCCCGCTTACCTTATGCGAATGAATAAAACGGTTCATTTCTTGTCAGATAAGTGGAAATATTTTATTTTTGCTCAATTAAAACAAGTTTGTGCATTTTCCGATACTTTTTCGGTTTGCCGATTAAAGCGAAATGTACTTATTGCCATGGTCGTATCTAAAACAAAAGCCAAGTTAGTGGATGTAGCCCGTCAGCTTTTCGCGAAGATGGGAGTGGAAAACACCACGATGAACGATATTGCCCTCGCCTCGAAGAAAGGGCGGAGGACACTCTATACCTACTTCAAAAGCAAAGAAGAAATCTATATGGCTGTGGTTGCCTCTGAACTGGATATCCTTTCGGAAATGATGCAACGTGTGGCGGAAAAAGACATCTCACCCGATCAGAAGATTGTGGAGATGATTTATACCCGTCTGGATGCCATCAAAGAGGTGGTTTTCCGGAACGGTACGCTTCGGGCGGATTTTTTCCGGGATATCTGGAAGGTGGAAAAGGTGAGGAAACGATTCGATGCGAAAGAAGTACAACTCATAAAGAGCGTGCTCACCGAAGGAGTGGAAAAGGGAGTGTTTGAAATCGATGACATCGACATGACTGCCGACTTGGTTCATTACTGCGTAAAAGGTATCGAGGTTCCGTACATACGCGGAAACATAGGCTCCAACCTGAGCGATGAGATGCGCAGCAAATATGTGATGAACATCGTGTTCGGTGCTTTGAGAAGAAAGAAGAATTCATAGTCTGCCGGTTCGCCATGCAGACTTCAACCAAATCAATAACTTAAAAATAACGTATGGGATTATTAACTGGAAAAACAGCCATTGTCACTGGTGCCGCACGTGGTATCGGCAAGGCTATTGCATTGAAATTTGCCGCTGAAGGGGCTAATATTGCATTTACCGATTTGGTAATCGATGAGAATGCCGAGCGCACTGCGAAAGAGATAGAAGCAATGGGTGTGAAAGCCAAAGGTTATGCTTCGAACGCAGCCGATTTTGCCGATACTGCGAAAGTGGTGGAAGAAGTTCAGAAAGACTTCGGACGCATTGATATATTGGTGAATAATGCCGGAATCACACGCGACGGATTGATGATGCGTATGAGTGAACAACAATGGGATATGGTGATAAATGTGAATCTGAAGTCCGCTTTCAATTTCATCCATGCCTGTACGCCCGTCATGATGCGGCAGAAATCAGGCAGTATCATCAATATGGCATCCGTAGTAGGCGTGCATGGCAATGCGGGGCAGTCGAACTATGCCGCTTCCAAAGCCGGTATGATTGCTTTGGCAAAATCCATTGCGCAGGAACTCGGTTCGAGAGGTATCCGTGCCAACGCCATCGCTCCGGGATTCATCATCACCGATATGACGGCTTCGCTTCCCGAAGAGGTAAAAACGGAATGGGCGAAGAAGATTCCTCTGCGTCGGGGAGGAACTCCCGAGGATGTGGCGAACATCGCTACCTTCCTTGCCTCAGACATGTCTTCATATGTGTCGGGACAAGTGATTCAGGTAGATGGTGGAATGAACATGTAGACAGACGCACATGACCGTTGTTTACGAAGATAATCACATCATCATAGTCAACAAGACCGCTTCCGAGATTGTACAAGGAGACAAAACGGGTGACATGCCGCTTTCGGAGATTGTAAAACAATACCTGAAAGAAAAGTACCAGAAACCCGGTAATGTGTTTATTGGTGTCACGCACCGCCTTGACCGTCCTGTGAGCGGTCTTGTTGTATTCGCCAAAACAAGTAAAGCGTTGTCGCGCCTGAACGAGATGTTCAAAACCGGCGAGGTGAAGAAGACTTATTGGGCGATAGTACAGCAGCGTCCCGCCAAAGAAGAAGGCGAGTTGATACACTTTCTGACACGCAACGAGCGGCAGAACAAAAGCTATGCTTATGAGCGGGAAGTACCGGATAGTAAGAAAGCGGTGCTGCACTATCGGTTCATAGGAAAATCAGAGAATTACCATCTGCTGGAAATAGACTTGAAGACCGGACGGCACCATCAGATACGCTGCCAGTTGGCAAAAATGGGTTGTCCCATCAAAGGAGATCTCAAGTACGGTTCGCCACGCTCCAATCCGGATGGCAGCATCTGCTTGCATGCGCGTTTCGTCCGCTTTCTGCATCCGGTGTCGAAACAACCGGTGGAAGTGGAAGCTCCTGTTCCTGATACAAACTTGTGGAAGGGATTCCGGATGATTGACTCCTCCGGAGGAACCGGCGTATAGCCTCGTTTATGCAGAGTGTTTTGTTTTGAAGCTTATGCCACTTGCACGGATACAACGATAAAAGCCGTTCCCTTGGAATAGACAAGTAGGGGAGCGGCTTTTATCGTCAGCTTGCTTACTGTTCTTCGGCAGGCTCGTGGTCTGTTGTTCGGTTGCTTGTTTTTGTGTGCTTGCGGAATTCTGCATTGTTCATGTTTCCATACAGCTTTCATCCGTGCAAGATTATCACCTCGGAAACTTCCGCAAGACTTCTGTAATCATTTGCTTTTGCAGGGCTTTGCTTATGCTTTGTCTGTTGTTTTCAACTCTCTTTGGTTTCTCTCCCGAAGTTCCCCGAATGCCTGTCGCACATAGTCTGCTTTTTGCAAATGGAGTGATTTTCGGATACCTGCCATTATAAGAGACACAGAGCAAAGTTTAAGAAGCTCTTAATAAACATAGATGGTATATATAAAAATTTAGTTTAAGTGTGTCTAAACAGTAATCCGGATAGGTTTCCTATCCTATAATAGGAAAGTCAAAATCCGTGCCAAATTCCTATATGATATTGTAATATATTGATTGGTAATGCTTTGTGGTAGATTGCACAAGCAAGAGGAGTTGTGAAGAGTGGGGCGTTTTGTGGAATTTGTGGAGGGGAAACGTGGAAAAAATCCACATTCTCCCCAAGAGCGACGCTTTGTGTTGAGTAATCAAGGGTGAGCCTGTGATGTTCTTGCATTTTATTTCCCGGGAAACTCAATATATCGTTGCTTCGCCATACACTTTCCGGCAGAGTGCCATTGGAGTGCAAAACCGAATCGTGTGGCTATAAATCGATATTGTACAATTTTAATTTATTGTACAGAGTTTTGCGGTCGATACCCAACAACAGTGCGGCCCGGCTCTTGTTATTTCCCGTTTGCTTTAAGGCTCCGAGTATTTGATGCTTTTCATTTTCTTCGTTATATAGCGCCATACTGGGTGTCGGAACTGTTGTTTCATTCAGTTCGTTCAATTCATTAAGCGTGATGTAGCTTCCCTGTGCGAGCAATGTGGCGCGACGAATGACGTTCTTCATCTGTCGCAGATTGCCGGGCCAATGATATTCCAGCAAAACCTTGGTTGCCTGAGCGTCGAAACCTATGAGTTGCTTGTCCAGCTCCAAATTAGCTTGTTTCAGGAAGAATCGGGCAAATGACAGAATATCTTCCCGTCGTTCTTTCAGGGTGGGCATACGCAGGGTGAACTCGTTGATTCTATGGTAGAGGTCTTCCCTGAACGTGCCTTTTTCAATGGCTTGTTCCAGATTTTCATTGGTGGCGGTAATGAGCCGAATGTCTACGCTTATCTCCTGTGTAGACCCTACCGGACGTACTTTCCGTTCTTGCAACGCGCGTAACAACTGTACCTGAACCTCGTATCCGAGGTTACCTATCTCATCCAGAAAGATGGTTCCTCCATGAGCTTCCACAAAAGCGCCCGTTTTGTCTGTGAGTGCGCCGGTGAACGCTCCCTTCACATGTCCGAAAAACTCCGAAGCCGCCAACTCCTTCGGGATGGAACCACAGTCTATGGCAAGAAAAGGGCAATCGGCACGTTTGCTCAGCCGGTGGATGCGGTGTGCTACGTACTCCTTGCCGGTTCCGCTGGCTCCGTTTATAAGTACGGACATACTGGTCGGTGCCACCAGCCGGATGTAATTGTGCAATTGCTTGGCAGCCTCGCTCTCTCCTTCGAAATAATCACCGCTCGAATCGGTGAGACTTTCTTCCCGTTGGCTCTCTTTCTTTTTCGATGTTGCGGCGGGAACTTTTGGCGATGTGGTGGAAACGGCGTTTTTTGCCGTATTCTGCATGTCGGTATCCGTTTGCGATATTGTTGCCGGTTTGTTCAGGGCTTCGTATATTTTTTTGAGTAATTCGTCCGGATTCACGGGTTTGGCCACATAATCGCTTGCTCCCAGCTTCATAGCTTGCACGGCGGATTGTATGTCGGCATACCCTGTCATCATAATGAAAGGAGTATGCAACTCTTCCGCAGCCAACCACCCCAGCAAGTCGATTCCATCTTTGTCGGGAAGTCTTAAATCCGACAATATCAGGTCCACTTGCTCTTCCTTCAATACTTTCTGCGCATGAGCTACACTACCGGCCGTGGTTACTTGGAATCCTTTTTTGCTTAGCCAGGTTTTTAACATCATGCCGTAAGTTATGTCGTCTTCAACGATGAGAATGGATTGCATGGTTTTTTAGTTTTGTCTCTTTTCAACATACAAAGGTAATCCGTTTTGTATGAAAGTTGTATATTTGCCTGCATAAAAATAAAATAGACAATGAGAAAAGGAGTATTCGTATTATTAATCATATGTATGGCAATCTTTACAGCTTGCCAATCTGCACAGAAGAAAGATTACACAATGGAAAAAGAAGTAAAAGTGAAAATTGAGACATCTCAGGGAGATGTGGTGGTGAAACTGTATGATGAGACTCCCAAGCATCGCGATAACTTTATTAAACTGGTTACCGAAGGGACTTATGAGGGAACCTTGTTTCACCGTGTCATCAAAGACTTCATGATACAAGCGGGCGACCCGGAGTCGAAGAATGCTCCCAAAGGAAAGATGCTGGGTTCGGGTGATGTAGGCTATACGCTTCCTGCCGAGTTTGTGTATCCGCGCTACTTCCATAAGAAAGGCGCTCTTTCGGCGGCCCGTCAGGGAGACAATGTAAATCCGAAGAAAGAATCTTCAGGCTGTCAGTTCTATATTGTGACGGGTAAGGTGTACAATGACTCCACATTGTTGGGTATGGAGCAGCAATTGAATCAGAAACGTCTTACGGAGGCTTTCAATTCGTTGGCGCAAAAGCACATGAAAGAAATATATAAAATGCGTAAGGAGAACGATCAAGAAGGATTGATGACCTTGCAGGAAACTCTTTTTGCAAAAGCTGAAGCGATGGTTGCCGGGCAACCTGAATTCCGTTTCACTCCCGAACAGGTGAAGGCGTACACTACGGTTGGAGGAACTCCTCATCTGGACGGCGACTATACCGTGTTCGGCGAAGTGCTCGAAGGGATGGAAGTTGTGGATAAGATACAACGGGTGGCAACCGACCGTAGCGACCGTCCCGAAGAGGATGTGAAAATCATCAGGATGGAAGTGCTGCGTTAAGCGCTTCTACTCTTTTTCTGACCGGGTAGAGCTATGAAGATAAACAAACGAATCCTCTCGAACGGCTTAAGGTTGATTCATCACCAGTGCATGGATACGCAGATGGTGGCGTTGAACATCGTTTACGATGTGGGCGCGCGCGATGAACACCCCGAGCACACCGGCTTTGCCCATTTGTTCGAACATTTGATGTTCGGAGGCTCCGTGAATATTCCCGACTACGACACGCCGCTGCAATCGGCAGGTGGCGAGAGCAATGCGTGGACGAACAACGATCTTACCAATTATTATCTTACTTTACCTAAATCGAACATAGAAACCGGTTTTTGGCTTGAATCGGACAGGATGCTGGCATTGGTTTTCAGTGAACAGAGTCTCGAGGTGCAGCGAGGTGTGGTGATGGAGGAATTTAAACAGCGTTGCCTTAACCGTCCGTATGGAGACTCCGACCATTTGATGCGTGCCCTGGCATATCGTGTACATCCTTATAGATGGCCTACCATCGGCAAGGAGTTGGCACACATCGAACAAGCTACGATGGAAGACGTGAAATCTTTCTTCTACCGTTATTATGCTCCTAACAATGCCATCCTTGCCGTTACGGGAAATATCACCTGGGAAGAGACGCTACGGCTTACAGAAAAATGGTTCGGGGAGATTCAGCCCCGTGTACTCTCTCAACGGGATTTACCGCCAGAGCCTGTTCAGACGGAAGCGCGACGCATGCACGTGAGCCGTCCGGTACCTGTGGATGCGCTGTATATGGCTTTTCATATGTGTCGTCGGTGCGCACCGGATTACTATGCTTTTGATATTTTATCGGATATATTGAGCAACGGACGTTCCAGCAGACTGAACCAACGTCTGGTGCAGGAACGCAAACTGTTCTCCTCCATAGATGCCTACATATCGGGAACACGTGACGCCGGTTTGTTTCACATCAGTGGAAAACCTGCAGCGGGCGTATCGCTGGAAACAGCCGAGGAGGCTGTGCGTACCGAGTTGGAAGAACTTAAGCGTGCGGCGGTCGGCGAGACGGAATTGGAGAAAGTTAAGAATAAATTCGAGTCAGGTCATATTTTCGGAAACATCCATTATCAGAACGTGGCTACCAACCTTGCATGGTTCGAACTGACCGGTGAAGCGGAAGATATAGACAGGGAAGTGACATGCTATCGTAACGTCAGTGCCGGGCAGTTGCAACGCGTGGCAAGCGAGGCTTTCAGGGAAGAGAACATGTCCGTGTTGTACTACAAGGCGGAATCTTAAATCCCAAACGGCTCTTGAACATATCTCTCATTTATATTCGTTTGCGATGATGCAATTCTTTCAAACATATAAAGGTCATTACAAAGCGCTCATCCATTTGGGACTTCCCATTATTATCGGGCAGATGGGAATGATTGTACTTGGTTTTGCCGATACGCTCATGGTGGGACATCACAGTACGGAGGAACTGGCTGCGGCTTCATTTGTAAACAATCTATTCACTCTTTGTATCATATTCAGTACCGGTTTCTCTTACGGACTCACCCCTGTGGTAGGCGAATATTTCGGGAATCGCCGTTTCATGGAAGTGGGGCAGGCGTTGCGTTGCAGCCTGCTTGCCAATGTGCTGGTATCCGTGATGCTTACTCTGATTATGACGGTGGTCTATCTCAATGTGGGGCGTATGGGTCAACCAGAGGAGTTGATGCCTCTAATCAAGCCTTATTTTCTTGTTCTACTGGCATCGCTGGTATTCGTGATGTTGTTTAACGGCTTCAAGCAATTTACCGATGGAGTTACCGAAACCCAAACCGCCATGTGGGTGTTGTTGGGAGGGAACACTTTCAATATAATAGGTAACTACTTGCTCATTTACGGATGGCTGGGACTGCCCGAACTCGGTTTGCTGGGGGCAGGAATCAGTACGCTTGTTTCGCGTATACTGATGGTTTGTGTATTCGCTCTGATTGTATTTCGTGCCCGTCGTTTCCGTCGCTATAAGGCAGGATTCTTCCGTTTGGGGTGGTCGCGCGAGATGTTCAATCGCTTGAATGCGCTTGGATGGCCTGTGGGTCTTCAGATGGGAATGGAAACGGCCTCTTTCAATTTCAGTACCATTATGATTGGTTGGTTGGGTGTGGTGGCGTTGGCGTCGCATCAGATTATGCTGACCATTTCTCAGTTTACCTTTATGATGTACTACGGAATGGGAGCCGCGGTTGCCGTGCGTGTGAGCAATTTCAAAGGTCAGAACGATTCGGTCAATATCCGCCGTTCCGCCTATGCAGGCTTTCATCTGACGCTGGTGCTTGCCACGGTGTTGTTGAGTATACTTTTCGTGTTGCGAGACGGTATAGGGGGCTGGTTTACCGACAGTGCCGAGGTTTCGGCAGTGGTTTCTTCGCTCTTTTTCCCATTTTTCATTTACCAGCTGGGCGACGGGTTGCAGATAAACTTTGCCAATGCCTTGCGCGGTGTTGCCGATGTGAAGCCGATGATGCTGATCGCTTTCATCGCTTACTTTGTCATTTCCTTACCTGTGGGATACTTTTTCGGCTTTGTGCTCGATTGGGGTACGATGGGCGTGTGGATGGCATTTCCTTTCGGCTTGTCGAGCGCGGGCATAATGCTTTGGGCGCGTTTCAGATATCGTGTCAAGCGTTTGTGAACATGCGCCCTCCGTTCTTTTATCGATGTCTTTCTGATTAAAGCAATAAATTATGAGTGATGTGTCCAAAGGAAAAGTAACTGCCGGCTATGTATTGCTGTTGGTTATGCTGTTGTTCTCTCTGTGGTTCGTTTATAGAGAGATGGGAAAACTGCGCTATGCGGACAACCGGGAAGTATTTCGTGCAGACAGCCTGTTGTCCATGTTGAAGGAGAAGGAAGAGAACACGGTACGCTTCCTCAATACACTGAATAACAACAAGGACAGTGTAATCTACGCCCGCGACGTAAAGCGCATATTGGCTGAACAGGACAGTCTTTTTTCACAGCAATGGATGCAGAAGCGCGTTACCGCCCATCGCGATACGCTTCTGTCGCAAACGAAAAAGAAAGGTTTTCTACGCCGTCTGGGCGAGGTTTTCGTCCCTCCCAAGGATGATACGCTCCGCAGGGTGCGCACATCGCTTGAACTTGAAACGGATACGTTGCTGAAAGCGTATAATCCGGTGAGTTCCCTGCAGGAGAAGTTACGTACGGCGGCCAGACCCGCAAATCTTAAGAAAGCCACGGTCAATGCTCAGAAATACGCTTTCCAACGTTTTGATGATACGTTGAGGGCACGCATCGACACTCTGTTGAGAGGTTATGAGCAGGAAACACTGGCACAGGCGGTTGCCGAGGCGGAACATTGGAAAAATGTCCGCCGGCGCTCTACGACGATAATCGGCGGTATTGCGGCGGGAGCCATCTTGCTGGCAATCGTCTTCCTGCTGCTTATATGGCGCGACATAACCCGCAGCAACCGTTACCGCCGCGAACTTGAAGCGGCGAACCGCCGTGCGGAAGCTCTGCTGCTTTCCCGCGAGAAGATGATGCTTGCCATTACACATGATTTCAAGGCGCCGCTCGGTTCGATAATGGGTTATACCGACCTGCTCTCCGGTTTGGCTGCGGATGATCGTCAGCGTTTTTATCTGGACAACATGAAGATTTCTTCGGAACATCTGTTGAAACTGGTTTCCGACTTGCTCGACTTTCACCGGCTCGACTTGCATAAGGCGGAGGTGCGTCACGTAGCTTTCCATCCTTCGCATCTGCTGGAGGAAGTCCGTGTCAGTTTCGAACCTTTGACGAGGCAGAAAGGTCTCTTCTTGCGTTGTGAGGTGGATTCACGCTTGGAAGATGCATTCGTGAGCGATCCCATGCGTTTGCGGCAGATAATAAACAATCTGTTGTCCAATGCCGTGAAGTTTACCCCCAAGGGAGGCATAACCCTGTCGGCGGCTCTGCGTGAAGTTTCCGAAGAGAATGAGCAGGAGTGCTGGCTGGAGTTATCCGTTGCGGATACGGGAAAAGGGATGCTTCCCGAGGATCGCGAGCGCATCTTTCAGGAGTTTACCCGCCTGCCCGGTGCGCAGGGAGAAGAGGGTTTTGGTTTGGGGCTGTCTATCGTGCGTATGTTGGTTAGTCTGTTGGGCGGTAACATACAGGTTGAAAGCGAACTGAACAAGGGGAGCGTATTCACTGTCCGTCTGCCTCTGCTTCCGGCAACGGCGGAGACGGAATCTGAGGGGCAGAGAGTCGCCGTTGCCGCTGAAATCGCTACGGACACCTTCGCCGCCCTGCGGGTGTTGCTTATCGATGACGATCGCATACAATTGGAAATGACCGCCGCCATGCTCTCCCGGCGAGGAATCTTCCCGGTGAGTTGCATGCAGCCTGATGAACTGCTCGATGCTCTTCGCACGGAATACTTCGATTTGTTGCTCAGCGATGTGCAGATGCCTGCCATGAACGGATTTGACTTGCTGAAACTGCTGCGTTCGTCCAATATCCCATTAGCCCGCACCATTCCGGTGATTGCTGTAACTGCCCGTAGCGAAATGCGTCGCGAAGACTTCCTGAGCTATGGCTTTGCAGGATGTCTGCAAAAGCCATTTACGGTGAGCGAACTGCTTCGTGAGTTGAATATCAATAACGGAGGAGATTCCGCTGTGGTGAAGCCCGCCGTCGAAGGGCTTAATTTCGATGCGCTGACCGCTTTCTCCGAAGATGACACCGAGGCGACGACCTCCATTCTGCAAAGCTTTGTCGATGAAACCCGGAAAAACATAGCCTCCATGAAAGCATCGTCGGAAGCGAAAGATATGGATGGTATATCCCGTATGGCTCACAAGATGCTTCCCATTTTCACGCTTTTGGGAGCTGTACAGTTGGTCTCCCTGTTAAGAGAGCTTGAGGCTTCCCGGGCTACGATATACACAGCCGAGGCGGAGGATAAAATCTGCCGTGTGTTGCAGATGGCGGAAGAAGCGGCGGCATGTGCCGAGAAAAGGATAAGGAAGAAATAAGGAATAGAGGCTGCCGGATAGAAGAAGCTCACTATGCCGTGCCGGTTAGTTGCGTTCTGCGTCTGTACCACGTGTGTGTTAGACGCAGAACGCAACTTTTTTATATCCGCAATACGGATTTTGTAAAAGAAACGAAATGGCATATCCCTGAAGTCGGGCGGGATACATGAAAGCCTTAATTTCTCTCCGGGTACACCGCTGGCATTGTACCCGAACCGCACGGGCACGGTTCCCGAGCCGTGCAAGGGATGTTCCCGAACCATGCCCGTACCGTATGGAAGACTCTTGTCAGTGTATTCTCAACAATCTATTTGTCAGCGGTTTACGTTTCTGTTAGGGACGTTCCTTTCTAGCTGTGCGATGAACGAGCCTTCACCGGTTTTATGTTCTATGTTGTGTCCGCTTTTTTTATGGAGTAATGATTTGTATGCTTGTGTGCCGGCGTGATTCGCTCATTGGCGGTAAATCCGTCCGGTGTGCATGAAATACATGATTTTTGTACGGAAATACATGCTTTCGCCCCTTTCTCCGGTTATTTTTGTATTTATATGCACCGGATGTTTCCGGAACACAAAAAATCAATACGCGGTATTATGAGAAACATCACTTTTCTTCTTTCAATGTTTATGGTCATGGCATTTGTGCTTTGTGTGCGTGCCGAGCGTAAAAAATACAATTTCAACAGCGGGTGGCGTCTGCATACGGGAGACATTTCTGCAGCAAAGGAGCCCGGCTTCAACGATAAAAAGTGGAAGACGGTGACATTGCCTCACGCCTTTAATGAGGACGAGGCTTTCAGACTTTCCATCGAACAGCATACGGATACGGTGGTGTGGTATCGTAAACGTTTCAGGCTGACGGATATCGGGAACAAGAAAGTGTTCGTGGAATTCGAAGGTGTCCGTCAGGGCGGAGAGTTCTACCTGAACGGGCAATATCTGGGACTGCACGAAAATGGCGTGATGGCGGTGGGTTTCGATCTCACACCTTACGTAAAGGAGGGCGATAACGTATTGGCTGTACGTACCGACAACGGCTGGGCTTACAAAGAGAGACACACCGCTTCCGGATTCCAGTGGAACGACAGGAACTTCAACGCCAATTACGGCGGCATACCTAAGAATGTTTTTTTGCATGTGACGGACAAGGTGTATCAGACACTGCCCTTATACAGCAATCTGAAAACGACGGGAGTGTACGTCTACGCCACGGACTTCGATATGAAGAAGCGTAAGGCAAGGATTCATGCCGAATCGGAGGTGAAGAACGATGCTGAGTCGGAGCGTACGTTTAATTATGGCGTGGTGTTGCTCGATTCCGACGGGAAGGAAGTAAGCTCGTTCGCCGGAGGTAAGTTGACCTTGAAGAGAGGCGAAAAGGGTGTGGTAAGAGCCTCCTCCGATGTGGAAGGTTTGCATTTCTGGAGTTGGGGCTACGGTTATCTCTATACGGTGAAGACGATATTGACCGATGAAAACGGCGTTGTGTTCGATGAAGTGGCGACACGTACGGGATTCCGGAAAACGAAGTTCGGAGAAGGGAAGGTATGGTTGAACGACCGTGTTATCCAAATGAAAGGTTATGCACAACGCACAAGCAACGAATGGCCGGCGGTCGGGCTTTCCGTTCCGGCTTGGCTGAGCGACCTCTCCAATGCCATGATGGTAGAGGGAAATGCCAATCTGGTGCGCTGGATGCACGTCACTCCATGGAAACAGGATGTAGAGTCGTGCGACCGCGTGGGCTTGCTTCAGGCTATGCCTGCGGGCGATGCGGAGAAAGATCGCGAAGGACGCCAGTGGAAGCAGCGGGTGGAACTGATGCGCGATGCCATCATATACAACCGGAACAATCCGAGTATCATATTCTACGAGTGTGGCAACGAATCCATTAGCCGCGAACATATGCTTGAGATGAAGAGTCTGCGCGATTGCTTCGACCCCTTCGGAGGGCGTGCCATCGGTTCGCGTGAGATGCTTGATGTCAACGAGGCGGAATATGGAGGTGAGATGCTCTATGTAAATAAAAGCAGAAAGCATCCGATGTGGGCTACGGAATATTGTCGCGACGAAGGGCTGCGTAAATATTGGGACGAATACAGTTATCCCTTCCATAAGGAAGGAGCGGGACCGCTATACAAAGGTAAACCTGCCACCGAGTACAATCATAATCAGGATGTGTTTGCGGTGGAGCTGGTGCGTCGCTGGTACGACTACTGGCGCGAACGCCCCGGGACGGGTTCGCGCGTAAGTGCCGGCGGAGCTAAAATCATATTTTCGGACAGCAATACGCACTATCGGGGCGAGGAGAATTACCGTCGCAGCGGTGTCACCGACGCCATGCGTATTCCTAAGGACGGGTTCTTTGCCCACCGGGTGATGTGGGACGGATGGGTGGATACGGAAAACTCCCGGACTTTCATAGTAGGACACTGGAATTATCCGGAAGACACCGTGAAGCCGGTGTATGTGGTATCGAATGGCGAACGGGTGGAACTCTTCCTGAACGGAGAATCGCTGGGATACGGCAGACGTGAGTACGACTTTTTGTTTACGTTCGATGAAGTCCGTTTCCATGCGGGAGCATTGGAAGCAGTGAGCTACGATGCCGGTGGAAAAGTGGTTTCCCGTCACTCACTGACTACCGCGGGCGAGCCTGCCGGATTGAAACTTTCCGTCATGCAAAATCCCGAAGGCTTTCATGCCGACGGAGCAGACATGGCTTTACTGCAGATAGAAGTGGTGGATAACGAAGGAAACCGTTGTCCGCTGGATAACCGGCTGGTGACATTCGCGCTGGAAGGCGAGGGAGAATGGCGTGGAGGCATCGCTCAGGGAACGGGCAATTACATCCTTTCCAAAAGTCTGCCGGTGGAATGCGGGGTTAACCGCGCCCTGATACGGAGCACCGCGAAAGCGGGAACCATCGTCGTTACGGCTACGGCGGAAGGTCTGCCGCCGGCAGGGATTACCCTGCATACCGTACCGGTGAAGGTGACGGACGGAGTGAGCGAGTATCTGCCTCAACTTACCTTAAAAGGACGCTTGGATAGAGGAGAAACTCCGCAGTCTCCTTCCTATACCGTCAAAAAGCGGGAGGTGCCCATTGTTTCGGCTACCGCCGGAGCCAACGGGCACGAGGTCTTCAGGAGTCATGATGATAACGAACTGAGCGAATGGAGCAATGACGGAGACCTGGGCACGGCGTGGATTACCTACACGCTGGTTAGAGAAGCCGGGATAGACGACATATGTCTGAAACTGACCGGATGGCGTTCCCGCAGCTATCCGCTGGAGGTATATGCGGGGAATACGCTCGTCTGGAGCGGAAACACAGATAAGAGTCTCGGATATGTGCACCTGCGGATAGAAAAACCTGTGCGCTCCCAAACCTTCACCTTGCGTTTAAGGGGAGACGTATCGGAGAAAGATGCTTTCGGACAGATAGTGGAAGTGGCGGGTGGTGCAGCCAACGATATGGAGGTGAAAGGAAAATCCGCCAAAGAAAAACACCGGTTGAGAGTGGTGGAAATAGAATTTCTGGAGTCTGTCGGGGAAGATTATTAGAAATGATTGCCGGAAGTGCCGATTCGGGCGACTTTCTGCTCCGGATCATTTGTTTCCGGCGGAAGGGTGAATTCTTTTACTCGCATCGTTTAATAAAAAAGGAGCGGCTTTCAGCTTAAGCCGATTATTTTCAATAGATTTGTAAATCTTTTAACGCATCCTCAAAAAGTAACGATGAGAAAGATATGGCTGAAAAGGTTGCTCCGACTGTTGCTTGCTCCCGTCTTGCTGTTTGTGGTTCTGATGGCATTGCTCTACGTACCGCCTATACAGAACTTCCTGCAGCGTGAAGTTACCGGGCGACTGTCGGAAAGTACCGGTTATCATATCTCATTGGAACGCATAGATCTTCGTTTCCCGTTTAATCTGCTGGTACGGGGCGTGCGGATAACCCGCCCGGAACAAGACACATTGCTGACGTTGGGCAGCCTGAATACGCGTATCAGAATACTGCCGCTCCTGAAGGGAAAGGTGTCGGTGGAACGTGTCAGTCTGCTTGATGTTTCGGTTAATACCGGGCGTGAGCTGGAGGGAGTGTCGCTGGCAGGAACGATGGGACGTTTCTTGCTTTCCGGCAACGACATCGACCTTCGCGGGGAACGTATCCGTATCCGTCGCTTTTCGCTCGAAGAAACCCATCTGCAGATAGAGCTGAACGATACGGTGGATACACCTGAGGATAGTCTTGCTACACCGCTCAACTGGCAGATAGAATTGGACGGAGTGTCGCTGAACAATGTGTCGGTAGCCCTTAGCCTTCCTCAAGACTCGCTTCGTGTGGCTGCACATACCCGCGATCTTAGTCTGAATCGACTTCGAGCCGATTTACGGGAGCAGTGCTACGCATGGCAGTCGCTAAGCCTTGCGGCTTCCTCTCTCTCCTGCGATACCGGCGGTGACTTGCCGGACAAAGGTCTTGATATCTCGCATATCCATCTGCGCAATCTCAATCTGAAACTCGATTCGGTGAATTATTGCGGACGGAATCTTTATGCCGTATTGAACGATTGCCGCTTCGACGAGCGTTCGGGCTTGAGTCTTACCTCGCTGAGCGGTCGTCTGAAAGCCGATTCCGAGCGCATAGAACTCTCTTCGCTGCGTATGCTTACGCCACACAGCAACGCCGACCTTTCGGCCCGTGCTTATTGGGACATGACGGAACGTCCGGATTCGGGGCGTATCGGTTTGCGCATCGATGCCCGCATAGGCAAACAGGACGTATTGTTGCTCAGCGGTGTCACCGATGAGACATTTAAACGCGACTATCCTTTCCGTCCGCTAACTGTACAGGCTATGCTCGATGGTAACTTGTCCCGCTTGAGTCTCTCGCAACTGAAGTTGAATCTTCCGGGAGCATTTGCCATTGAAGGGCGGGGAACCTTCCGCACACTCACAGACAGCCTGAGGCGCAATGGAAACGTGGAACTTGATATGCAGACAGGCAATCTCCGGTTTCTTTCCGCCTTGGCTGGAGTTGCTCCCGGTGGAACGTTGGCGGTGCCGGATAGTATGCGACTCACGGCTCGCCTCGGGCTCAACGGACAGGTGTGCGATGCCCGCCTCCGTTTGCACGAACAGGAGGGAACGGTGGAACTTACGGCTCAATACGACATTCCGACCGAAAATTACCGGGCAAACCTCGATGTGCAGTCTCTGCAGTTGAACCATTTTTTACCGAAAGATTCGCTCTATGGCCTGACCATGCAGGCGTCCGTTCAGGGAAGGGGTTCAGATTTCTATAATCGTCGTTCGCGAGCCGTTGCCGATCTTACGTTGGGCAGTCTGCGTTATGGCAATCTGCTTCTGTCGGATATCTGGCTGAAAGGCGAACTCAAAGACGGCTCGCTTACGGCACACTTTTCGAGCGATAATCAGTTGCTGCGGATGTCTGCCCGGGCAAATACCCGTCTTGACAGAAATTACGTGAACGGGAGCCTGCATATGGATGTAGGCAGTTTCGACCTGAATGCGTTGGGCATACCCGGATGGCGTACCAGAAATCCCGTATCTCTCAGGCTGGATGCAGAAGCGCGACAAGATTCTCTTCGCATGCTTCTCGATGCGGGTGATTTGGCTCTGAACTTTTATTCTCCAGATTCGTGGGAACGTTTGCTGAAACGATCCGGAGAGTTCGTTTCGTTGTTTGAAAGTCAATGGAAAGTACGCCATTTGCAGCATACCGACTTACGTCATGCCCTCCCTGTCGCCGCAGTGACCGTGCATGCCGGCAGAAACAACCCGTTGAGCGAACTGCTTTCCTTGCGGCAGAACATCGTATTTAACGACTTCAACCTCGGAATTGAGGTTACTCCGATGGATGGTATAAACGGAAACGCCCGATTGCGCGGGTTGTGTGTAGACTCGCTCCGGCTCGATACCATTTTCTTTGCCGTGAAGCAGGATACCTCTCGTATGGCTTTTCGCGGAGGAGTAATCAATGGAGCGGAAAATCCGCAACATACATTCCGGGGCACGTTTGACGGGGAACTGCGTAGCGCCGATGCCGAACTGAACTTGAACTATGTGGACGGTGACGGACAGACTGGGCTCGACTTGGGCTTGCATGCCCGTCCGATTACCGATTCCCGGAACAACAAAAGCGAAGGTATGCTTTTTCGTCTTACACCGGAGGAACCTGTGATAGCCTTCCGCAAATTCCGCTTCATTGAAGAGAACAATTGGATATACCTGCATCGGAACATGCGTGTGTATGCCAATGTAGACATGAAAGACAGCGACGATGTGGGATTTCGTGTGCAATCCGTCAGAGAAGACACCGTTTCTTTACAGAACATCAATGTGGATCTCCTTCAACTTCGTCTTGCGGATGTCAGCCGCATGTTCCCTTACATGCCTCGCTTCACCGGGCTTCTGTCCGCCCATTTGCACTACATACAGAGTGGAAAATCGCTTGAAATGTCAGGCAAGGCGGATGTGGAGAAACTCACTTACGAACGGCAACACGTAGGTAATGTGGGATGTGGATTTACATGGATTCCTGTTCAGGGAGAGGGAGACCACATGAGTTTCTATGCTTCCAACGATGGCAGAAACATACTGCTTGCCGAGGGTGCAATGAACGAACCCGGAAAGAAAGATTCTCTGCAGGTGAGCATGCGCTTAAAAGAGTTTCCTCTTTCGCTGGCGAACGCTTTCATCCCCGACCGGATGGTTGCGTTGAACGGAAAAGTCGAAGGCGATTTCTTTATGGAAGGAACACCTGGCAAACCGCTTGTCAACGGAACCATGCTTCTGGACAGTGTTTCGCTCTATGCCCGTCAGGCGGGAGCGCGCTATAATTTCGACGGTCAGACACTGCAGGTATCCAACAGTACGCTGCAGTTCAACAACTTCACGGTTTCCACTACAAGCAAGGAACCCCTTACCGTTAGCGGAACGGTGGATTTCCGTAATTTGCAAAACCCCACCGCCCGCATCAACCTGCGTGCCCGCGACTACACCTTGCTCGATGCTCCTCGAACGCGGGAAAGCCTTGTGTACGGTAAGATATTTGTGGACTTGAACGCCTCTGTGAACGGACCGCTGGATGCGCTCACCATGCGCGGAAACATGAATCTGCTCGGTAAGACGGATTTTACTTATGTAATGACCGATACGCCGCTTACGGTAGAAGACCGTTTGGGTGAACTGGTAACCTTTACATCGTTCAGAGATACCGTCACGGTGAAGAGCGAAACGCCTGCCATGTCGTTAGGGGGAATGGATATGCTCATGTCCGTACACATAGATGATGCTGTACGCATACGAGCCGACCTGAGTCCCGACCGGAGCAGCCGTGTGGAACTCGAGGGTGGAGGAGATCTTACTTTGCAATACACTCCTCAAGGAACCATAAGCATATCGGGGCGTTACACGCTGCATGGAGGAAAGATGAAGTATGCCTTACCCGTGATACCGTTGAAAGAATTTGAATTTGTCAACGGTAGTTACGTAGACTGGCGGGGCGATGCCATGAATCCTACGCTCAACCTCACCGCCAAGGAACGTGTGCGTGCTTCCGTATCCGATGGGAGCAGTGGGGGGACACGTATGGTGAATTTCGATGTATCTGTAAGTATCAAGAATCGCTTGACCGCGCCTGAGTTGATTTTCAATCTCGAAGCACCTGAAGATGCTACCATTCAGAATGAACTCATGGCGATGGGTGCCGAAGAACGCAGCAAGCAAGCTGTGGCCATGCTTGCCACCGGCATCTATCTGAACAGCGGAGTGAAAGGTGGCGGAGGGCTTAATATGGGTTCGGCGCTTAACAGTGTGCTGCAAAGCCAGATCAATTCACTCGCGGGTTCCATGAAAAACGTGTCGCTGAACATTGGTATTGAAGACCGTATGTCGTCCGAAACGGGAACGCAGCAGACCGATTACAGTTTCCGCTACTCGCAACGCTTCTTCAACGATCGTGTGCAGATAGTAATCGGAGGTAAAGTCTCCACAGGGGATAACGCAACGAACGATGTAGAATCTTTTATAGACAATATTTCCCTGGAATATCGTCTGGACAATAGCGGTACGCGCTATGTGCGAGTGTTCCACAACAAAAATTACGAGAGTGTGCTCGATGGCGAAATCACCGAAACGGGAGCCGGTTTGGTGTTACGCCGCAAGATGGACAAACTGGGAGAGCTTTTTCTCTTCAGACGTGCTAAGCGCAAGGAAAGCGAGTGAAGCATCCGCACATTCCCGGACAGCCTGTTTAGAGATATGAAAAGACTGCTATACATCATTCCTGTACTTCTCTTGTCGGTAGCCTGTTCTACTACCAAGAATCTTCCCGAGGGTGAATTGCTTTATACGGGGCAGAAACCCATGCTTGTCAAAAACCGGGCGACAACTCGCTTGGGAAATACCGCGATGGAAGAGGTGGAGGCTGCGCTTGCCAAAGCTCCCAACAATGCCCTGCTTGGCAGCTCGGAACTCCGAATTCCTTTTCCCCTGGGACTATGGATTTACAACGGTTTCGTAAAGTACGAAAAAGGATTGGGTAAGGCGATATTCAACCGTTTTGCTGCCACTCCCGTGTTTGTCTCTACCGTAAATCCTGATATTCGCCGTAAGGTTGCCGCCAACATTCTGCACGATTACGGTTTTTTCAACGGAACCGTGGATTATGAATTGCTTATAGATAAGAAAGACAGTCTGAAGGCGAAATTGCGTTATATGGTGGATATGCGGAATCCTTATGTGGTGGACACGCTCGAGTACTACGGTTTCAGCGGAACCACCAAATATCTTATTGGACTTTCTTCGGGTTCCTCGCTCATTAAACCCGGCAGGCAGTTCTCCGTAACCGACCTCGATGGAGAACGTACGCGGGTAAGTACCTATTTGCGAAACATGGGTTACTACTATTTTCGTCCGGACTATCTCACTTACCGGGCGGACACTACATTGGTGAGAGGCGGACATGTCAGCCTGCGACTTATGCCCGTGCCCGGTATGCCGAAGGATGCGGAGCGTCCGTTCTTCGAGGGGAATACGCACTTCCATATCTTCGGTCCGCAATCACAACAGCCTACGGACAGTTTGCTTTATAAAGACCTGTGGATACACTATTACGACAAACTGAAAGTGCGTCCGAATATGCTTTACCGTTGGTTGAACTATCAGGGTTATAGTCGCAAGCGCAGGGAGTTGGCTTCCATGGCTTCTCGCCGCCGTCCGGAGAAGTTGTACAGCCAGTACAGGCAGAATCGTATACAAGAACGTCTGGGTAATGTGGGTATTTTCCGCTATTTAGAGATGAAGTATGTTCCGAGAGATGAAGAGTTGATTTCCGATACGCTCGATATCAACATAAATGCCATGCTCGACAAACCCTATGATGCTGAGCTTGACTTCAATGTAACCATGAAGAGCAATAATCAGGCGGGGCCGGGCGCCTCGTTCACCCTGACGAAGAATAATGTTTTCGGCGGTGGCGAAACGTGGAATGTGAAGCTCAACGGTTCGTATGAATGGCAGGTGGGCAAAAACAGTACCTCGCTGATGGACAGCTACGAGATTGGCATGTCTTCGTCGCTCTCCTTTCCGCGTGTACTCTTTCCCCGTATGGATAAGCGGGAGTACGATTTCCCCGCTACTACCACTTTCCGTCTGAATGTCAGTCAGCTCAACCGTGCCAAGTACTATCGTTTGCTCGCCTTTGGCGGTAATGTGACCTACGATTTCCAGCCTGTTCCCACAAGGAAACATAGTTTCACCCCTTTCAGACTGACTTTCAATGTGCTGAAAGATCCCACCGCTGCTTTCGAACAGGTGCGGCAGGAGACCCCTGCGTTGTACGTCAGTCTGAGTGATCTCTTTATTCCCGCCATGGAGTATACTTACACGTATGACAATTCTTCTGTGCGCGGAGTGAACAATCCTATCTGGTGGCAGACTACGCTTGCCTCGGCAGGTAATGTGACCTCCTGCCTGTATAAACTGTTGGGAAGATCTTTCAGTGAGTCGGGCAAATCGTTGCTGGGTGTGCCTTTTGCGCAATATGTAAAAATCAATTCCGAGCTTCGTTACCGTTACAGGATAGACAAGAACCAACTCATCGCAGCCCGTGTGGCGATGGGTGTTATCCGCTCATACGGCAATGCCTCGGTGGCACCCTATACCGAACAATTCTATGTGGGAGGGGCAAACAGTATCCGGGCTTTTGCGGTGCGCAATCTCGGTCCCGGAGGTTACTCTTCGGAAGAGAATAAGAAATACGGCTTCATCAATCACGTAGGCGATGTCCGCTTGGAGGCGAATATCGAGTACCGTTTCCGCTTGCTGGGCGATCTGGACGGGGCGGTTTTTCTGGATGCAGGTAATGTGTGGTTGTTGCGCAAGGACGAAGCCCGTCCCGATGGCGAGTTGAACTGGAAGAGACTTCCCAAGCAGATTGCACTGGGTACGGGAGCCGGTTTGCGTTACGACATGGACTTTCTGGTGTTCAGGGTAGACTGCGGCATGGCGTTGCACTACCCCTACGATACCGGGAAGAAAGGTTACTACAACGTGCCGAGCTTCAAGGACGGACTGGTACTGCACTTCGCCATCGGATATCCGTTCTGAGAAAATCTGGAAAATGCAGAAAATTAAAGTTGACCTTATGATACGCATTCTCGTTTTACTAATCGTGTTCTGTCCGGCTGCATTGCACGCCTCTGCCATAGACAGTCTTTTGGTTGTGCTTGACAGCGCTCTCGCCGTTCGTGAACAATATCGGGAGGAAAAGGAACTGCGCATCGCGTTAATTAAAAGCGAATTGGAACAAATGTCGTTGACAGATGAGGAGCGTTATCTGATACACAGCAGGCTTATCAACGAGTATGATACCTATATGAGTGATTCCGCGTTGCATTATGTAAATGAAAACTTGCTTATTTCTACGCGGCTGGATAACAGGCAATGGCTATATCGCGCCACATTAAAGAAAGCGCATATCTTAGGGAAGGCTGGTCTTTTTGTAGAGGCAATGGAATTGCTCGGTTCTTTATCGCGCGAAGTCCTGTCAGGTGACGACTTGGTGGATTACTATATAGGTTTTGAGAATCTGTATCTTTATCAGGCGGAATATGCCACAGACGAGAACTATGCAAAGAAATATCTCCAGAAGTCAAATCTGTATCGCGACTCCATCATTGCGCTTGTGCCGGAAGGCAGCTATGAATATGTCAGAGTACGTGCTCCTCTGCTTATCGACCAATGGAAACGCGAAGAAGCCATCGCTTTGCTGAAAGATTTCATACCCCGCTTGAAACCTAATACGCGTGAGTATGCCGTGGTGACCTCTATTTTAGCTTTCGCCTGTCGCATTGATGGGCGCAGGCAAGAGGAAATGGAAGCGCGTATATGCAGCGCCATTGCTGACGTTAAGGCTGTAGTGAAAGAAAACTACTCCTTGGGTGCATTGGCTGAATTGCTTTATGAAGAGGATGACTTGGAGCGAGCCAATCGATATATCAAGATAAGCATGAATGACGCCAATGATTATATCACCAGGTTGCGCAGCCTGCAAACATCCAAGATGCTTTCGCTGATAGATCGCGCTTATCAACAAGAGAAAGAGATGCAACGACGGAAATTGAAGGCGCTCATCACAGGCATCAGCATACTCTCTTTCTGTCTTTTGCTGATTGTGTTCTATGTCATCTGGCAGATGAAAAGGTTGGCTTATGCCCGTAGAGAGGTGGTAAACGCCAATTTGCAGTTGAATAATCTGAACGAAGAACTGAAAAGGCTGAATGAAGAGGAAGTAAAAGCCAATGAACTTTTGCAGGAGACGAACCGCAGTCTCGAAGAAGCCAATCACATCAAAGAGGAGTATTTGGGGCGTTTTCTTAGCTTGAGTTCTTCCTATATAGGGAAGTTGGAAGACTATCGCCGGATGCTGAATAAACAGGCTGCTGCCGGAAAGTTGGAGGAACTGTATCGTACGCTGAAGTCCGACCGCTTCATTAATCAGGAATTGAAAGACTTTTATCACAATTTTGATTCTTCTTTTCTTAATATATTTCCTGATTTTATCGAGGAGTTTAATGCTTTGTTACCGGCAGAGGAGCAGCTCTATCCCAAGAATGGCGAATTGTTGACTACCGAGTTACGTATCTTTGCCCTTATTCGTTTGGGTATAACGGATAGCGCATGCATAGCTGAGTTTTTGCGTTACTCCATAACCACCATATACACTTACCGCTCCAAACTGAAAAATAAATCTCTCTGCAAAGAAGACTTTGAAGAGCGGATTATGCGAATAACCTCTTTTTGACGCTTGGCTTTTATAAAAAGACTTCATTCTTTCCGGTTACCGCTTTGGTAATCGGTCTGGATGTTTTTGAACTTCCTCCGGTTACTTCCTCACTACAGGAAAGTTTTGTACAGTGGGGAGGATTTCCCAAAAGATATGCTGTTTTTTTATTTGTGAGACTGCTGTGATGTTTGGCAAGTGAGTCGTTTGTGAATCCCTTTCTTATTTCCGTTGCTTCTTCTTCGACTTTTCTGATCTGAGTTCGGAATAGAATTATTCTATACACTTGGGGAAAGTTGACTGTATGGAGATAAATAAATGACAGTCAGTATATTGGAAAACAAGTGAAAACAGTCTTCATACTGCACCCGTATGGTTCCGGGAACCGTACCCGCTTGGTTCGAGTGCCACACCTGTGTGGTTCGAATACCGTACGGGTGTTGTTCTTCCTAAATACGGCGGTATATCCCGGTCTTATCCGTCGCAGACAGAAAACCTCCCTGTTGGAGATACTTTTTGGAATGCCTTCTTATCTCGGACAGACGTTTTGGGGAAAGATAAACCGCTCTTTTCAACCTTTCTACAGTTTAGATGGAACTTTGAAAAAAAGGATGGTTGTTCTGTCTTAATACAGTGATAATCAAATATTTGATTCTTCTTTTGATTTAGATTTTTATTCTTATCGGAATAATCATTTTTACTATGTGGTAGATTTGGATTAATAAAAACCTATTGTTTAACAAATTTCTAATAAGATGAAAGAAAGAAGTCTGAAAACGTGTTTTAAAAAACGCATGATTCTTTTACTTGAATTGCTTGCCATGGCAGGTGTCGCGATGGCGCAGCAGCTCCAAGTACAAGGAAAAGTGACTGACGCTACGGGTGAAGTTCTGATAGGTGCAAGCGTATCGGTGAAAGGAACAGCTTCTGGAGTCGTAACCGATGTGGATGGAAATTATTTTCTGTCTCGGGTAGACCCTGATGCGGTGTTGGTATTTTCTTATGTAGGCTATCAGACACAGGAACAGAAAGTGTCCGGCAGAAGCAGAATAGATGTGCAGCTTCAAGACGACCGTCAGATGCTGGAAGAGGTGGTGGTAGTGGGTTACGGTTCGTTAAGTAAGAAAGAAATCTCCAGTTCCGTCATACAAGTGGATAAGAAGAATTTCAACCTCGGTGCGATGAATAATCCGATGGAGTTGGTTTCGGGCAAGGTGGTAGGCTTGAACGTCAACACGCAGGCGGCTGCCAACCCTAATGCAAGTTCTTCATTACAGGTGCGCGGTGCCACTTCCATCTCGGCGAGCAACAGCCCGTTGATAGTAATAGACGGTGTGGCGGGTGGTGACATCCGCAACATTGCCGCGCAGGATATCGAGTCTATCACCGTTCTGAAAGATGCCGGTTCGGCAGCTATTTATGGTACGCGCGGAGCGAACGGCGTTGTGCTGGTGACCACAAAGAAAGGTTCCGGTGAAGCCGGAAAAACGGTGGTGACCTATGACAGCTACGTGGCTTTCAATGTTGCTAAACCTTCGCCCGGTATATTGTCGGCAGACGAGTTTCGTCGTTCCCGTCGCGGAACGGATTATGGTGCTGACACCGATTGGTACGGCTTGATTACTCGTAATGTGGCATATGATACGAATCAATATCTGTCGGTAGACGGCAGTACCAAAAACGGTTTTTACGGAGCCTCTTTCAATTATAAGCGCGCCAATGGTCTTGATGTGGTAAGCGAACGTGAAGAATTTGGCGGGCGTTTTGTTTTGGAAGAGCGCATTCTGGAGAATCGCCTGCAGTTTAACGGCTCGCTGAGTGCTCGCCGGGTGAACGAGACCTGGGGTAATGACGGCTTTTTTGACACGGCTCTCACCATGAACCCCACCATGCCGGTATACAATGAAGACGGCTCTTATTATCAGCCCACTTCGCCCACAGGCGCCACAAATCCGGTTGCCGAACTTGCGTTGAGAGAAAATGACGGTCAGCGCATGTATCTGTTAGGCACGGCGGAGGCTAAACTGAACATCTTGCAGACAGAAAACCAGATGCTCAACACCACCCTGAACTATTCGTTGCATTACAATGACATGAAGCAACAGTATTACGTTCCTTCGAACGGTGCGGAGTCTTTTTGGAACGGATACAAAGGTCGGGCAGAGATGAGATACCAGAAATGGTATACCAATCGTTTGGAATGGTTGGGCAACTATGCATTGAATCTCGGAGAACATCATGTGAAAGCGGTGGCAGGCTACACCTACGAGAAGTCTGTTTGGGAGCAGGTAGGCGGCAGCAACAACAACTTCTCATTTGATAACACGAAGTATTGGGATTTAGGTAGTGGCTCTTATCTGAAAGAGGGTCTGGCAAACTTATATGGCGGTCGTTCGGAATCTACACTCATAGGTTTCTTCGGTCGTCTGAACTATAACTGGAAAGATATACTCTTCGCTTCGGTTTCGTTACGTTATGAAGGCTCCTCTAAATTCGGCGCCAATCAGAAATGGGGTTATTTCCCCGCAGCCTCTTTGGCATGGGAAGTGGCGGAAATGAAGTTTATGGAGAACACGCGCAAGGTGGTTACCAGCCTGAAACCTCGTCTTTCTTTCGGTATAACGGGAAGATCGGATTTCGATGCCTATAAGTCTCTCTCTACTTACAGTGTGAACGGAAGTTATCTATTCGACGGACAGTGGGTGACGGGTTATGCACCTTCCAGTAATGCCAACCCCGATCTTGCTTGGGAGAAAAGTGTCGCTATCAATGGCGGTCTTGATTTTGTGCTGTGGAATCGTTTGCGCGGTACGGTAGAGTATTTTGATCGTCGTTCGCAAGATTTGCTCTATACATACACCGCACCGCAACCTCCTTTTGTTTACTCCACAATTCTGGTAAATGTGGGAACGACTAAAAACACCGGTATAGAAGTTTCATTGGAAGGAGATATTCTCACAAAATCTGCGGTGAGGTGGACGAGTGGCGTCAATTATTCTTATGGCAAGACCAAACTGACCAAATTGTCTGACGACATATATAAAGCATCTTATCTGGATCTTTATCTGAAACCGGGGGTGGGCGCCACCGAGTATTTCTTTCGTGTTCAGGAAAATGGAGAAATAGGGCAATTCTACGGGTATGAGTATGCCGGTATCGACGAAAACGGAAATATGCTTATCCTGAACAATGAAAACGAGAAGATACCGGTGTCACAAGCCGATGCCAAACATAAGCGATATATAGGCAACGGAGCGCCGAAACATTTTCTGTCATGGAGTAATAACCTGACATGGAAAAACTTCGACCTGAGCGTGTTCTTCCGTGGAGCGTTCGGATTCGATGTGTTCAATATGCGCAAATACGGTATGGGGCTTCAAGGAGCAGGTACCGATAATGTATTGCGGTCGGCTTATCTGGAAGACCGCCATGTGAGGACAGGCGGCGGTGTCATCTCTTCATACTTTCTGGAGGATGGCAGCTATGTGAAACTGGAGAATGTGACTGTGGGATATAACTTCGTCCCCAAGAATCGTAAGCTGCTGGATAGTCTGCGCATCTATTTGTCTGCCAAGAATCTGTTTACATTGACCGGCTATACCGGTAACGACCCTTCCATTGTATCTGTGAATGGTATTCAACCCGGTGTAGACAGCAACAGCGCTTATCCCACGGCAACTCAATTAAGCCTGGGAGTGACGCTACGCTTTAAGTAAAGGAGGAATAAATAATTTAAAATACGAAAAACATGAAACATATAAAATGTCGTTGGTTGTCGGCGATAATCATATCATGCTCCTTATTTTCCTGTACAAATCTGGATGAAAAAGTATTCGACCGGGTGAATGCCGGCATCTACTATCAGGACGAAACGAGTGTTCGGGGAGCGGTAGCGGCTATCTACTCGAAAGCAGCATATAGTTATCTTGAATATTTCTGGTATTTGCAAGAGTTCTCTGCCGATCAGATTGCCTGGCGAAGTTGGAATGGCGGACTCTGGGGATGGGATGAAGCATTGAAGTTTGCGCTCTCTTCGCATACATGGACGTCAGAATCGACCATAATCCGCCAGACATGGGAAAACGCATGGACTACCATCGGATTGTGTAATACTCTGATTGCAGATTTGCAACGTATCAGTCCGTCATCCATACGTATGACTCAGGAAGCTTTGAACAGTTATATAGCTGAGGTTCGTACACTGCGTGCATGGGCTTATTACAACATCTTTGAAATTTGGGGTGGAGCGTTGCCGCTTAATATATCGGCGGGGGCGGAAATTCCCGGTTCGGTAGATCCGGATTTTGACAAAGGCTGTAAGATTATCTATGAGTTCATCGCTAGTGAGCTGGATGAGTCTGTCGCCGACCTTATGAAAGAAAACGGCACGGGTAAAACCCGCAATCGCATGAATCAAGCAGCCAATCGCATCATCAGAATGCGCCTGTTACTCAATTCGGAAGTATTTGTCAAGCAAGCCCGTTACACAGAGTGTGCCGACCTCTGCCAAAAAATTCTGAATGGCGATTATGGTACGTATAGCATAGCCGATGACTATCGTGATATTTATTCCATCAACAATGTGGAATGTCCGGAAGTTGTAATGGCTCTGGCAATGGAAGTAGGGCAGGTGAATACCGGTTGGATGCGCAATATGCCTTTCATGCCTTATAACTGTTGGGAGTACTTTGGAGGTACTTATAGCCAAAGCGGGTGGAACTGCGTATGTCTGGCTCCTTCTTGGGATAATTCGGGAAAAGTGCAGTCGTATGGCGGTACGGATAGTCCTAAAAGTTTTTTGGCGGATTATGGCGATAAGTTAGGAGCCGTTTATGAGCGTTTTCATAATAAAGATATCCGGAAGCAAAATTATGTATACGATGCGGCTAAAGGAAACTATCAGGGAATGTTCCTCAAGGGAGCTATCAAAGCCAACTATGGCAAAGGTGCGGCATTGAAAGCCGATGCCGATCGCGACGGTCAGGATTTGGTATATGTAGATCAGGTAGGCACGTTCCTGAATATGGGACGGAACTTGGAAACAGTCATGTCTCCGCGTTGGGGAGAAACCAATTCTGGAATCCGCTTGGTAAAATATCCGATTTATCCTGAAAGTGCCGGCGTTGATTTCCAAAACATAGACGAAGTGGAGTTTCGTTTAAGTGAGGTGGTTTATACGCTTGCCGAGTGCAAAATGCGTGCAGGCGATACCAAAGGGGCGAAAGACTTGGTGAATAGTGTCAAGACACGCTACTTTACAGATAAAACAGCTCTCGAACAGCCCGGTCCCGGATTTACCGCCTTTGACATGGATTGGATGTTGAGCGAATGGGGATTGGAGTTTTTGGGTGAAGGACGGAGACGTCGCACTGATTTGCGCCGTTTTGACAAATTCACTCAAGGGCAGTGGTGGTTTTTCGGTCGTGCTACGGACGATGGTCTGAACCATCCGGCAAAGCGTGATCGTAAGTATGAGTGGTATCCGCTTCCCCAATCGGCTCTCATGGTAAACCCCGGTTTAATACAGAATCCTAATTATTAATAGCTTAAAAAGAAACGCATGAATATGAAGAAGAATATATATAACTTGCTGTTGCTCTTATTGCCCTTTTGGACTCTTATGGGCTGTAATGATAAGGATGAAATAGTTTTTGAACACGAACTGCCCAAGTTTGAACTTCGTGAAGATGCTATTCTTTTGGAGGTAATTATGCCTTTGGGAACAGCGACAGATGAAACTATTTACATCGCCGGAGACTTTAACGGGGGTGCGGAAGCTGCTGCTGAAGATCTGAAATGGAGGTTGGAGAAAGCTGTAGACTGTGATGTGAAATGGGGTATTTATCTCTATCCCGGAGACTTTGTTGCGGGAAAAACATTGGCTGACGGTTTTTACTTCGTATCAAAAGAACAGGGTGTGGAACGCACGCTAAAGAATGAAGACGCCATACATAGGCTGTCTGTAAAGATCGGTACCCGCACGAACGTGACCGTAAATCGTTGGAGTGCTTATTTTGAAGAGAAAGAAGATACAGATGAAGTGACTCATGACGGCTATGCCGTGTTTGTAATGGACAAAACCGGATGGAGTGCATTGACGCTTTATGCCTGGGGTAGCAATTTGCCCGAACTTTTCGGCGGATGGCCCGGTGCCATGCCTACCGGAACGGTAGAGATAAAAGGTGATGTTTATAAGTATTATGATACCGGTGAAGCTAATAAGGGACTGGTGTATAATCTGATTTTCAATGATAATGGTGCCGGAAAGCAATTCGACGGTCCGCAAGGATTCAAACTCGAACGTGACATCTATCTGGAGGTAACGGAAAGTGGATGGAAGGAAGTCGATTCGAACGCGATGATTACTCACGACGGTTATGCCATCTTTATCGAAGACCAATCAGGTTGGGAGGAAACAACCATGTATGCTTGGGGAAGCGATTTGCCTGAACTCTTCGGCGGATGGCCTGGCGCTAAGCCCACCGGTACGATAGAGATAAAGGGGGTTACTTATAAGTATTATGATACCGGTAAGGCAAACGTGGGATTGACTTATAATCTTATTATGAATAATAATGGAAGCGGTAAACAGTTCGACCTCGCGGCTGTTACGCTCAATCGCGATTATTATTTCCGGATAACCGACACCGCTGGAACAGAAATAGTTCTTGAATAAACGTTTTTAAAGGATAGAATATGAAGAAAGGTATAATAACCGTATTGACTTTTGCCATGCTACACCCTTGCATAGGGTGTAGCGATACCCATAATGACATGGAACCTTTTTCGCAACCTCAGAAGAGTCGTGAAGTTTCCGATATGGTGATTTATGAGGCTAACCCCCGTATCTTTTCCGTCGACAATGCTTTTGAAGCTATTGAGGCTAATCTTGAACATATCGAAAATCTGGGTACTACGGTACTTTGGTTGATGCCGGTGAATGAACCGGGTGTAAAGAAGAGCATAAACTCTCCTTATTGCATTAAGGATTATAAGAAATTGAATGCACGTTATGGCACTAAAGAGCAACTAAGAAGTCTGGTAGAGGCTGCTCATACCCGGGGAATGAAGGTAATTCTTGACTGGGTGGCCAATCATACCTCTTGGGATAATGCATGGATTACGGAACATCCCGAGTGGTACACACAAGACGCGGCAGGAAACATTGTGCAACCTCAAGAACAGCCATGGGCGGATGTTGCCGACCTGAATTTTGATAATGAAGCCATGCAGGAAGCCATGATTGATGCCATGAAATATTGGGTAACAGAAGTAGGCATTGACGGCTATCGTCTTGATTATGCGGAGGGAGTTCCTGATGCTTTCTGGAAAAAAGCGATTATGGCACTTCGTGAACTTAATAAAGACTTGTTTATGCTGGCAGAAGGAGGGCAGGCCTCTTTAATGAGTAGTGGCTTCGATTTGCTGTACGGCTGGGGATTTCATGGCAGGCTGAAAGATTTCTATGCCGGTAAAACTTCTCTCGAAGACCTCTATGCCATGAATAAGTCCGAAATGGAAGGAATGCCGGAAGGTACAATGCGTTTGCGCTATTCTACCAATCACGACCAAGCTGCGGAAGTTTCACCCATTGAATGCTACGGCGGTGAACGAGGTGCAATGTCTGCTTTTGTCATATCGACATTGCTCGAAGGTGTACCGCTTATTTACAGCTCGCAAGAGGCTGCCTATCCGTCTAAACTTAATTTTTTTGATTATAAGACAGTCGATTTGAAAGCAAACAACGCTTTTTATCAGGAAATGGCAGAGATTGTGAAAGTCTATAAAGCCACGAACAATGTGCGTGGCGGCGAACTGAAGATTTATAATACAGGAAACATTGTTTCTTTCTATCGGAAGTCAGGCGAACAAGGCATGCTTGTAATGGTAAATCCAACAGACAGTCCCGTACAAGTGAAAGTGCCTATAGAGCGTTCCGGCGATACCATGAGTGATGCTATAACCGGTGAAAAGATGAAGTTGCCTGTAGCCATGACCTTAAAACCGTATCAATATTTCATATATAAAAAGTAAAACGCCGGCACAATGAAGCGTATATTGTTAAAGGTTATTTTCATTGGTTTTGCCTGTGTGGCAATGGCGCAACATGAAGTAGCGTCACCCGATGGTAATTTGAAGCTCAATGTCAGACTTGATGCGGAGGGCATCCCCGTTTATGAACTTAATTATAAGGGGAGGTCGGTGATTCTTTCCTCTCAATTAGGCTTGATGACGGAAGAAGCAGAACTGAAGAGTGGCTTTGAAATAGTGGATGTAAAGACTTTGTCGTTCGATGAGACTTGGACACCTGTATGGGGTGAATACGAGAAAGTGCGTAATCACTACAATGAACTCTGTCTCTCTTTGATACAGCGTTCAAATCATCACCGTACGATGGTTTTACGCTTCCGTATATTTGATGATGGTCTTGGCTTTCGTTATGAGTTACCCGAACAGCAAAGTATGAACTATCTCACTGTGCAGGAAGAACTCACGCAGTTCAACTTGACGGGTGACCATATGCTCTTCTGTATGCCGGGAGATTACGATACCAATGAGTTTGCCTATACCACTGCGCCCATATCGGGAGTTGCTGAGGCAATGGATTACAGTCTTCGCAAGAAAGCATATGAAGCGAAAGCAACTTCGTTCAGCGTACAGACGCCTCTTTTGATGAAGACTGCCGAAGGGCTTTATATCAATATCCATGAAGCGGCATTGGTGGATTACTCGGCGATGCTGCTAAATGTGGATGATAAGAGTTATGGTTTTTCTGTTCATTTGACCCCCGACAAGTTAGGAAAGAAAGGTTATTTACAACTTCCTGTGCAGACTCCGTGGCGTACGATAATGGTGAGTGATGACGCACGTGATATTCTTGCCTCACAACTGATTTTCAATTTGAATGAACCCTGTAAGTTGAAGGATACCTCTTGGATTAAGCCGCAGAAATTCATAGGCGTTTGGTGGGAAATGTTCACAGGTGGAGGAGGTACATGGGCGTATAGCGATTACTATAAAGCAAAACCCGGTGTGACCGACTATACGAAGTTGACTCCCAACGGACATCATCCGGCCAATACCAAGCGCGTGAAAGAATACATCGATTTTGCAGCAGAAAGCAATATCGACGCGGTGTTGGTTGAGGGATGGAACGAAGGCTGGGAAGACTGGGCTGCTTATCGTAAGAGTCGCCAATTTCTATTCGACAAACCTTATCCGGATTTTGATGTGGCTGAGCTACGCGATTATGCAAAGATGAAAGGGGTAAAGATTATTATGCATCACGAAACGGCTTCCAATGCTGCCGACTATGAACGCCAACTCGACACAGCTTTTCAGTTTATGGTGGCTAACGGCTATAATTCGGTGAAGACTGGTTATGTAGGTCCTATCATTCCTCGCAGCGAGTACCATTCTTCGCAGTGGATGAATAATCATTATCTTCATGTGGTACAGCGTGCCGCCGGTTATAAAATCATGGTCAACAGCCATGAGGCTGTACGTCCCACAGGTCTTTGTCGCACTTGGCCCAATTGGGTGGCTCAGGAGTCGGCTCGTGGAGGAGAGTTTGAATCCATGGGTGGCAATGCTCCAGACCATACATGCATCCTGCCCTTTACCCGTTTGAAAGGTGGTCCGATGGATTATACGCCGGGACTTTTCCAGACCAAATTATCTTACTACAACGGTAGCAAGCAGAAAGAGCAAGCAGGCACGACATTGGCAAAGCAACTGGCTCTTTACGTGACAATGCCCTCACCCATGCAAATGGCGGCTGATTTGCCTGAGAATTATCGACGTTTTCCCGATGCGTTTCAGTTTATCAAAGATGTGGCGGTAGACTGGTCTGAATCGTGGTATTTGGAAGCGGAGCCGGGCGATTATATCACTGTGGCTCGCCGTGTCAAACAGAAGCAAGAGTGGTATATCGGGAGTATTACAGATGAGCAGCCGCGCACGGCAACCATACCTTTTACATTCCTGCCCAAGGGGAAAAAATATGTAGCGACTGTTTATTCCGACGCTCCGGATGCCGATTGGAAGAATAATCCTCAGGCTTATGTCATTTATCAGGGTATCGTGACCACGAGGAGCTTGCTGCGTTGTCCTTTGGCCTCGGGCGGTGGAGTGGCCATTAGTATTCGTGAGGGTACTCAGGAAGAGGTGAAGAGATTGAAGAAACTTAAATGAATATGGAATGCTCATGAAAATTGAGTAAAGAAATAGGCATTTGAGAATTAAAGTTAACAATCGAAAAGCATGGTTCGGGAGAATCATGCTTTTTTATAATCGGCTTACTGTCATTGGAGGCTTATCTCAAGAGATATTTTAGGTTTTTCTGCTTCTGCGGATATGTCATACTGTCTGTTTTTCGTTTTTCAGTCTAATATCTTTACGACACAATTTTAATTTATAAATAGGTAAAAATGATTTGTTTATTCTCACAAACCTATGGGTAGCCGGTGAGTAGGATTGATTTTTTATGTAAGTTTGCAAGCATAATTAATGCTGGTACACTAACTTTTTAAAATAATAACTTACATGAAACCAACTTTATTCTTATTGGCAGCCGGTATGGGAAGCCGTTACGGTGGCTTGAAGCAATTGGATGGATTGGGTCCCAATGGCGAGACAATCATGGATTATTCCATCTACGATGCCATCAATGCCGGCTTCGGCAAGCTTGTTTTTGTTATTCGTAAGGATTTTGAGCAGGAATTCCGTGATAAAATTATCTCCAAATACGAAGAGCATATTCCCTGTGAACTGGTGTTTCAGTCCATCGATGCGCTGCCCGAAGGTTTCACTTGCCCTGAAGGGCGTACCAAGCCATGGGGTACCAACCATGCGGTAATGATGGGTGCCGGTGTAATCAAGGAACCGTTTGCTGTCATTAACTGTGATGATTTCTATGGTCGCGACTCTTTTCAGGTGATGGGTAAATTCCTTTCCGCCCTGCCCGAAGGTTCAAAGAATGTTTATTCCATGGTAGGTTTTCGTATAGGCAATACGTTAAGCGAAAGCGGAACCGTTTCCCGTGGACTTTGCGGAACGGATGCTAATCATTTGCTGACTTCTGTGGTGGAACGCACCAAAATACAACGAATGGATGGCGAGATAAAATATATCGACGACAACGGCGAATGGGTGGCAACTCCCGAGACCACTCCGGTCAGCATGAACTTCTGGGGCTTTACTCCCGATTACTTTGCTTACAGTGTCGATTTCTTTAGGTCCTTCCTTAGCGACCCGAAAAATATGGAGAACCTCAAGAGTGAATTTTTCATTCCGTTGATGGTGGACAAGCTTATTCAAGACAATACGGCCACCTGCGAGGTGCTTGACACCACCAGCAAGTGGTTTGGAGTAACTTATCCGGAAGATCGTCAAAGTGTAGTGGATAAAATACAGGCGCTGGTGGATGCGGGAGAATATCCCGGCAAACTCTTTGCGTAAGAATGTGAGGGGAGGGGAAGGTCTCTCTGCTACTTCTCTTCAATGAGCATACGAAGGGGAACAGGCATATCGAAGTCATCGCAATTGATGGCTGATAATGCTTGTTCCCCTTTTTCCGTGAGTGAAAAGTACATCTGTCGCTTATCCTCATCGCCCGAAATGCGTCGTACCAGTCCTTTTTCTTCCACGGAGCGAATCACTTTAGAGGTATTAGAATAGGTTAGTTTCAGCGTATCGGCTATCTCTCCCGACGACAGCCTGTCGTTTGTTCTTAGACTGCATAGCAACATCGCCTCGTTCAGGCTCAGGCTGTGAACCTTTTCCAGCTGTATTTCAAGGGCTATGATGGCTCGGTAGATGTCTCTTATCTTGCACAGGGTTTCCGTTTGCTTTTCGGGATTATGTATTGTTGCCATATTGGGGGTCGTTTTAAGTTTATCTTTCGTCTCCTTATCCTTATTCTCATCTTTTCTTTTTTGCCTCGCAGTTTGTAGTTTAGGCGAACCGGTGCTCTGTGTGTAAACAACGGAAGGAGAGCATATGTTTGCTCAGTCGAACAAATCGTGTAACACTTCCAGCGATTTCAGTACCGGAAAGTCCGGTAGGTGCAGCCGGTAGTATGTGTTGATGATGTTCAGGCAACGTATCCGTTCGTTCCGGTTGAGGGCAAAGAGATGCATTGTTTCGTAGTTCATGCGCATGAGCGTGCCGATACGCTCCGCTTCGTCGGGGAGCAGATATTCCGAATGTCCCTGCGGGCGCAGGGAGGTGAAACAGGCGTTCCGGAGGTCGAAGTAGCAACCCTGTCTGAAATCCTCAAGATTGGGATAAAGTCCCAGAAAGCGCGAAAGACGCATGAGGAACACCAGATGGAAATTGGCGAAGTTCTGCCTGCATGCGTCGAGCCAGAGGATAGAGTGGCGCAGGTAGGCAAACAGCGGACGGTTTTCACTCTCCTCCCGCACCGAGCGGTAGAGAAATTCTGCCAGAAAAAGTGCGATGGCCGATTTCACCGGCTCGTACGGGATGCTCCCGAAAGGTTGTGCCGATTTGGCTTCTCGTATGCGTTGCAGCCGGTTTTTATTCCGCATGTCCGTTTCCAGTTCCACTATGGCCAGCGGCTGAAAGAGCGTCGTTTTTACCGAGGCCTTGCGAGAGCGGGAGATGGGGGCAAGGAATGATACCCTGCCCGCGACTTCGGTGTACATGTCTACGATGATGGACGTGTCGTTGTATTTCAGCGTGCGTAGCACGATTCCGGCTGTTTTTTGCAGCATGGCGCGATGTCGTTTGCCGGCGAATCCGTGGCGAAGAGCCCTGGCGGATATTCTCTGCCGGTTCAATGTCATGCAAAACTAAGGAAAAAGAACGGAAAAATCATCTTGTTGTCAAAAAGATGCTAAAACGGCTTTGCGGGTTGACGTATGTTTATATTTTCCCTTTTTATGGTTACGTGTGTTTGCTCTTTAATTTGCGAAACAGAACCGTCTCGCCTCGATGGCAGTTGCTCTTGAGGTAAGATACCCGTGTGCCGGAAGTAAGACATTTGCCTCCATCCTTTACCGCACGGGTGTCTTACCTCTGAAATGCGAGGAAAGTTATGCTGAAAAAGAACTGCCGGCTGGCTGAAATATTCCTTTGGGGGAGCTTTGATGTTTATTTTTCGTACCGAAAAGTAGCGAATGGTTTTTTGTTCTCTCCCGGTAATGCCTCTTCGGAGACTCTTTCCACTCTGTTTCAACAAGAGGTTTTTCTGCATCTGTTTGGTAGATAGTGAATTATAAAATAATAGTCGCGTATTTTCTCGCAAACGGACAGTTGTGCGAAAATACGTGATTCTCGGCGCGACAGAAAAACAAAATGTCAATTGGCGGATGCGGAGAAATCTTTCTTTCAACCCTTTTCTGTCTATTCGTTCAGGGGACGAAACCATCGGAATCTTGCCCGATAGCCGTGCGAAAAATAAATAGGTGCGAAGAAAATCGAACCATTCCGGTGTAATGTCTGTTCTTTTATGTAACTTACACGCTCAAACAGATAAACGACATGGCTTGTACTATCGCATTTTTCGGAACCAAACCCTATGACGAAGCGTCCTTTAACGAGAAGAACAAGGACTACGCTTTTGAACTTCGCTACTACAAAGGGCATCTCAACAAAAACAACGTCATGCTCACGCAGGGCGTGGATGCCGTGTGCATATTCGTCAACGACACGGCGGATGCCGAGGTCATCCGCATGTTGGCGGATAACGGCGTGAAACTGCTGGCGTTGCGCTGCGCCGGCTACAATAACGTAGATCTTAAGGCTGCCGCCGCCTGTGGCATCGCCGTAGTGCGTGTGCCTGCTTACTCGCCGTATGCGGTGGCGGAATATACCGTTGCCCTCATGCTCTCGCTCAATCGCAAGATTCCGCGTGCCAGCTGGCGTACGCGCGATGGAAACTTCTCCTTGCATGGGTTGCTGGGGTTCGATATGTATGGTAAGACGGCAGGTATCATCGGTACGGGGAAAATAGCCAAGAAACTCATACGCATCCTGCGCGGTTTCGGCATGAATGTGCTGGCCTATGACCTGCATCCCGACCATAATTTTGCCCGGGAGAATCAGGTGGTCTATACCGGGCTTGACGAACTGTACCACAGTTCGGATATCATCTCCCTGCATTGTCCGCTCACCGAGCAGACCAAGTATCTCATCAACGACTATTCCATAAGCAAGATGAAAGAAGGGGTGATGATTATCAATACCGGACGCGGACAGCTTATCCACACCGATGCCTTGATAGAGGGATTGAAAAACAAGAAGATAGGTTCAGCCGGGTTGGACGTGTACGAGGAGGAAAGCGAATACTTCTACGAAGACCGTTCGGATAAAATCATCGACGATGATACCTTGGCGCGCCTGCTTTCGTTCAACAATGTCATTGTCACTTCGCATCAGGCGTTCTTCACCCGCGAGGCGCTGGCGAACATCGCCTCCACCACGTTGCAGAACGTCAAGGACTTCATGAATGGTAAACCGCTGGAAAACGAGGTTCTCCTCTGATTCCCGCCTATTGTGTGGCTGCAAACCGAAGAGAGAGGCAAGGGAACTCCCCGCACGGACTATGCGGCGGTTTCCTTACACGCGTGCTATATAATATAATTAAGGTGTATAGATTCCGGATGTCCCTTTTTCGGCTATCCGGTGACGGACTTCTATTCTCCCTAATCACCCTGATTATCAAGCGTTGATGTGATGTGTGGAAGAAAAAAAAGAGAAAAATCGGATTTTTTTTTAAGAATGTTTTGTCAATCCAAAAATACTATCTACATTTGCATCCGCAAACGAGAGAAATCCGGTTTGCAGGAGCAGAAATGCTCTATATAAGGATGGCCCGTTCGTCTATCGGTTAGGACGCAAGATTTTCATTCTTGAAAGGGGGGTTCGATTCCCCCACGGGCTACAAAAAGAAAGAAAAAACAACGAATTAAATAAAGATTAGTCGAGATGGCAAATCACAAATCATCACTGAAGAGAATCAGACAGGAACAGAAGAGAAGACTTCATAACAGATATTATGCTAAGACCATGAGAAATGCTGTTAGAAAGCTTCGCGCTACTACGGAAAAAGATGCTGCGGTGGCATTGTATCCGAGTGTGGTTAAGATGTTGGATAAATTGGCTAAGGTTAATATCATCCATAAGAATAAGGCTAACAACCTGAAGTCTAAGTTGGCTATCTTCGTAAATAAGTTGGGATAATCGTATCTCGCAAGATATTGCAAGAGGTCGGATTGAAGAATCCGGCCTTTTTCGTGTTTGAGGTAAGGTGAAAGTTTTCTTTCCTTTCTTATGGCGGTGTGGTACTGTCTTATTCTTTCGCTAATTTTGATTCATACCGAAATTATAGCAGCCGATTATATCCGCCCGCTTGATAATTTTCACTATATTTGCTTGCTTATTGTATAAAGACATTATAAGATATGACTCAAGAACAGATTAATGCAAATAATGGGAACTATTCTGCCGAGAATATTCAGGTGCTCGAAGGCTTGGAGGCGGTCAGAAAACGCCCTGCCATGTACATCGGAGACATCAGTATAAAAGGTCTTCATCATTTGGTTTACGAGGTGGTGGATAACTCCATAGACGAGGCGCTTGCCGGCTATTGCGATCACATTGAGGTAACCATAAACGAAGACAACTCCATCACCGTGCGCGACAATGGGCGCGGTATTCCCGTAGACTTTCACGAGAAAGAACAAAAATCGGCGCTGGAGGTGGTGATGACCGTACTGCATGCCGGCGGTAAGTTCGACAAAGGCTCCTACAAGGTTTCCGGCGGTTTGCATGGTGTAGGTGTGTCTTGTGTCAACGCTCTTTCTTCGCACATGACCACGCAGGTGTGCCGCGACGGTAAGATATACCAGCAGGAATATGAATGCGGGCATCCCCTGTATGACGTAAAAGTGGTAGGCGAAGGCAATTACAACGGAACCCGCCAGCAGTTCTGGCCCGATGCGTCTATATTCACCGAGACTGTTTACAACTACGAAATACTTGCCACCCGCATGCGCGAACTCGCCTACCTGAACGCGGGTATCCGGATTACCCTCACCGACTTGCGGGTGAAGGACGAGGAAGGCAACTCCAAGCAGGAGATATTCTACTCCGAAGAAGGGTTGCGCGAGTTTGTGCGCTACATCGATTCCTCACGCGAACACCTGATGAACGATGTTATCTACATCAACACCGAAAAGCAGGGTACACCCGTGGAAGTGGCAATCATGTACAATACATCTTACAGCGAGAATGTGCACTCCTACGTCAATAACATCAACACCATCGAGGGAGGTACGCATCTCGCGGGTTTCCGTCGTGCGCTTACCCGCACGCTCAAGAAGTATGCCGAAGACAATAAAATGCTTGAGAAAGCCAAAGTAGACATTGCCGGCGATGACTTCCGCGAAGGGTTGACAGCGGTAATTTCCATTAAAGTGGCGGAACCCCAATTCGAGGGGCAAACCAAAACCAAGCTTGGAAACAACGAGGTGATGGGAGCTGTAGACCAAGCCGTGGGCGAAGCGCTCAGTTACTACCTTGAAGAACATCCGAAAGAGGCGAAACTTATTGTGGATAAGGTGATACTTGCTGCGCAAGCCCGTGTGGCAGCCCGCAAGGCGCGCGAGTCCGTACAGCGTAAATCGCCTATGTCCGGTGGCGGAATGCCGGGAAAATTGGCGGACTGCTCCAGCCGCGACGCGGAAGAGTGCGAACTCTTTCTGGTGGAGGGAGACTCCGCGGGAGGTTCGGCAAAGCAAGGCAGAGACCGTCGTTTTCAGGCTATCCTGCCGTTGCGCGGAAAAATTCTCAACGTGGAGAAAGCCATGTGGCACAAAGCGTTCGAGAGCGATGAGGTGAACAATATCATTCAGGCGTTGGGCGTGCGTTTCGGTGTGGACAGCGAAGACAGCAAGGAGGCGAACATCGACAAACTGCGCTACAAGAAAGTAATCATCATGACCGATGCCGACGTCGATGGTTCGCACATCGACACCCTCATCATGACCTTCTTCTTCCGCTACATCCCGCAAATCATTCAGAACGGTTGTCTTTATATCGCCACTCCGCCGCTCTACCTTTGCAAAAAAGGAAAAGTGGAAGAGTATTGCTGGACAGACCTGCAACGTCAGAAATTCATCGATACTTACGGAGGAGGGTCGGAGAGCGCCGTACATACCCAGCGATACAAGGGTCTGGGAGAGATGAACCCCGAACAGTTGTGGGAAACCACCATGAATCCTGAAAACCGCATGCTTAAGCAAGTGAGCATAGAAAACGCCGCGGAAGCGGATTACATCTTCTCCATGCTGATGGGCGAGGACGTGGGTCCTCGTCGTGAATTCATTGAAAAGAACGCCACATACGCCAATATCGACGCTTAATCAAATCATAACTAACCTCACATCTTACACCTGAAACTTTCTCATATTGCGTCGGTAAAGCGAACTCTTTAGGTGGATTTCTTGTAAATCTGAAACCACGGGACTTTTCCCGTGGTTTTTTGGTATATGTAAATATATTTCTCTTTCTTTTTCTCTGTCCTTCTTTCGTATAGAGAGGCGTCTCTCCCTTTTCAAACCTCAAACACTTTGTTTGTAGGGGCTACGTGCTATTCGGATATCTTAACGTTCTGTATATGAAACAGGGGTTTTTATACACGTTTTTTAGCATAATGCCTTATTTTCTATGCTTTCTGTACAATTCTACATGGACGTTATTCACATTAGTATGTATGTTTGCAACACTTTTTCACAATGGGCGTGCGGCGTATGCGAAGAGAGTCGCCCTCCCGTTCTTTGTTCTTTTGTAATGGAACCGGAAACGGGAACGTTGGTGAGAAAAATGACTGAAAACTTTTGTTATAACAAGCTTATTAAATCTTATGAAGCACATCGACTTCCGCGGGTGGAAGCGGAGAACACTGATGAAACCACCCATTTTATTGCTTTGTATGGCTGTTTTGTTTACTCCCGTCACAGGAGTACATCGTGCCTTTGCCATGGTAGATGAAAGTCTGCAACAAACCGTAACTGTTACGGGTGTTGTGGTCGATGCCAACGACGAAGCGATCATCGGCGCCACGGTACGTTCGGCTGACGGCAAGTACGGAACCATTACCGATTTCGACGGACGTTTCTCTATTCAGGTTCCTGCCGGTACACGTCTTTCTTTCTCTTTTATAGGTTATAAAACCCAAACACTGGTTGTGAGCAGAGCCGCCATGAGGGTGGTGCTCGAAGAGGCTTCCGAGGTGTTGGGTGAGGTGGAAGTGGTGGCGTACGGCGTACAGAAGAAGGTGACGGTTACGGGAGCCATCTCCAGCGTGAAGGGGGCGGAACTTACCAAGACACCCACAGGCTCCGTGTCCAATATGCTTTCCGGGCAACTCAGCGGTCTGACCTCCGTGCAGTATTCGGGCGAGCCGGGAAAAGATGCCGCCAGCATCTTCGTGCGCGGACAAGCCACATGGACTAACTCCAAACCATTGGTGCAGGTGGATGGTGTGGAACGGGACTTCAATGAGATAGACCCCAATGAAATAGAAAGTATCACCATCCTGAAAGATGCTTCGGCGACGGCCGTGTTCGGCGTGCGGGGAGCCAACGGTGTGGTACTTATCACTACCCGTCGCGGTTCCGAAGGAAAAGCCAAGATAAACATTACCACTTCGGCAAGTGTCATCACTCCCACCGAGACGATTAAACTGGCGAACTCCTATCAGTATGCTACCTTCTACAACCAGATGCAATTGAACGACCATCCCGATTGGACACCCGGGCAGTTGATGTTCTCGGAGGAGGTAATCAAAATGTTCAAGGACAATTCCGACCCCATTCGCTTCCCCAGCACCAATTGGGTGGACTACTGTCTGAAGGATGCTGCCATCCAGACGCAGCACAACGTGAACATATCCGGAGGAACCAAATCGGTTCGCTATTTCATCTCTGCCGGAGCGTACACACAGAACGGATTATTCAAACAGTTCGATCTCCCGTATGACCTTACGTATCAGTACAACCGCTTCAACTATCGTTCTAATCTGGACATCGACATCACCAAAAGCACAACGCTCTCCATGAACATTGCGGGCAATGTGAACAACGCTTCACGACCCTATACGGGACAGGGAAGTGAGGGTATGCTGCTCGAAATGTACTATGCCACTCCGTTCTCCAGTCCGGGATTGGTAGACGGTAAGTTGGTGTATACCTCCACCGACTACTCGGATGTCAGACTGCCGTACACCGGGGGTACGGGTATGGCGTACTATGGGGGCGGCTTCATGCAGACAGGGAATAATACGCTTACTGCCGACCTGCAACTTTCGCAGAAACTCGATTTCGTGACCAAAGGTTTGAAATTCCACGTCAAAGGCTCGTACAACAGCGGTTTTACTTCCTATACACGTGCTACTTCATCGATAGCCACTTATACTCCGGTAATGCTTGTCACAAGTGAAGGTAAAACGGAGCTGGCATACAAAAAATACGGTACGAATGCCCAGCTCAAGTATGAGGACGTGAACCCGTCCAAGTCGCGCAACTGGTACATGGAAGCTGCTTTCAATTACGACCGCACATTCGGCGACCACCACTTTACGGCGTTGGCTCTTTACAATCAGCAGAAAAAATACTATCCGTCGGTATTCTCCGACCTTCCGCAAGGACAGGTAGGTCTGGTGGGACGCATTACCTACGACCTCAAGAGCCGCTACATGGCTGAATTCAATATAGGTTACAACGGCTCGGAAAACTATGCGCCGGGCAAACGATATGGTGTTTTCCCGGCAGGCTCGCTCGGCTGGGTGCTTAGCGAAGAAAAGTTCTGGCAGCCGCTAAAACCTGTTGTTAACTTCTTCAAACTGCGATATACCATAGGTTTGGTAGGTAATGACATCTCCGGAGACAACCGCTTCATGTACACCGCCGACCCTTATTCTGTAAACAACAACTTGGATCCCAATCGCGGAGGATATAGTTATTTCTTCGGTATAGAAAATCCCACCAAGAGCATGGGAGCCTATGAGATGTCTCGTAACAACCCGAATATCACATGGGAAAAATCGCTCAAGAAAAACTATGGTGTGGATGTAAACTTCTTTGAAGACCGCTTGCGTACTTCATTCGATTACTATACCGAGAAGCGGCGGGACATCATGTTGAGCGACTACACGGCTCCCTCGGTATTGGGTTTCAAACTTCCGCTGGCCAACCTTGGTAAGGTGGACAGTTGGGGATGGGAATTCTCGCTCAAGTGGAATGATAAAATAAACGACAACTTCCGTTACTTTGTGGGAGTGAACCTGATGTACAATCAAAATAAGATTGTCGAACGTAAGGAAGCGCCACAGAACAACGAGTATCAGTACACGAAAGGACACCGAATCGGCGCGCGCAGCCAGTTCCAATTCTTTGAGTATTACAATGCACAAACCACGCCGGCACGCTACAAAGAGGTGTTCGGTACGGAATTTCCCACGCAGCTTACCACACTGCAGGATGGAGACTGTGTGTATGTAGACCTCGATAAGAACGGTTTTATCGACAAGAACGACATGACGCGCTCGCTCGGCTACACCGACGACCCCGAATACCTTGCGGGTATCAATATGGGCTTTACATGGAAAAACCTCGATGTGACCATGCAGTGGACGGGTGCATGGAATGTAACGCGTACCATATCGAGCATCTTCCGCCGTCCGTTTACCGACCGTCAAGGAAACAATCAGGGTGGTTTGCTGGTGTATCAGCTGGAGAACACTTGGACGAAGGACAATCCCAACCCGAATGCCGAATATCCCAGAGCTTCTTTCGAGAATGGAGCGAACAACAACTATCAGGAATCCACGCTTTGGGAAAAAGATGCCAAGTATCTTCGCCTGAAGAGTGTACAGGTGGCGTATAACTTCCATCTCCCGTTTATGAAGAAACTGAAACTGAATACCATGCAGCTCGCCTTTAGCGGTTACAACCTGCTTACCTTTACACCTTATATATGGGGAGACCCTGAGTCCAGAGCAAGTAACTCGCCTACCTATCCGCTTACCAAGACTTATTCGCTTAGTCTGAAACTTGGGTTCTGATAACCTTTTAAATCGCAAGAACAATGAAAAGATATAATAAATGGATATTTAAAGCCGCGGTGGGTCTGGCACTGACCTCCATGATGGCTACATCGTGCGTAGACGAAATAAAATTCGGCGATGCTTTCCTCGAAAAAGCACCCGGAGGAACAGTCACCAGCGATACGGTGTTCAACAGTGCGGAGTATACCCGCCAATATCTGACCACGCTCTATTCCATGCAGTACTACGGACTGCCTTACCGCAATACCTCGGGCGACCTCTTCCCTTACGAGTCTGCCAACTACTATTTGGGCAAGGTGGATGCACTGACCGACTGTTACGCGTTTACTTTCCTCGGTGCGGGCTTGGTGAACACCTATTACCGGGGTACTCACACGTCCAACTATGGTATACGTGCCGATAAGTGGAGCTATCTGCTCAATCGTGTCTGGGAGGCGGTTCGCTATGCCTGGTTGTTGATGGAGAATGTGGACAGGGTACCCGATATGGAGGAATCGGAGAAGATCTCGATTAAAGCGCAGGCGAGGTGCATTATCGCTTCCCGTTATTTCGATACGTTCCGCCACTACGGAGGTATCCCCATCATAAAGGGGTCTTTTAGCGGTACGGACAGCAACTACGAAATGCCCCGCGGAAGCGTGGAGGAGACTGTGAACTTTATGGTAGGATTGCTGGATGAGGGTGCCAAGGACTTGCCGTGGGTACTCTCCAATCCTGAGGTGGAAACCGGGCGTTGGACAAAAGCGGCTGCCATGGCTATGAAGTGTCGCATCCTGCAGTTTGCCGCCTCACCTCTCTTCAATTCGGACAAACCTTACTATGAGGGCGCAACGAACAATCCGGCTATCTGGTACGGGGCGTACCGCCCGGAACTTTGGCAACGCTACCTTGATGCCTGCAAGGAGTTCTTCGATATGCTGGATAAGAATGGAGGGTACTCGCTGGAGCAAGCCAAAGGCACGCGGCCGCAAGACTACCGGTTGGCATATCGTAAAGGGTATGCAACCCATGCCAGTAAGGAGATTCTTTTGAGTACACGTCACTTCACCACCGACGCGTTTAAGTCGGGCTATTACATCTGGCACACTTTCGGTGATCCTTTATTTAAGAATGGGCGAGGGTATAGTCCCACACAGGAATATGTGGAGATGTTCCCGTGGCAGGATGGAACACCGTTCAATTGGGAGAAAGCCGAAGCCGAAGGCAAGTTGGATGAGATGTTCGTGACTGGAACCGTGCAGGGTAAGAATCTGCAACTGACCCGTGATCCCCGTCTGTACGAGGAAGCAATTGTGAACGGGCAACCCTATTCGTTGGACTGGACCACCGGCAACATGGCAGGGCAGAGCTTCGAATCATGGGTAGGCGGAACCAATGCCGCCAAGGGACCGGTGAATCAAAGCGGTTCGTTTACTACGGGATATGCGCCTATCAAGTTTCTCATGGGTAACGACATGTTACGTAAGTACACCCAGTGGCCTACACTGCGCCTGTCGGATATGTACCTGATGTATGCCGAAGCGCTGTGCCAAACGGGTAATCTGAGTGAAGCTGTCAAACAGGTGGATGTTGTTCGTGCGCGTGTTGGCATGAAGGGGCTGGCGGAATGCAATCCGGAAAAGAATCTCACTACCGATAAGGCAAATCTTATAGAAGAAATCCTCAGGGAACGCGCTTGTGAGTTGGGTATGGAAGACAGTCGTTTCTTCGACCTCATACGCTATAAGAGAGCGGACAGGTTCTCCAAGCAGTTGCATGGTTTACGGATGTACCGTCTTAACCCCGATACCGGCAAACGAATAGAGGAAGCTTGGTTCTCGGCAGACCAGTCGAAACCTTTCCCCGTAAAGTTCGAATACGAGCGGTTTGAGCTTTCCAATCCGGTACGTTACTGGTGGACGAATGGTTTTGACCCCAAATGGTACCTATCTCCGTTTCCGTTGACAGAAGTGAACAAGGGTTACGGACTTGTTCAGAATCCGGGATGGTAAAAAAGCGTAATCCAATTCTAATTGAAATTCGATTGAATCATGAAAAAATATAGAATCATTCTTCCCGCATTTCTTGTCTGCATGACTTTGCAGGGAACGGCACAGGAAACAAAAGACAGCATCGTGTGGGGGAGTCCCCGCAAATATGCCGATGAGAGAGTGCAAATAGGATATCACCGCACGCAAAGTTTATCGGAATCCGCCGCATCCGTCTCTACGGTGTATAATGAGACGTTCAATACACGTAGTGCCAAAAACATCGGTAACTCGCTCTTCGGACACGGCTTGGGTCTGACCACATTGCAAAGAACCGGCAGATACTCGGACTACAACCCCACGTTTTATATTCGCGGTTTACAGACTCTTTCGTCAGACAGTAATCCGCTGGTACTGGTCGACGGCATCGAACGCGATATCAAAGACCTCACTCCGGAAGAAGTGGAGTCCGTTTCCGTGCTGAAAGATGCCGCCGCCGTAGCGCTTTACGGATACAAGGGAATAGACGGTGTGATAAACATTACCACCAAACGCGGAAAGTATAACAGTCGTGAGATTAAAATCTCGTATGAACACGGATTCGATTGGCAGATACGCAAACCCAAGTTTGTGGATGCTTACACATATGCCAATGCTGTGAACGAAGCATTGCTGAACGACGGTTATTCTTCGCCTCGCTACTCTGCTAACGAGCTGGAAGCTTTCAAGACGGGAGAGTATCCTTATCTGTATCCGAATGTAGATTGGATAGGGGAGACCTTTCGCAACGTAGGCTCCACCAATATATATAATGTGAGTTTCAAGGGTGGCGGCGAGAAGTTCCGCTACTACGCACTGGGAAGCCTGAATACCAATCAGGGCTTTGTAGCCAGTCCCAACGTGAACGACGGTTACTCCACGCAAGACCAATATTCGAGAGGAAATCTGCGTACCAACCTCGACATAGACCTTACTCCGAATACCAAGATGAAACTGAATATATTGGGAGTACTTTCCGAAAGCCGTCAACCCGGTAATGGAGCCAATATATGGTCGGATATGATTTACCGGTTACCTGCCGCCGCTTTTCCGGTGCGACTGGAGAATAACCGTTGGGGAGGAAACACCACTTGGAGCGGAACGATGAATCCGGTAGCCGTTTCGCAGGCGGCTGCCTACACCAAGTATCACGAGCGGACACTGTTTGCTGACATGACGCTGGATCAAAATCTCTCTTCCATTCTTCCGGGAATGGGAGCGGTAGCTCTGCTCTCTTACGATAACAATGCTGTGTACAAGGAAGACCACTCCAAGACGTTTCTGTATGGCAGCGACGTGGTGACGGGATGGGAGAACGGTAAGCCCGTGATTTCCAATACACCTTATGTAGGCGGTAAGGAAAGTTCGATGGGAGACGGTTCGGGAGTGTCTTCGTTCGTGCGCCGTTTCAATATGGCAGCCACACTCTACTATGACAAGCAACTGAACGAACTGCATAAACTTTACGGACAGTTGAAGTGGGATTACGAATATCTGAACTACAAAGGCGTAGACCAAACGTGGTACAGGCAGAATGTTTCGCTCTATACCCACTATAGCTATAAGGACAAACTCTTTGCCGACCTTACGCTGATGGCTTCGGCATCTAACAGATTGGCTCCGGGGCATAAATGGGCATTCTCACCCACCGTTGCGCTTGCATGGGTTTTGTCTAACGAGGATTTTCTGAGGAAAAACGCCGCATGGATTGACTTCCTGAAACTTCGAGCCTCTTTCGGTGTGATAAATTCCGATCGCCTGCCCTCCTCCAACTATTGGGAACAGACCTATGGCGGTGGCGTGGCCTATCCATTCGATACCAATTATTCGGTGGGTACAAGCAGCTGGTCACTCGGTCGGTTGGCATCACTCAGCTCCACGCACGAGAAAGCTTATAAATATAATCTGGGTGTGGATGCGACCTTGTTTGGCGGACTTAATCTGACTTTCGAAGGCTACTACGAGCGTCGTTCGGACATCTGGGTGTCTTCAAGCGGTAAGTATTCATCTGTGTTAGGTTTTACCGCTCCTTATGAGAACGGCGGCGTGGTGGACAGTTGGGGTGTGGAACTCGGTGCGAACTACATGAAGCGACTGGGTGAGGTGGAGTTGAATGTAGGCGGTAACTTTACTTTCGGCAGGAATAAAATAATCGATCAGCAGGAAGAACCCCGTCTGTATGATAACCTGCGCAGAACCAACCGTCCCTATGGGCAGATCTACGGGTTGGAGGCATTGGGTTTCTTCAAGGACCAAGAGGACATAGACAACAGTCCCCGTCAATTATTCGGTGTGGTGAAACCCGGTGACATCAAGTATAGGGATGTAAACGGAGACGACAAGATTGACGAGAATGACCTTACCGCCATCGGTTATAGCGACCGTGTACCCGAAATATACTGTTCGTTCCATCTGGGAGCCGAATGGAGGGGATTGGGTGTGAACGCCCATTTCCAGGGAGCGGAAAACTATTCGGCGGTGTTGAATACGCCGAGTATGTTCTATCCGCTGATAAACGACAACACGATTTCGCAGAAGTATTATGATAACCGTTGGACACCCGATGCCGAAGTTGCCAAGTATCCTCGTCTGACCACTCAAGACAATGCAAACAATTTCCGTACGAATACGGTCTGGCTGGCAGATCGTTCTTTTCTTAAGCTTCGTTCGGTGGAGATGTACTACAAGCTTCCGAAGTCGCTGCTGGGAAAGACGAGGTTCATCGACCGCGCCAAACTCTATGTAAGAGGAATCGATTTGCTTTGCTTCGATAAGATAAAGGTGGCAGACCCTGAGTCTTACGGCGCTTCCTATCCGCTTACCCGCAGTGTATTTGCCGGTTTGTCGGTTGAGTTTTAACGTTAACCTTTTAATGTAAAGATTATGAAAATCAAGACAATTATATTCGGAGTGTCGTGTCTGGCGGTTGTCTCTTCTTGCGAGAACAATCTGGACTATCATGAATATTCCAACTACGGAAAGGATTACATAGAGACCTCCTATGAGAATGTAATAGGATATGTGACCGATATTTATTCGATGCTCGACTACGACTTCGGGCAGGACTATGCCGGCGGTATGTTGGCTTCGGCTTGCGACGAAGCTGAGTTTGCCTATACATCCAACAGTATCTGTACGTTTACGAACGGTTCGTGGAGCCCTTCGAATCCCATGTCGGACGTTTGGGACAAAAGCTACAAGGCTATTCAGGCATGCAATCACTATCTGGAGGAGTTTCAAGGACTCACGTTCACTGAACTGAAGCTCAACGACGATTATGCGGCTCAGATGTTCCGTTATACCAACTCGTTCAATGAAGTACGCTTTCTGCGAGCCTATTTCTACTTCAATCTTGTACGTCAGTATGGCGCTATTCCTCTGTTTAAGCATGTAGTCACCACTTCCGAGGTAAACAGTCTCACTCGCACGCCTGCGTCGGAAGTGTTCGATTTCATTCGCGACGAGTGCGATGCAATCATCGCTAACAATATCCCCGAAGATTATACCGATTTGGGTATTCTTGGTATCAGCCCGGCCGAAAACGGTCGTGTCACCAAGTTCGGTGTGATGGCATTGAAGGCACGTGCAGCCCTCTACGCCGCCAGTCCGCTGTTCAATACCGGCAATGACGCCAAGCGTTGGGAAGAGGCTGCGAAAGCCAATAAGGAGGTGATAGACGCTTGTGTGAAGAAAGGATTCAAGCTGGGTAAATACGCCAACCTGTGGGGACCCGACAATTGGGCGAACACCGAAATGATTTTCATGCGCCGCTACTACACCAGTTCGGGAGTGGATTCTAACATTTTGGAGACGAACAACTATCCCATCGGCATAGATGGAGGCAAATCGGGCAACTGTCCCACTCAGAATCTGGTGGATGCTTACGAGATGCAAGCCACGGGTAAGGCGTGGAATGAAGCCGGTAGCGGTTACGACCCCTCCAATCCGTATGCCGGACGTGATCCCCGTTTCGGTATGACCGTGGTGAAGAATGGCGACACCAAATGGCCCGCCTACAATAACGCTGCCATCGAAACTTTCTACGGAGGGGCTAACGGCGAACCTATTTCAGGCGCCACACCCACAGGTTATTATCTGAAGAAATACCTCGACCCCTCAATCGACCTGCGTGCCACAAGTACGAGCAAGGCGAAGCGTCACACATGGATTGTCTACCGTTTGGGCGAGTTTTACCTTAACTATGCCGAAGCCGTGTTCAACCACCTCGGTTCGGCGGACGCCACTTCGGCTGAATTCACTTTGTCGGCACGCGAAGCGGTGAACGTCATCCGTCAACGCTCGGACGTAAAGATGCCCGTGCTGCCCGCCGGTTTGTCGGCAGAATCATTCCGTGCCAAGTATGAGAATGAACGTATGGTGGAGCTTGCTTTTGAAGGACATCGTTTCTACGACCTGAGAAGGTGGAAAGCCGGTGACAAGTTGAAGAGTATCACGCGCATGAAACTCACCAAAAAAGCCGATGGAACCATAAACTACATGCGTCAGACCGTGGCACGCGTCTGGCACGAAGGGATGTATTTCTTTCCCATCTCCCAGTCTGAGCGCTCCAAGAATCCGAATTTAGGGCAAAACCCCTTCTGGGGAGAGTAATTCCCGAATATTAATATCCGCTTCGTTTGTTCCTCCGGCGAGAAATCTCTCACCGGAGAGCGGACGGAACCGGAGAATCACCTATCTATTACAATATGAGAAACAATCCATCTTTCTGCGGAGCAATCCGGATTGCTCCGTTTATCTCCGCTTTCGCCGTGCGAAGAAACCGTCTTTGGTCGTTGCTGACAGCTTGCCTGCTTTTTTCTGCCACCGCTTTTGCCAAAGACTACTTTGTGTCGCTCAACGGCAACGATGCCAATGACGGTTCCATTCAGTCGCCTTTTGCTACACTCAACAAAGCTCAATCGGTGGTACAGCCCGGTGATAACGTCTACTTCCGTGGCGGAACATATAAGATACAAGAGAGTCAAATCATGGAATACTCCTCCAACGGCACTTGGGCGTTTGTGTTCAAGATGGCTGTGAAGGGGAGTAAAGACAAGCCTATCGGTTACCAGGCATATGAGAACGAAAAAGTGGTGTTCGACCTCTCCGCCGTGAAGCCGCTTAACCGCCGTGTGCTGGTGTTCTACGTCACGGGTCATTACCTGCACTTCAAGAACTTCGAGGTGGTGGGTACGCAGGTTACCATCACGGGGCACACGCAGTCCGAGTGCTTCAGGGTAGACGGCGGAAACAACAATACGTTCGAGAACATCTCCTGCCACGATGGTATGGCTATCGGTTTCTATCTGGTGAGGGGAAAAGACAATCTGGTGCTCAACTGCGACGCTTACAATAACTACGATCCCGTGTCCGAGGGTGGAAGAGGGGGCAATGTAGACGGTTTCGGCGGTCACCTCACCTCGACGGGCAGCACGGGCAACGTGTTCAGAGGCTGCCGTGCGTGGTACAACAGCGACGACGGTTTCGACCTCATCAACTGCGTTACCCCTGTGGTGATAGAAAATTGTTGGGCGTTCCGCAATGGCTACGAAGCGGGAACCAACCGTGCACTCGGCGACGGAACCGGATTCAAGGCGGGCGGATACGGTATGGAGGAAAATCCCAAAGTGCCGGCGGTGATTCCCCGTCATGTGGTGCGCAATAGCCTTGCCTGTTACAACAAGAACAAAGGATTCTATGCCAATCATCACCTCGGAGGTATCGACTGGTACAACAATACGGGTTATCTGAATCCGTCGAACTTCTGCATGCTCAATCGCAAGTCGGCAACCGGTACGCCCGAGGATGTGCCGGGCTACGGACATGTGCTGAAAAACAACCTCTCGTACAAGCCCCGTACGGTCGGTGCCGATTTGGTGGACGTCAATATGGGTGAATGCACGTTGACAAACAACTCTTTCCACCCCGCCATGCAGCTCTCTGACGATGACTTCTTGAGCTTAAACGAAGCTTTACTTACCTCTCCCCGCCGTGCAGACGGAAGTTTGCCCGATATAGACTTCCTGAAGATAAAGCCCGGAAGCCTGCTTTCATACGCCCGCATGGGTTATGCCGAGACGTATGAGACTTCCGATGCTTACGCGTGGATGAGAGGACCTGCCATTGTGGTGGAGGGTACCGTGGCGCGTGTGGTGGGCACGGGATCCGAGGCGTTCACGAAATTCTATATAAACGGTTCGGAAGTTTCGTTCGACAAGCGTGCGGCGGATCTCTCTGCGTTGCAGGGAAAGCTGGAACTGAAGGCTACTTCGGCGGACGGTGGCGTAACCAAGTTGATTATTAAAAAATAGACGATACGATGAAAAGGAAAATGATATTCAAATGGTGTCTGTGTAGTGTGTTGCTGACCGCCATGACGGGCATGTTCACCTCGTGCGAAGAGAAAGAAGGATACCTCACGGGCAATGGAGAAAAACCGGCGGTGGAGACACAGCCCGAAGTATTTGAGTGGAACGGCGCGACTGTTGCCTTGGATAAACCCGAGGGTTGGGGAATTACCGTGCTGGCGGAAAGCGTGCTGCTCACCAATGCCGTGGAACAAAAACAATACGTACTTCGTTGGCAGGGCGGACTGACGCCCGGCGACAAGGAAAATCCGGTGCTGGAGTTGGCCGAAGGCGAAGTGTTGCCGCTCGTCCGCCTCAAGGTGAACGTAGAGAAAGGATATTGCACCATCGACTTCGCCTCGGACACTCAAAGCGGAGTGGTGAAGTTCAATAAGTAAAAGTGTTGTTGAAGGTAAAAGGCGATGCTGTGCACAGACTGTTGTTCTGCGTGGCGTCGCCTTTTCTATTTATGTGTTTTCCTGCTCCGCAGGGGCGGAATACTATTGACGGTGTCAAAGCATATTCTGTCGCTCCATCTCCTCCGCCACCAGTTCCAGCTCGGCATACCAATCCTTACCGAACTTACGTATCAATGGCTCTTTCAGAAAACGGAACACCGGCACGCCCTCTTTTCGTCCCAGCACTGCGGCGGCTTTGCACACGTCCCAACGGTGGTAGTTCACTGCCTTGTAGCTGCCGTAGTTGCCCACACGAATGGGGTAGAGGTGACACGACACGGGTTTGTAGAAATCCGTTTTCCCCTCTCTGAAAGCTTTTTCGATGGTGCAGTAGCAGCAACCTTTTTCGTCGTAGGCGGTGAACACGCAGTCTTTGCCATGTACGATGGAGGTAACCAGATCGCCTTCTTCGTCTATGTACACCACTCCTTGGCGGTCGATGACCTCGCGCGCATCGGGCGACAGGTCGTTCCACACCAGCGGCAGCACCTCTTCCAGGCGCTCCACCTCCTCCTGCTCCACGGGGGCGCCGGCGTCACCCTCGATGCAGCAAGCCCCCCGGCAAGCGTCGAGGTTGCAGATAAATTTTTCACGTACCACATCCACACTCACTACGACGTCTTCTATCTGTATCATACATTCACCGCTTTAGCGCGCAAAAGTACGAAAACTATCCGTCACGAGACAAAAACCACGCCTTTTTCTGCTTGCGGATGCTGCCGCCGGCTCTTTCCCGTTTGCCGGAACGGTGGGGGAGGTACCGGTATCTCCACCGCACCCGTGCGTTAGTCGAACCGCACCCGTAGGGTTTCCGTACCGTGCCTGTGTGCTGTCTGTACATCTCAAACTCCTTGTAACAGGTTGTTTGTCAGTTTATTATAAAGGGTGATGCGTTTTGCCCGTACAGACCGTGCGGAGCTGTTCCGGGCTTTTTCTTTTTAATGAAAATATTTGTCATTATTTCGGATTCCTGTCCCTCTTCTTTTTTGAAAGTACAGATAAACGGCGCTTTTACCGCAGGTTGCCTGCGTTCCGGACATCCGTATGTTGAGGGTGCACACTGCCGCCGGTTGGCAAAATATCCCCGTGCAGAGGCTACGCATCGTGCGTTGCAGTACAAAAAAAAGCCTCCGGACAAGGCGTCCGGAGGCTTCGTTGTCTGTTGGAATCCGTGTATCAACCGATGAGTACCTTACCGCTCATCTCTGCGGGAACAGGCAGTCCCATGATATGCAGGATGGTGGGAGCTACGTCTGCCAACCGTCCTTCCGCTACCTTGGCGCCTTTGTTTTCCGATACATAAACGCAGGGAACGGGGTTCAGCGAGTGAGCCGTGTTGGGCGTACCGTCCTCGTTGAGCGCATGGTCGGCATTGCCATGGTCGGCAATGATTATTACCTCATATCCGTTTGCCTTGGCGGCTTCCACCGTTTCTTTCACACATTCGTCTACGGCTACCACAGCCTTGGCTATCGCTTCGTACACCCCTGTGTGTCCCACCATGTCGCCGTTGGCGTAGTTCACCACGATGAAGTCATAGCGATTCTCGTTGAGTGCGGCTACCAGTTTGTCCTTTACTTCGTAGGCGCTCATCTCCGGCTTGAGGTCGTAAGTAGGCACCTTGGGCGAAGACACGAGGATGCGGTCTTCTCCCTCGTAGGGAGCTTCGCGTCCGCCGTTGAAGAAGAACGTCACGTGAGCATACTTTTCCGTTTCCGCCATGTGAAGCTGTTTCAATCCCTTGGCAGAGAGATATTCGCCCAGCGTATTGTTTACGTTTTCTTTATCGAAGAGGATGTGTACACCCTTGAACGAAGCGTCGTAGGGAGTCATGCAGTAGAATTGCAGGTCGGGAACCGTGTGCATGCCGGCTTCGGGCATGTCTTGTTGAGTAAGTACGACAGTAAGCTCCTTGGCCCGGTCGTTTCGGTAGTTGAAGAAGATCACCACATCGCCCGGACGGATGGTGCCGTTGAAGTTGGCGTTTACGATGGGTTTGATGAACTCGTCGGTCACGCCCTCGTCATACGACTCCTGCATAGCCTGTACCATATCCGTGGCTTTCTTTCCCGTACCGTTCACCAGCAGGTCATACGCTTCTTTCACGCGCTCCCAGCGTTTATCCCGATCCATGGCGTAGTAGCGGCCGATGATAGAGGCAATGCGTCCGGCAGATTTTTCGCAGTGCGCGTTCAGTGTCTCGATGAAACCTTTTCCGCTTTTGGGGTCGGTGTCGCGTCCGTCCATGAAACAGTGTATGTAAGTATCCTCTATGCCATATTCCTTGGCAATGTCACAGAGCTTGAACAGATGGTCGAGCGAACTGTGCACGCCACCGTCGGAGGTCAGTCCCATGAAGTGTACCTTCTTCCCCTTTTCGCGGGCATACGAGAATGCGTTTACCACACCGGGATTGTCGAGTATGCTGTTGTCGGCACATGCGCGGTTTATCTTCACCAGATCCTGATACACCACCCGTCCGGCCCCGATGTTGAGATGTCCCACTTCGGAGTTTCCCATTTGTCCGTCGGGCAGTCCCACATTCTCGCCGCTTGCCTGAAGTTGCGAGTGCGGATAATTTTCCATAAGATAATCCCAGTAAGGTGTAGGCGTGTTGAATATCACATCGTCTTTCTTGCGGTCTCCTATTCCCCAACCGTCAAGAATCATTAAAAGGGCTTTTTTGCTCATTGTAAATATGAATTTGTAAAATAAAAACGTTCCGGTTTCGCACACTTCTCTCCTCTTGTCTCTTCCGCCTGCCCCTTGGATTGTTGCCCAAAGGAGGAAAGGATTCCGTTTTTTTGTTTCCTTGCAGCGGAAAGCTTTGGATAAGAAGCGTTTCTTCGGCTGCAAAGGTAACAAAAAACCGATGTCAAAGGTTTCAACAGAGGGTATTTTTAAGGAGGTGCTTTCGCATCAATGCCTTGTGACATAGCAGTGTTTCTGTTCAAAGCATCAGAAAAAGAGGTCTCCCGCAGAACCTTTCGGAAACAGAAATGTTGTATTGTTTAAAATATATTTAAACAGAGGGAAAACCGGAAAACAAATAAAAAAAACATTTAAAAGAGAAAAATATATCAAATTGATTATACCTTTGCGTGAAAATCGCTCTAACTCAGTTGAATCATAAACAAATTGATTAATGTTGGCGGTATGTCTTCGTAGTATCCCCGACGGATGAGACTTTTTACAGGAATATGCAATAGAAATCGGAGATTTGTTTACGTATAGCGCTTTCGGGCATGGAATCGGATCGGGAACTTTATGTTTCCGTTTTTTCTTGCTATGTCCATGTGCTTGTTGTATGTGTTTTTTCGATGCATCTTCCCGGGGAAACGGCAAAGAACCGGTAAAAGAGATGACCGGCGGAAAAGATGAAAAGAAAATTATGTTTAGATCAGATTATTAATAACAGAAACAAAAAATTTATGAAGAGAAAATTGATACTTTGCTTCTGGACGATGGTGCTCGTGGCGATGACGGCATTTGCTCAGGACCGTACGGTCAGAGGGGTGGTAATCTCCTCGGAGGATAATGAGACTGTCATCGGTGCGTCGATAGTCGTGGTAGAGGAGCCTTCTATCGGTGTCTCGACAGACATTGACGGGCGTTTTAGCCTTTCGCTGCCGGCCTCGGCAAAGAAACTGCGCGTTTCGTTTGTCGGAATGAAGTCCGTCGAGGTGCCTATTCGCGATGGCGAGATGCGTATCCTGCTCGAGTCCGATTCGCAGTTGATAACCGAAGTGGTGGTTACGGGTATGACCCGTGTGGACAAACGCCTCTTTACGGGTGCGGCTACCAAGATTGACAGTGAAAAGAGTAAAATGGACGGTATGGCGGATGCGGCTCGCGCTCTCGACGGAAAGGCAGCCGGCGTGTCGGTACAGAACGTATCGGGCACTTTCGGTTCGGCGCCCAAAATCAGGGTACGCGGAGCCACCTCCATTTTTGGAGCTTCCAAGCCTCTGTGGGTGGTGGACGGCGTGGTTATGGACGATGTGGTGGATATCGACGCCTCGTCTCTGGCATCGGGCGATGCCAACACATTGATCAGTTCGGCCATCGCGGGGCTTAACCCCGACGACATTGAGAGTTTTCAGGTACTTAAGGATGGCTCGGCGACCTCTATCTATGGAGCCCGTGCCATGGCAGGGGTGATTGTGGTTACAACCAAGAAAGGTAGTGCGGGTGTCAGTAAAGTTTCTTATACGGGCGAATACAGTTACCGCCTGAAACCGAGTTACAGCGATTTCAACATCATGAACTCGCAACGCCAGATGGGTGTCTATCTGGAGATGGAGGATAAAGGTTGGCTCAATATCGCCGATGTATCCAATGCCGCCTCCTCAGGGGTGTATGGCAAGATGTGGGAACTGGTTAACAACGGCACTTTGCTCAACAGTCTGGAGGCGCGGCGGGCTTATCTGGCACAGAGTGAGGTACGCAACACCGACTGGTTTGGCGAACTCTTCCGCAGCACCATTATGCACAATCATTCGGTCAGCCTTACCACCGGTAGCGACAAGGCGACGATGTACGCCTCCGTATCGGTACTCTCCGACCCGGGATGGACCCTTCAGAGCAAGGTGAACCGCTACACTGCCAATCTCAACTCCACCTTTAACCTTCATCGGAAGCTCTCGCTCAACGTGCTTGCCAATGCTGCTCTACGCAAGCAGCGTGCACCGGGCACCGTGGCGCGTGAAGCCAATCCCGTAACGGGAGTGGTGAGTCGTGATTTCGATATCAATCCTTATTCCTATGCCCTCAATTCGTCGAGAACGCTCGCCCCGGGGGAATTCTACATACGCAATTACGCGCCTTTCAATATTTTCCATGAACTCGCCAACAATTACCTGGATTTGACGGTTGTGGATCTCAAGTTCCAGGGAGAATTGAAGTACAAACCGATTCGCGGCATGGAAATCGCTTTGCTCGCCGACGTGAAATATTCGGGCAGCAACACCGAACACATCGTGACGGAGTATTCCAATCAGGCCGAAGCGTATCGCGCCATGGGTACCACAACCATACGCAACAATAACAAGTATCTTTATACTGATCCCGACAAGGTGTATACCGAGCCGGTGTCGGTACTGCCGCAGGGAGGTTTCGCCGATCGCTCGGAGTATAGCCTGCTGGGGTGGGATACACGTCTGTCGGGAACTTACAACACCTCGTTCGGAGCGCGCGACCAGCATATCATGAGTTTCTTTGCGGGTGCCGAGGTCAATTCGTTCGACCGCTACAACCGCACCGATCGTGTTGCCGGCGTGGTGTACGATATGGGAGGTATACAGTTTATGGATCCGCTCTTCTATAAACAACTGAAAGAACAGGGCGGAGAACTTACCACCATGATGCGCAATTATTATCGCAACGTGGCGCTCTTCGGTAACGTTACCTATTCGTATGAGGGAAAATACACGTTCAACGGTACGCTTCGCCATGAAGGATCGAACAAGATGGGCAAATCGGTGAATGCGCGTTGGTTGCCCACATGGAACACCTCCGCCGCTTGGAACGTGCACGAGGAGTCGTGGTTCAAGTCGCTTGCACCGCTTTCGGCGTTGACGCTGAAAGCTTCGTACTCATTGACTGCGGATAAGGGACCTGCTTCGGTTACCAACTCATCGATCATCGTTACCTCATTGACCCCTTGGCGTTATCCCGCCTCCATGCAGCAGATAGCGCTGGAAGTAGCCAGCTCGGAGAATAATCAGCTTACCTACGAGAAGAAGCATGAATTGAATATAGGTTTTGATGCGGGACTGTTCGACAACCGCATTAATCTGTCGTTCGACTGGTATCGTCGCAACAATTTCGACCTCATCGGTCCCACCACCACAATGGGACTCGACGGACAGGTGACCAAGATGGGTAATGTGGCTTCTATGCGTTCTTCGGGCGTGGAGTTCTCTGTTTCGTCTACTAATATCAAGACAAAGGATTTCCGTTGGGTGACCGACTGGGTGTACGCTTACGCAACCAATAAGGTAACCAAACTTAATGCCGGTGGCGGAACCAACGTACATCGTCTCGTGTCGGGTACGGGTTATGCGCGACAAGGATATCCCGTAGGTGCCATCTTCTCCATCCCCTTCGCAGGACTTAACGACGAGGGATTGCCTACCTTTATCAACGAAGACGGCATACGCACCGTGGGGCAGATAGATTTTCAGGAAAGGCAAAAGACCGACTACCTTAAATATGAAGGTTCAGTGGATCCGAAACATTTCGGTTCGTTGGGCAACACGCTCTCGTATAAGAACTGGCATCTGAACCTCTTTCTTACTTACGCTTTTGGCAATGTGGTGCGCCTCGACCCCGTATTCGCTTCGGAGTACGACGACTTCAAAGCCATGCCGCGTGAGTTCGATAACCGTTGGGTACGCTTCGGCGACGAGGCTCGCACTACGGTACCGGTGATTGCTTCACGCGATCAGGTGTATCGTATGAGCGTACAAATACCGCGTCAGGATTTGGCAATTGCTTACAGCGCTTACAACTATTCTACCGAACGTGTCGCCAAAGGAGATTTCGTTCGCCTCAAGGAAATCTCGTTGAGCTACGATTTTCCGCAGCGTTGGCTCAAATCGCTGTTTGTGAACAGTATCAGCCTTAAGTTGCAGGCTTCGAACATCGCTTTGCTGTATGCAGACAAGCGTCTCAACGGGCAAGATCCGGAGTTCCTCAATGCGGGGGGCGTGGCTACACCATTGCCCCGCCAGTTTACGATGACTTTGCGTGTGGGTATCTAAATGTATGATTTTTAATACTGAACCAATGATGAACAGAATATACATTGCAGCCGCAGGATTGGCGGCTATGCTAACCTTCGGGAGCTGCTCCGACTTTCTCAGTACTCCTCCCGACGACCGTAAGGAGGTTAATACCTCGCAGGCTGTGCAACAACTGCTGGTGACGGCTTATCCGCAGGGAGGATTCTACTCGGTACTTGGCGAGCTGTCATCGGATAATGTGCAGGAAGCTTATGAATATCGCGATCGTACCTCCCGTTTCTATGATCAGGTTTTTGCATGGGAAGATCCCATGGATGTGGACTACGACGGTCCCGTGGTGATTTGGGCTTATACCTATAAAGCAATCAATACGGCCAATGTGGCGTTGGAACAACTCGATGCCATGCCCGATACTCCGCTTAACCGTGCGTTGCGTGGCGAAGCTTTGTTGTGCCGTGCTTTCGGACATTTTATCGTAGCCAATGTGTTCTCGGTGGGTTTCGACCCCGCTACGGCAAGTCAAAGTTTGGGTGTGCCTTATGTGACTGAACCGGAGAAAAGTATCGAGGCTGTCTATACGCGCGAGACGGTAGCTGAAAACTTCCGTCACATCGCCGAAGATTTGGAGGCCGGTATGAAACTCTTGGATGATGCGATATATACCGAGGCGAAGAAATTCCACTTCACACGTCAGGCGGCATACGCTTTTGCCGCTCGTTTCTATCTTTACTATCAAAAGTGGGAGGAGGCCGAGCGTTATGCTACACTCGCGCTGGGAGCTGCTCCTTATGCTTCTTTGCGCAGCTTCGATGCTATTCTGGCTCTGCCTACCACGGCATATCGCAACAGAGCGTTGGCATTCACCGGATATGATGAACGCAACAACCTGTTTTTTCTTGCCGGAACTACTCATGCGGGATATGTATTCGGACCTTATCCCAATCGTGGAGCCCGCTACAACCATCGTCAGGCATTGTCTGCGGCTGAAACCACAGACGCCCATGCTGCATGGTGGGCGGATGGGCAGCAGGGGAGCAATCTTAAGCTCGAGCCCTCCGCCATGGTTTCGGACAAATCGGTCATAACCCGTTATCCCGATCTTATGATTCCTGTCTCTCCCGGTTCTGCATCAGGTTATAACACTTCCGTGATTGCCGAATTCACTACCGACGAAACGCTTCTGGTGCGTGCTGAAGCCCGCATCCACCGGAACAACTATGCCGAAGCCCTGAAAGATATGAACGCTTGGGTTGCCAACTCCACTACAAGTCATACCCCACTTACAGCCCAACGTATAAAAGATTGGAACAACGCCACACTCTATTCTACGGTACGTACGCCCAGTCCCCGTAAGGTTATGCAGCCTACTTTCTCGTTGCGGGATCGCGAACACGAAGACTTTTTGCAGGTGCTTTTGCACATGCGTCGTATCGAGACACTGCATACAGGCTTGAGATGGTTTGATATCAAGCGTTACGGCATCGCTTTGCAACGCAGTACCGTGTATAATGGTACGAACATTCGCGAATTGGATTACAAACTGGATGCGCGCGATAAACGCCATGCCATCCAATTGCCTCCTGAAATTTTGGCGGCAGGCTTGCCGGCTAACCCCAGATAAAGTTATTCATCAGTAAATAAGAGAAAATATGAAAATACGGCATATCATAGCAACCACGGTTTGGGGAATGGGAATACTGCTCTTTTCCGGCTGTTCCGAGGATGAAATCGACCATGACAATCTGGTAACGAAGGTGTCGGAAACACAGCAGTCGACCCCTTTTGATACTTGGCTTAAGACTAATTTTCTGGAGCCATACAACATCCAACTGCAGTATCGTCTCAATAATAACGAGTTGTCTCCCGAGACATTTATTACCCCCGTGCGTTATGAGCAAGCGATACGATTTGCTCATCTAACCAAGTACGCCTGTCTCGAGGCTTATGACGAGGTGACAGGGTCACAGGAATTTGTGCGCTCTCTTTTCCCTAAACTCCTTCAGGTGGGAGGCTCGCATCTCTATAATCCCGACGGCACTATAGATCAGGGCGCCGCAGAGGGTGGACGCAAGATTTCAATCTACGGACTCAACGATATTAACTTAGATGTCTTCGATCAGATAGTAGAAATATTCCATACGATGCATCATGAATTCGCCCATATCCAGAATCAGACCAAAAACTTCTCGCAGGAGTATCGTGCCATAACGCCGACTCTTTACCAAGGTTCGTTGTGGTCTACCTATTGGGCTGAGGTTGAAGGAAGCGGTAACGTCGATGTGGTGATGCGTAATGAGATTATAAATTCCTCGTCCGCAATCAAGGAATTTATAGAGAAACTCACTGTGCTTTCTCGTGAAGAAGAGTCTTTGCGTACAGAGTTGACCCAACTCGAAAATGATCCTTGGGCTGATTCTAATGATATAGAAGCTAAGAGAACCGAACTTGCAGCCAAAAGCGCTGAACTCAAGGCCTTGCAAGATGCTTTCGGGAAGACGGAGGATGGTTTCCTTTGGCGTCGTGTGAACAGTCTCATCGCTTATTATCTCAATAAGAACGGTTATCTTGACCTTAACGCATTGAGGGCCGGTTTTGTATCGGCTTATTCGTCTGCCAGTCCCGACGAGGATTTTGTGGAGGTGCAGGCTACCTATATCATGGAAACGCCCCACACATGGGAAACGTTGCTTATTCTCGCAGGGCCGGGTGCAGAGGCTATCAAACAGAAACTTGCCATGGTGCGCGCCTACCTGCAAACCGAGTGGAACATCGATCTTGATAAACTGCGTGATGCCGTGCAACGCAGGCATGCCAGCGTGCCGGATATCGATCTGAATAAATTTGTTATAACCAACAAGGCAAACTAATATGAAACGATTCAAGAAATATACGCTTCTCGCTTTGGCGGGAACCTTTGTCCTGACAGCCTGTTCGCGTGTGGAAGACTTGATTTTCGAACAATCTCCCGCTGAACGCATAGAGGCGGCTTTGGTTGAAGCACAGAAAGCCCTCACGGCTCCTGCCAACGGATGGGTGATGCAGATTTATCCTTCCGCTACGCAGAAGTGGGGCGGATACACTGTTCTTGTGAAATTCAATGTCGATGGTACTGTGGTGGCTGCCAGTGAACTTTTCGATGCGGACAAGACATTTACGTCGAACTATCGTATCGACGATTCGAACCTGCCTACGCTCAACTTCGACACTTACAATGAGGCGATACATCTTTTCTCGCTTCCCAATCTCAATGCCATCATCGCCCGCGAACGTAATGCGGGCAACACCAAGTTGGATAGCTTTAACGGGGCGTCGAGCAATCAGGGACTTGAGGGAGACAATTCCTATCAGATTGTTTCGGCAAGTCCGGTAAGCGTGAAACTACGCGGTATGCGTTCGCAATCGAACATCGTGCTGCGCCCCGCCACCGCGGAGGAGTGGAAAACGCAAATAGAGGCGATACAAAAAGCGAGTGATACCTATGTGATACCGCGTGTGAAACTGAATGTCAACGGGAAAGAATATTCGGGGCGTATGTCTCGCGGCACACGCCAATTGCGCCTGCTCGACTCGAACGACGAGGTTGTACTGCAAACCGCGTTCAGCTATACGGCCAACGGCTTGGAACTCTATCAGCCCGCTACCATCGATGGCGTTACGTTTCAGTCATTCGTCAGTGCAGGCGGAGAGACCATACAGTTGCGTTCGGCGGAAGGAAATGCAGTTCTGGAACCGCGTATTTTCGCCATCTCGGAACTTATTGCCGACACCAAAGAACTATGGAACATCTATACACAGGGAGTTGTTAATGCGGAGTCTTCGGGACGTTTCCGGAATGCTTTCGATACGTATGAGCGTCTGATGGGGGAAAAGTATATGCTTTTTTCCGTGGATTTCGGGGCATCTGAATTCGAAGGGTATACCGGTTTTGGAATCTATATCGCGGCGATGAGTCTGGAAACTTACAACTTTAGTACGGCTTTTCTGCCCATTGATGTTACGGTAGACAGCCCTACGGAGTTGACGATGAAGTTTGCACCCAACCGTTTGTCCGAAGAAGAGCGCAATGCCATGAATCAAGGTCTCTTTGCTATCCTTGTTGCGGGTTTCTCGGGGGTAGGGCAGATAAAGGCGGAGGATGGTTCGTTCATCTACAACGAGGAGCTCGCGCCTCGCAGTTTCACTGTGACCACCAACTCGCTTGTAAATACCGAGTGGATTCGTTTGGAAGATAAGGATGATCCCGACAATTGGATTCAGCTTAACCGCGCCGTAGTGGTAGATCCATAAAGAAGGTAAACGCATTTTGCGGAGAGAGGGGGTGTGTCGCAATTATACGACACACCCCCTCTTCTTTTTTCTGTTCTTGCTCTTCGTGGAAGAAGCGCTCGTTTTCTTCTGGTGTTTCATGTTTTTACTATCTTTGTCCGGTCTGCCTATGTTGAAATACCCTTTAAACCATACAACTAAACCATGAAAACAATCTCTTTACTGTGCAAATCCGTCTTGTTTTGCGGGATATGCCTATCTTCTGCTGCGGGTGCCGCACAACTTCCATTGAAAGTAGAAAGTTATCCTGTTGCCCAAGTGAGACTTACCGAGAGCCCTTTTAAACATGCCGAACGAATGGACATCAGCTATTTGTTGGGATTGGATACCGATCGCTTGCTGGCTCCTTACCTCAAGGAAGCGGGCTTGCCTCCTAAAGCTCCCAACTACACTAATTGGGAGAATACCGGACTCGACGGACACATCGGCGGACACTACCTTTCCGCGCTTTCCTATATGTATGCCGCAACGGGAGATGAGCGTATTCGCGAACGGTTATACTATACGCTTTCCGAACTCAAGCGCTGTCAGGAAGCCGCCGGAGACGGCTACCTCTGCGGAGTGCCTCACGGCAGAGAAGTGTGGAAAGAAATAGCTGAGGGAAACATTCGTGCCTCAGGATTCGGACTGAATGACCGGTGGGTACCTCTGTACAACATACACAAGATTTATGGCGGACTCCGTGACGCCTACGTGCAGGCAGGTGCTGAAGAGGCAAAGACGATGCTGGTGAATCTCACCGATTGGATGGAACAGGTGGTACGAAATCTCAGCGATGGGCAAATGCAGGATATGTTGCGCAGTGAACACGGAGGATTGAACGAGGTGTTTGCCGACGTGGCAGAACTGACCGGCGATGCACGTTATCTGGAACTGGCTCACAGATTCTCGCACAAAGAGATTCTGGAACCCCTGCTCCGGGGTGAAGACCGGCTCACCGGTATGCACGCCAACACTCAGATACCGAAAGTCATCGGTTTCAAGCGAATAGCCGACCTGGAGAGAAACACCGAGTGGAACGAGGGCGTACGCTTCTTCTGGAACACGGTTGTCAATCGCCGCAGTGTGTCGATAGGCGGGAACAGCGTACGCGAACACTTCCATCCCGCCGATGACTTCGATGGCATGCTGCACAGCGAGCAGGGACCGGAAACCTGCAACACTTACAACATGTTGCGTCTCACCAAGATGCTCTACGCTACCGACGGTAATCCCGCCTACATGGACTATTACGAGCGGGCGCTTTACAATCATATCCTCTCTACGCAGAACCCCGTGCAGGGAGGTTTCGTATATTTTACTCCCATGCGTGCCGGGCATTACCGCGTGTATTCACAACCTCAAACCTCTTTCTGGTGTTGCGTGGGTTCGGGACTGGAAAACCATGCCCGTTACGGCGAGATGATATACGGGCACCGGACGGATGAACTGTACGTACATTTGTTTATTCCTTCCGTGTTGCACGATGACAAGCGAGGGCTGGTACTTACGCAGGAAAACAACTTCCCGGAGGAAGAAGCGACCTCTCTTTTGTTTACTTCACTGAAAAAAAAGCAACGTTTTACGCTCCGCATACGATCACCGCGCTGGGTACAACCCGGGCTGCTTCGTCTGACGCTTAACGGCGCTTCCGTGCCCGTGACGGTGGAAGAAGGCTACGTGTCACTTACCCGCACTTGGAGCGAAGGCGATCGCGTGCGTTTGGAATTGCCCATGCATTTGCACGCCGAAACTACTCCGGACGGAAAGGCGAGATACTCATTTCTTTACGGTCCGTTGGTGTTGGCGGCAAACATGGGGCTACAGGGGCAGCAGGGCTTGTATGCCGACGACAGCCGGGGAGGTCACATCGCTTCGGGAGAGTTGCTGCCGGCGGATAAGATGCCGGTGCTTGTGGGAGAACCGGGAACTCTGCTCACCCACCTGCAAAAGGTAGAGGGAAAGCCTCTGACATTTGCCCTGAACGGAGTGTCTCCCGCCGTATATGAAGGTTTGGAACTTGTTCCCTTCAATCGCCTGCACGAGTGCCGTTACATGATTTACTTCCCGCTTATTTCGGAGCATGATTTGCTTATTCGCGAAGAACGTCTGGCACGCGAGGAGCGTGAGCGCATGGCGCTCGATGCACGCACGGTTGATAAGGTGGTGTGCGGTGAGCAACAGCCGGAGAGCGACCGCTTCATCCGTATGGAAGATGCTCGTGCGGGTGTGGATAACGGTGTGCATTGGCGTGAAACGGGCGGATGGTTCGCCTACCGTATGAAAACGGACGGCAGACCCCTTACGGAGATTCGTGTGGTGTGTAGGGTAGATGAAAACCGCGATGCCCGCCTGCTGCTCGACGGAAAAGAGGTGGCACGCATAGACGGAACGCAGGCGGTGCATATCATCCCTCTTCCCGGAACGTGGAAGGGAACATCTCCTTTGGAACTGAAAGTGGAGAAGTTCCGTTCGTCCGTGAGCTTGCGTATTTGCGAAATCCGTCTGCTCGCTCGTTGACGCCGTCAGACAGCCGGGCAGGAGAGATGAGAGCCGCACAACACCTGCGTTCGGCATAAGGTTATTCGATACATCTTTTTGAGAGAAACTTTTTTGTATGTCTGTAAATGGCAGTAAATCAATGCGATGCCAAGCCTTGTAAACATGCTTTGTACTATGCCCGTGCGGTTCGGGTACAAGACCCGTACGGTTCAGATACCGCACGGGTGTCGTTCTCTGGATATACTGCGGATGTATCCGGCTCTTGTCTACAGCGGACGAAAACGGTCCTGGTTTTCGGGATGATTCCCGGCGTGTTCTCTTGTCCCGAACCTGCACATGCATTGCGTTGTGGTTTTCTATAAAATAAGAAGCCGTCTCATGTCTTTGTTGAGGCGGCTTCTTTGTGTAAAGACGCGTTCTGTCGAACCCCGTCCGTTGTCGCTAAAAGAGAGAATGTCGTTTTGTTAGAGTATGCCCGGTGAGAACTCGCTTTCCTCAACCCGGCTGTTGATCAGTCTTCTTTAAGTTTGTAGATACTTTTTTTCTGATAGTCCAGTTCCGGATTTCCTTTGTAACCTACCTTTCCTCCGCCTATGCTGCGTACTTTCAAGGTTTTCACGGCATGGCATGTAATTTCTCCCCCTCCTGTGGTATAGGCTTCCACATGGTCTGCCTTGAGGTCGCTGGTCGAGATGTCTCCCGAACCGCTTATCTTGTATTCAGCGTTCAGCGCACTTCCCGTGAGTGAAATGTCTCCGGAGCCTGCTATGAGGGCATTGACGTCCGTGGCGGTAACGTGCTTCACTTCGATGTCTCCCGAACCGGCAACCTTGGTCTCCAACTTGTCGCACTTTACGCGTCCCACTTCGATGTCTCCCGAACCGGCTATGCTCAATTTCAGGTCTTTGCATGAGATCTCTCCGCTCTTGATGTCTCCCGAGCCGGCTATGCCCAGCGTCGCGTTTTCGTTTGTCTGCAAACCGTTACGTAAATAAATATCTCCCGAACCTGTCAAGGAAACTTCATTCAGTTCGTTCGACGATACGCGTATTTCTAATTTGTTGTATGAAACTCTCGTTCCTTTTTTGAAACTGATATGCAGTGTATTGCTTTTGACGTTTATGTCCAACAAGTCCACAATGTTCTCCGAGGTATAGACCTCTACCTTGGGTTTTCCTGTCTTTTGTGTGTAGACTACATCCATGCTTCCCGACAAGCGAAGTTTGTGGAAATCTTCCACCCGTATCTCTTTGGTCACATAATTGCGGTTGGCTACCACTTTCTTGCTTCCCCAGTTGCTGAAAAATTGTGCATTGTTTCCTGCATGGACGCTTGTGCCCATTGTCAATCCTAAACAGATAATGAAGTACATGATTTTTTTCATAAGAATAAAAAGTTATAGGTGAATATTTTTTTTCTTCTAAACAGTTAGACGAGACCATCCGGTAAAAAGTTGCACCGCCTCTGTCTTTTTGCATATTTCTCTTCCGGTCCGCAGTTTTCCGTCCGGAAGAGAACGCTTTCCGGAGCGACTCGTTTGCTTGAAGTTTGTGAAGTTTCTTGTATTTTCGCACCGGACTCAAAGCGGAAGCGTAGTGGATACAACGATAGAAGATAAGGAATTGGGAGTGATATGCGTCAGGATGAGCATACGTGCCAAGCGGTTTACATTCCGCATGCGAAAGGGAAATATACACGCCACTGTTCCGTGGGGTGCTACGGAACGGCGCATAAAACAGGCAATGGATGAACTGCGTCCCCGTTTGCGGAGCATGCGGGCGAAGTTCACTCCCGTACAGATCAGACCCGGTTATCGCATCGAGGCGGATTTGTTCGAATTGAAAGTGACGGAAGGTACGTACGAACGTTTTCTGGCTCGTTCGGAGCCGGGCAAGACAGAGATTCTTTGTCCGCCGGGTGTAGACTACGGAGATGGTGCGGTGCAGTTGTGGTTGCGCAAGGCAATAACCGAGGCATTACGGAAACATGCCGCCGTCGTTTTGCCTCCCCGCCTGTATATGCTCGCCGGGAAGCATGCGCTCACTTATAAGAGTGTACGTATAAACACCGGAACGGGACGCTGGGGGAGCTGTTCGGCGCGAGGTTCCATCAATCTTTCCTGCTTTCTGTTGTTACTTCCTGCACACCTTATAGATTATGTGTTGTTGCACGAGCTGACGCACACTCTTGAGATGAATCACGGTGAGCGTTTTCAACGATTGCTCGATGGGTATACCGGCGGACGGGCGCGGTCGTTGCGCAGGGAATTGAAAGACTATCCTATTCAGTTTGTATTTGTTTGATTTTACCATTCTCGCGTTCGAAGCGGTAGATGTCTTTCTCTTCGTTCAACTCGAACAGACTCAGTTCGTCCGTTTCATTGTTCACGATAAGCAGCGAACTGTGCTCGGCGAAACGTTTCACTTCCAACGTCAGCGGTTTGTCGCCCATGCGGGTGTTGAGTAGCAGACTGTCATTTATCATCAGTGAGAGAGAATCGCCGTCGAATCCCCTGAGCAGACTGATGGTGTATGTTTCCGTAAATGTGCGTTCTTCCTCCTTGTGGCGTTGTAGCCGAAGGCTCATATACACGAAGATGACCACCACGAAGATGACTGCAAAGGCAAGTATTCCATTTCCTATCATAAACTGTTTGTTGGTGTTGAGCCTGTGTGCCATAATATTTCCGGTTTTGTAGTTTTTGCAAATGTAACAATAAATGTGGATTCCGTAAGGTAAGTTGCAGGTATACAAGGGGTAAATTTGCGAAAACGGATAAATAACCCTACATTTGAAAGCGTTTCTCCCGCTCTTTTCCCATCCTTGAACACTATATGACAAAAACTAACATAAAATTGATTTACCCATGAAAAGAACACTGTTTTATGCCTTGATGTCGTTTGTCGCTATCTTGTCGCAAGCCCAAAATGCTTATCGCACGCTCACGGACCTGTCGTACCTTCCTGTTGCTGAATCTGCGGACTCCTACCGGGCGGAACGTTGCAAACTGGATGTGTATCACCCGCTCGAAACGAAAGGTTTTGCCACCGTCGTGTGGTTTCATGGCGGCGGATTGGAAGAGGGAAATAAATACATCCCTTCCGAATTGCGCGAAAAAGGATTGGCGGTAGTGGCAGTCAATTACCGCTTGAGTCCGCTTGCCCATAATCCCGCCTACACCGAAGACGCCGCGGCAGCGGTAGCGTGGGTGTTGAATCATATAGAGAACTATGGCGGCGACCGGAAGCGTGTTTTTGTTGCGGGACACTCGGCGGGCGGTTACCTTTCGCTGATATTGGCTATGGATAAACGTTACCTCGCCGCCTATGGCGCCGATGCCGATGAAATAGCGGGTTATTTCCCTCTGAGCGGGCAGACACTGACACACTATACCATTCGCAAGGAACGCGGACTGCCGGGCGGCATTCCTGTGGTGGACGAGTATGCCCCGCTTAACCGCTTGCGGGCAGATACGCCGCCTATCGTGCTGGTGACCGGCGATCGCGAACTTGAACTGGCAAACCGTTGGGAAGAAAATTCCATTTTTGCCTCCTCGATGAAGAATTTCGGAAACACTTCCGTCCGGCTACACGAACTGCAGGGTTTCGATCATGGAACCATGATTCAGCCGGGCTGCCAGCTAATGCTGCATTATATTCGCAAATGGTTGGAAGCGGCTCGGTAACCCTTTCGAAAGAGTATCTCCGAACGATTTTATACCCTAAAAAGTAACCGATTGTGTAGCGAGTCAAAGAGGAATATCCATACCTTTGTCCTTGAAAAAACCTTAGAATCAACATCATGAACAGAAAATTACTACTCTCGGCGGTTCTCTCCGGACTGCTATCGGGCATGGTGGCTCAGACGCCCGTTGTTCCTGCCATTCCCCGCGACGAACGCATCGAACTCAAAGTGGAATCCCTGTTGAAACGGATGACTCTCGAAGAGAAAATAGGTCAGATGACCGAGTTGACGATAGACGTGCTCAAAGACCGTAACCACACCGGGGAGGAATTCCGCATAGATGAGGCGTTGCTTGATTCCGTGATTACCAAATATAAGATAGGTTCTATACTTAACGCTCCGAACACCGAGGCTCCCACCTTGCGGCAGTGGGAACAGATTATCGGACGCATTCAGGAGAAGTCCATGAAAGAACTGGGTATACCTTGTATTTATGGTATAGATCAGAACCACGGTACCACCTACACGCAAGGCGGCACGCTGTTCCCGCAGAATATCAACGTGGCGGCTACTTTCAACAGAAACATGGCATATGAGGCGGCACGCATAACCGCTTACGAAACCCGTGCGGGAAGTTGTCCGTGGACATACTCTCCCACCATAGACCTCGGCAGAGACCCTCGTTGGCCACGCCTGTGGGAAAACTACGGTGAAGACTGCTACCTGAGTGCCGAGATAGGAAGCGCTGCCGTACGAGGATTTCAGGGCGACAATCCCAATAAAGTAGGGGCAGACCGCATTGCGGTGTCTCTCAAGCATTACATGGGCTACGGAGTGCCTGTCTCAGGCAAAGACCGGACTCCCGCCATTATCTCCCTGCAAGACCTGCGTGAGAAACACTTTGCGCCCTTCCTCGCCTGCATCAAGGCAGGCGCTCTATCGGTGATGGTTAATTCCGGTTCGGTCAACGGCATGCCGGTGCATGCCAGTTATGAACTGCTGACTCAATGGCTCAAGAAAGATCTTGGTTGGGATGGTCTGATTGTAACCGATTGGGCGGATATCAACAATCTCTACCAGCGCGAGAGGGTGGCTGCTAACAAAAAAGAAGCAATCAAAATGGCTGTCAATGCAGGCATAGACATGTCTATGGACCCGTATAAATGGGACTTCTGCATACTCCTTAAGGAACTGGTGGAAGAAGGCGAGGTGCCCATGAGTCGCATAGACGACGCTACTCGGCGTGTATTGCGCATGAAGTATCGTTTGGGACTTTTCGATGCTCCCACTCAGCGTGTAAAAGATTATCCGCGGTTCGGTGGGGCGGAACATGCTGCCGTTGCGCTGAAAGCAGCTGAGGAATCGATGGTGCTGCTCAAGAATACCGATAACATATTGCCTTTGCCTAAAGGAAAGAAGATACTGCTGGCGGGACCCAATGCCGATTCCATGCGCGCGCTGAACGGAGGTTGGAGTTATACGTGGCAGGGACACAAGGCGAATCTCTATACAGCATCCTACAACAGCATATACGAGGCGCTTGCATCGAAATACGGAGCAGCCAATGTAACTTGCGTACAGGGAGTGACCTATGACGAGCAGGGCGCTTATTGGGAAGAGAACGCGCCGGAGATAGAAAAAGCAGTGCAGGCAGCGCGTAATGTCGACTATGTGGTTGCCTGCGTGGGCGAGAATTCGTATTGCGAGACTCCGGGGAACCTCACCGACTTAACCCTCTCGCGCAACCAGCTGGAGTTGGTGAAGGCGCTTGCCGCCACAGGCAAGCCGGTGGTACTTGTCATCAATGCCGGCCGTCCCAGACTGGTGGCGGAAATAGAACCGCTTGTTGCGGCGGTGGTCAACATCATGCTGCCGGGCAATTACGGAGGCGATGCGCTGGCAAACCTGCTTGCGGGCGATGCGAACTTCAGCGGCAGACTGCCCTATACTTATCCGAGAGAGATAAACTCGTTGGCTACCTATGACTATAAAGTAAGTGAGGAGGTGGAAACGATGGCGGGCAATTACAACTATGACGCCAAAGTATCTCTGCAATGGCCTTTCGGTTATGGGCTTAGCTATACTTCGTTCGAGTATTCTAACTTACAGGTGGACAAGACGGAATTTACTGCCAATGATGTGCTTACCTTCAGTGTGGATGTTAAGAACACAGGTAATCGTGTGGGGAAAGAGAGTGTGCTGCTCTACACAAGCGACCTCGTGGCTTCGCTTGTGCCTGACAACCGCAGGTTACGCGCATTCGATAAAGTGGAAATTCTTCCCGGAGAGACGCGTAAGGTGAAGCTTTCGGTGAACGCTTCTGACCTTGCATTTGTGGGGTATGACGGACGTTGGATACTCGAAAAGGGAGAGTTCCTTGTTCGCGTGGGTAGCCAGAGGTTGAATATCCGTTGTATGCAAACCGAAACATGGGATACTCCCAATAAGTAAAACAGCAGTTCCGGAAAATATGGGAGAGTCGGTGTTCAGATTCTTTTTTGAGGAAGATTATCCGGAATAGGAATATATTTTAAGACTATGGCGGGACGTAAGTCGGCGGCATGTAACCGTTTGATTTACGTCCCGCCATATTTGTTGAAGGAATAGGTCTCCTTTATTGCTTGTTCATTGATTTTTCGGTGTAATACTCAAAAGTTTCCTTAAAAACATTTACCCTAAGAAACTCCGGTCTTTTAACGCATCATCCGTTAATCAAGTCTATTAAACTCTCTTTGCTCGTATGACAAAATATTTTATCCGTGAAGAACAGTTTATTGGATACTTTTGATTCAGGATACTGAGTGAGATATCGCTTAATTATCTGTACTTGGTGGTGCTGATTCTTTTTTTTGAAATTAAGTATCTATAAAAGGAGAACCACTGATAAAGGGCGATGGAGAAGAATCTTAATGTTTCCGAAACGGAATAATCCGTATTGTCATTCGCTCCAATTTCGTAGGCAAGGGAAAGGAAAATTTATGATGGCGGCAATAAAAATCATAAATATTTTTTATATTTGGGAAAAAAGACAAGAATGAAAAAGATATTAGGACTGGACCTTGGAACCAATAGTATTGGCTGGGCTGTGGTAAATGTAACGGTGGATAAAGAGGGGAAAGAACAACCGGTGGGTATAGAAGCCTCCGGCTGCCGCATTATTCCGATGGATGCGGCTACTCTGGGCAATTTTAATGCAGGGAAATCCGTTTCCCAAACAGCTAACCGTACTCGATACAGGGGAGCTCGAAGGTTGCGCGAGCGGCACTTGTTAAGACGTACACGTTTACACAGGGTGCTGGATATACTCGGCTTTCTACCCGGACATTACTCTGAAAATCTGGATAGATACGGGAAGATGCTTACGGATGTCGAATGTAAGTTGCCTTGGCGGAGAAATGCGACAGGAGCCTATGAATTTCTTTTTAAGGATTCTTTTAATGAAATGTTGGCCGACTTTGCCGGGAACAATCCGGAATGGGTTGCAAATGGAAAGAAGATACCCTATGACTGGACCATATTTTATCTTCGGAATAAAGCTCTGACGAAAAAAATAGCCAAAGAGGAATTAGCATGGATTTTACTGAACTTTAATCAGAAAAGAGGGTATTACCAGCTTCGAGGCGAGGAAGATGTCGAAACCCCCAATAAAGAAGTGAAAATTTATGCACTGAAAGTAGAGAAAGTTGTAGCGAATACGGAGAATAAGAAAAGCAAGAAGACCTACTATGACATATACTTGGAGAATGGAATGATATATCACTATTCGAGTAGTGTGTTTCCGGATTGGGAGGGTAAAGTCAAGGAATTCATTGTCACCACCGATTTAAATCCGGATGGAACCCCTAAGAAAGGAAAAGACGGTAGCCTCAAGCGCTCTTTTAGCATACCCAAAGAAGAGGATGACTGGATGCTCATTAAGAAAAAGACGGAGGAGGACATCGAACAGAGTGGAAAGACTGTGGGGACGTATATTTATGAAACCCTGCTGAGAAAACCGGATCAGAAGATTCGCGGAAGGTTGGTACGTGTTGTTGAACGTAGATTCTACAAAGATGAGTTGCGGCAGATATTGGACAAACAGATGCAGTTTCATGCCGAATTGCGGGATGCGTCTTTGTACGACGCTTGTCTGCGGGAGTTATATTCCAGCAACCATCCTTATCGAGACAGTATAGCCAACAGGGATTTCTCTTATCTGTTAATAGATAACATCATCTTCTACCAACGTCCGTTGAAGAGCAAGAAGGCGCTGATAGACAATTGTCCTTACGAGGAAAACACGTACATAGATAAAAAGACCGGAGAGATAAAGCACGCACCCGTTAAATGTATAGCCAAGTCTCATCCTCTGTATCAGGAATTTCGCTTGTGGCAGTTTGTCTCTAACTTGCGCATATACCAGAGAGAGCGTATGGTGCAGCTCGTTCCTGATACGGATTCGGCTACTTCTGCCACATCTAAGTTGGAAATCGATGCGGATGTGACTTGTGAGTTGCTCCCCACTGAGGCGGACTACGTTGCGTTGTTTGAATGGTTGAATGATAAGAAAGAGATTAAGCAGAATGCTTTGCTGAAATATCCTCGATTTGGCTTAAAAAGCAAGACGGGCAATTATAGATGGAACTATGTAGAGGATAAGTCGTATCCTTGTAATGAGACGCATGCCTTGTTGCTGGAGAACTTTGCGAAACTGAATATACCGACGGAGTTTCTTACAAGAGAGAAGGAAGAAGCGCTATGGCATATATTGTATTCTGTGGAGGATAAACAGGAAATCAGGAAAGCGCTTCAGACCTTTGCCGGAAAGAATGGTTTGGGCGATGAGTTCGTCGAATTGTTTGTCAAATGCCCGCCCTTTAAGAAGGAATACGGCGCCTATTCGGGTAAGGCGATAAAGAAACTGCTTCCTCTTATGCGAATGGGGAAATATTGGTCGGCGGAAGCTATAGACGAGAACACTGTAAGGCGTATCGAACGTATTGTCAACAAAGAGTGTGATGAGAGTATCCGCGAAAGGGTGAGGCAGAAAGCCATTACATTGACAGATATTTCTTGCTTCCATTCGTTGCCTTTATGGTTGGCATGTTATGTCGTTTACGACCGCCATTCCGAGGTTAAGGATATTGTCCGCTGGAACACTCCGGAAGAGATAGACTCGTATCTGAAGTCTTTCAAACAACACTCCTTGAGGAATCCCATTGTAGAACAAGTGGTGACGGAGACACTACGCACGGTCAGGGATATATGGAAGCAGGTAGGAAGAATCGATGAAATACATGTTGAGTTGGGGCGGGAAATGAAGAATCCTGCGGATAAGCGTGCCAAGTTGATGAGGCAGATACTTGATAACGAGAACCGCAATCTGCGCATAAAGGCATTATTGACCGAATTTTTGAATCCGGAGTTCGGAATAGAGAATGTACGTCCCTATTCGCCGTCTCAACAAGATTTGTTGCGTATCTACGAAGAAGATGCGCTGAGTAGTGCTTCTGTACCGGAAGAGATAGAGGAAATACTCGATAAGTTCAGCCAGAGTGATGTTAAGAAACGCCCTACACGCTCCGAAATATTGCGGTATAAATGCTGGCTCGAACAAAAATACCGTTCGCCTTACACCAATGAGATAATACCTCTGGCAAAACTGTTCACCCCTGCCTATGAGATAGAGCACATCATTCCGAAAGTGCGCTACTTCGACGATTCGTTCAACAACAAAGTTATTTGTGAGACGGAGGTGAATAGGGTGAAGGAAAAGATGCTCGGTTATGAATTCATTAAAAAGCAAGGAGGTGAAATCGTGGAGTTATCTTTCGGCAGGAAGGTGAAGATATCTTCGGTGGAATCTTATGAGAAGTTTGTGAAAGAACATTACTCTCACAACCGGAATAAGATGAGAAATCTGCTAATGGAAGATATTCCCGAGACATTTATAAAACGCCAGCTCAACGATACCCGCTATATCAGTAGACTGGTGAAATCAATTCTTTCGAACGTTGTACGAAAAGAAAATGAGCAGGAGGCCATATCCAATAATGTGATTACGTGCACGGGAGATATTGTGGCTCGCCTGAAAAAAGACTGGGGAATGAACGATGTCTGGAACAAGATCATACTGCCTCGTTTTCTTCGTATGGACAAACTCACCGGAAAGACTCAGTTTACCTCCTTCAATACCCATCATGAGCTTATCCCTGTCATGCCCTTAGGATTACAGAAAGGCTTCAATAAGAAGCGCATAGATCATCGGCATCATGCCATGGACGCAATCGTGATAGCGTGCGCTAATCGGAATATCGTCAATTATCTGAACAACGCCTCGGCGAGCAGGGATGCCGAGATTAAGCGCGAAGATTTGCAGAGGTTGCTGTGCAGGAAGACCAAAACGGATGAAAACGGGAACTATAAATGGGTGTTGAACAAACCTTGGGGGTCTTTTACGCAGGATGTGTTGTACTCTCTCCAAAATATAATCATCAGTTTTAAGCAGAATCTGCGTGTAACTAAAAAGACAACCAATTATTATCAGCGTTATGAGGATGGGAAGAAAATTTGTGTACCTCAATCCAAAGGGGATGGTTGGACTGTTCGGAAACCGATGCACAAGGAATTCGTGTACGGTGAGGTAAACCTGCGTAAGATAAAGACCGTTTCGTTGAATGAGGCCATCCGGACTCCCCAGATGATTGTGGAAAAGAGTCTGAAGCGAAAAATCGGGGAGATGCTACGGAGAGGCTTTGATGCTAAGGAGATAAAAAAGTATTTCGAGAAGAATGAAACCCTTTGGAAGAATGTCAATCCATCGAAGATAGAGGTGTACTATTTCACCATGGATACGAGAGAACGCTACTTCGCCATTCGCAAACCTGTTGATACAAGCTTTGACGAAAAGAAGATTCGCGGATCCGTGACCGATACCGGCATTCAGCAAATAATGCTTCGTCATCTGGAGAGTAAGGAGAATAATCCCGCCTTGGCTTTTTCGCCCGATGGCATTGATGAAATGAATCGTAATATTACCGCACTGAATAATGGAAAGGAAAGATGTCCCATATACAAAGTGCGGTTTTATGAGAAAGCCAATAAATTTGCCGTGGGAGAAAAGGGTAACAAGCAACGGAAATTCGTAGAAGCAGCCCAGGGTACGAATCTGTTTTTCGCTATCTATGAGAAAGAGGTCATGGATAGAGAAACCGGAGGCGTGGTTTATAAGAGAAACTATACCACAATCCCCCTGAACGAAGCCTTTGAGAGACAAAAGCAAGGTATACCTGTCGCTCCCGGAGATGAATACGGCAATCCCCCCAAGTATGTTATCTCACCCAATGACTTGGTGTATGTGCCCACCCCGGAGGAAATCATGAACAACACCGTCAACACGCCTATAAGCCGAGACAGGATATACAGGTTTGTCAATTCGAACGAAACAACCGCAAACTTCATCCCATGCAGTACGGCTGACCTTATTTATGCGCAGCCTAAGGAGATGGCGAAGAATTATTGTAGTGGAGATGTTATTCAGAATGAGTATGGTGTAGGTTCTTCTCAATCTAAGAATCAACTGGCAGTAACAGGTGAAATGATAAAAGACATTTGCCTGCCTCTCACGGTAGACAGGCTGGGTAATATTATAAAAATAGGAAACATGAAAGTTGAGTGAATGTAGAAAATCTTATGATATTCGACCCATATGTGACGGATATCTCTATCTTTTAGTGTAAGGGGTATTCGTGCATCCGTATCTGTTCGGGATAAACCAGTTCGGCGTTCACATGGAAAGATGAAGTTAGATATGATATAAACATCTGATTAATAGTTTTTTGGAGAGATGTCAGAGAGCCAATGAAGCCATACGGGTTTGGTTCGAATATCGTGTCCGTTTGGTTCGACTAAAGTACCTTTAGTGTAAAAGTAGCATGCCCGTCCGGTTTTCGGATTCGTGATGCAATTCATTGTTATTGGGATTTTACCTTGAATCTTCACAACCTTTTCCGTTATGTGAATATCGTCTGACGTCGTTGCTGTAAGTTTTGATTCCGGTCAATAAAAAGGAGAGTACGAAACCTTGATTCTGATACTATGATAAAAAAGACTCTTTACTTCGGTAATCCCGCTTATCTTTCTTTGCGAAACGGGCAGCTGGTCATCAAACTTCCTGAGGTGGGGAACAGCGATTTACCCGACGTACTCAAACAACAAGCAGAAACTACCCGTCCTGTTGAAGACATAGGGGTGGTCGTGTTAGACAACAGACAGATTACCATCACCCTCGGCGTTATGGAAGCGCTACTCGAAAACAACTGCGCCCTGATAACCTGCGACGGTAAAAGCATGCCTGTGGGATTGATGCTTCCTCTTTATGGAAACACCACGCAGAACGAACGTTTTCGTCATCAACTCGATGCCTCTCTACCCTTGAAGAAACAGCTTTGGCAACAGACGGTGCAGTCCAAGATATGCAATCAGGCTGCGGTTCTGGAGAGTTGTACCGGCGAAGAGTTCCGCTGTATGCGAGTTTGGGCAGGAGAGGTCCGTAGCGGAGACCCTGACAACTTGGAGGCTCGCTCGGCAGCCTATTATTGGAGAAGTATTTTTTCCGGAATTGCGGGATTGGAAAATTTCACTCGTGGGAGAGATGAAATGCCACCCAACAATCTGCTCAACTATGGCTATGCCATACTGCGTGCGGTGGTGGCGCGGGCATTGGTAAGCAGCGGACTTTTACCTACTCTGGGCATCCATCATCACAACCGCTACAATGCTTATTGCCTGGCAGATGATATTATGGAACCCTACCGTCCCTATGTAGATGAGTTGGTCTTCACCATCGTCCGGGAATTCGGAGTCTGTCCCGAACTGAGAAAGGAACTCAAAGGCAGACTGCTTTCCATCCCTACAATGGAGGTTGTGATTAACAACAAGAGAAGTCCGCTCATGGTGGCTGTGGGGCAAACCACCTCCTCTCTTTATAAGTGTTTTAGCGGTGAACTCCGTAAGATCATTTATCCGGAACGTTGAAATGGATCGTTTTAGTGAATATCGCATTATGTGGATACTTGTCCTTTTCGATTTGCCTACAGAAACAAAGAAAGACAAGAAAGCTTACAGTGATTTCAGAAAGAAATTGCAGAAAGATGGTTTTACGATGTTTCAATTTTCCATTTACATCCGTCATTGCGCCAGTATGGAAAATGCGGCTGTACACATCAAACGAGTCAAGTCTTTTCTTCCGGAGTTTGGCAAAGTGGGTATCATGTGCATTACCGACAAACAATTTGGTAACATCGAGCTTTTCTATGGACAAAAGCCTCAAGGAGTCAATTCTCCCGGGCAGCAGCTCGAACTGTTTTGACTTTTTTTTCTTCTTTCGTGAGAACCAGAGAAGCCGTTTACCCGTTCCACGGCTTTAATTATGGCTCTTCCGACATTTCGAGTGATGGTATGTTAAAGAAGAAAACCGCTGAACAAATTGTATATTTGAATAACCACAAACAAATGTACATTTATGAACAGCAGTTTTCTATATCATGCGTGGGGGCTATACAATCACAAA
>JBHADT010000008.1:0-21407 GCA_041855205.1 Bacteroides sp.
AATAAAAAAATCCTCTTGAACAAGAGGAAACTTTATTACATGATGCTATTACCCGAAAAGAGAAAAAGAAGGGGTGACTGATGGGACTCGAACCCACGACATTCAGAACCACAATCTGACGCTCTAACCAACTGAACTACAGTCACCATCTAAATGCGCTGCAAAGGTAAATATTATTTCTAATATTCCAAATGTTTACAGAAAATATTTACTCGTTTTTTAGGATTACCCGAATTACCGGGATTTCCGAACCGATGCATCCCGACACTCACACCTGCTCGCGGAACGGACTTACTTAGGCGGTTGAAACAGGCATTATGTAAATCCGCCTCTTTGAACACCTAAGTAAATACTTCCACATATAAATCAAACAAGACCTTTAGCCGACAGATATCTTTCAGCCTCAATCGCAGCCTTACAACCACTTCCGGCTGCAGTAATAGCCTGACGATAATGCGGATCTGCCACATCACCGGCTGCATATACCCCTTCTATTTTAGTACGAGGCGTATCTCCTTCAGTCAGGATATACCCTACTTCATCCGTCTCTAAATATGGTTTGAAGATTTCCGAATTCGGATTATGTCCTATCGCCAAGAAGAAACCATCGATAGGAAGGTCGTAACGGGTTTCATCCGCCTCGCCCATACGCTTCACCAAGTGTACTCCTTCCACGCCGTTCTCTCCGAACAGTCCGACGGCATTATGCTCAAACAGAACTTCAATCTTATCATGCTTCAGCACGCGCTCCTGCATAATCTTTGAAGCACGCAGGAATGGTTTACGCACAAGCAAGTATACTTTTGAGGCCAAGCCAGCCAGATAAACGGCTTCTTCACATGCCGTATCTCCGCCTCCGACAACAGCCACTACTTTCTTACGATAAAAGAAGCCGTCGCAAGTGGCACAAGCACTGACTCCCATCCCCGCATATTTCTTTTCGTCGTCCAATCCCAGATACTTGGCTGTGGCTCCCGTAGCGATAATCAGCGTCTCCGTCTCAATTATCTTTTCATTATCAATTGTTATTTTATAAGGAGCATGACTAAGATCAGAAGCGGTAGCTATGCCATAACGCAAATCTGCTCCGAAACGTTCAGCCTGTTTACGCAAGTCCTCCATCAGCTGCGAACCGTCTATTCCATTGGGATAACCCGGAAAGTTTTCCACCTCCGTTGTGGTGGTAAGTTGCCCTCCCGGTTGCAAACCTTCGTACAGTACAGGTGACAGGTTTGCTCTTCCGGCATATATGGCAGCCGTGTACCCCGCAGGTCCGGAACCTATAATAAGACATTTTACTCTTTCTGTTTCCATAAATCTGGTATTCTTTAGTTTGTTATAATCATCTTAAATCTATCACCTCCACTCCCGGATATAATTTCTTGTCAAAAACGAATAGCTTATCAGAATAAACTTTCTTTGTATGGTATGCCGTAATGTGGATGTTCAGATTTTCACCACCCGAATGTACCATAGTAACGCATAAAGGCTGAAACGTATCTTTTGTAATGTAAAGAACTATATTTTGCAGCGCTTTTCTTTTGTCAGCGGAGGTCAGCAGAAGCTCATAAACGGCTTTCCCGCCATATCTCCCGTTTTTCCCCTGTTTCAACCGATAACCATTCTTGTACAACGAGAAGAACGAATAAGGATTCATCATCTGAAGCTCCTCAGGCGTAGGTTCAGAGATATTGACCTCGTTACTTCCGACAAGATAGCTCCACTGCGTATGACCATCAAACCATGTGATTGTCTCATCGGTATCTATTCTGAACTTTTCATCGTGCAGGCGAATTCTACCGGAAGATGCAGTTTGCAGTTCTTTCTTTTTCGAATAGGATTGAACCGTAAATTCCGCTTCTATCCCTTTTGCATCACGAAAAGCTTTGACAGCACGCTCCATCGCTTCCTGCGCTGTTATTGACTGGGCCGAAAGCGGGAACATGCCCCCAAAAAGGAGGAGCATATACAGAGCTATAAGGTATCTCGTTTTCATTTTATATGTAACGTTTTTTACATGATATTGTTCAGACGAGCATTGAGATCATTTTCATCCACACAGAGTACCTCTCTGGGTTTACTTCCTTGTGTGGAACCTACTATTCCTGCTTTCTCCAGTTGATCCATGATACGTCCGGCACGGTTGTAACCAATAGCAAACTTACGTTGAATCAACGAGGTGGAGCCTTGTTGATGAATGACTATCAGACGTGCCGCATCTTCGAATAAGGGGTCTAAACGTCCCATATCCACATCTCCCAGTTCACTGCCTGCATCTTCGTTTACATATTCCGGCAAGTAGAACGCCGTGGGATATCCTTGTTGTTTGGCTATGTAATTAGTTATATCCGCAACTTCTGGAGTATCAATAAACGCGCATTGCACCCGGACAGGATCAGCCCCTTGCAGAAAAAGCATATCGCCTCTGCCTATAAGTTGGTTTGCTCCCGGACGGTCGAGAATCGTGCGCGAATCCATCATTGCCGATACGCGGAAAGCGACACGTGCCGGGAAGTTTGCCTTGATGGTTCCGGTTATGATATTCGTCGTGGGACGCTGCGTAGCGATAATCATATGAATACCCACTGCACGTGCCAGCTGAGCTATTCGGGCAATAGGGAGTTCTATTTCCTTTCCAGCCGTCATGATGAGGTCACCGAACTCATCGATAATCACCACGATATAAGGCATGAACTTATGTCCTTTCTCCGGATTCAGCCGGCGATTGATAAACTTCTCATTATATTCTTTAATGTTCCGCACGTGAGCAGCCTTCAAGAGGTCGTAACGGGAGTCCATTTCCACACAAACGGAATTAAGTGTCTGCACCACCTTGGTAACGTCGGTAATGATGGCGTCTTCACCATCCGGCAATTTAGCGAGAAAGTGATGTTCAATCACAGAATAGATGCTGAATTCCACTTTCTTAGGATCTACCAGCACGAACTTCAACTCGGCAGGATGTTTTTTGTAAAGCAACGAAGTTATCATTGCATTCAGCCCCACCGACTTTCCTTGTCCCGTGGCCCCGGCCACCAACACGTGCGGCATTTTGCAGAGATCTACCATAAATACCTCATTGGTGATGGTTTTTCCCAAGGCAATGGGTAAATCGTATGTAGACTCCTGAAACTTCTTACTGCCAATGATGCTTTGTCCCGAAACGATTTTGGGATTGGAATTAGGGACTTCGATACCAATGGTTCCCTTGCCCGGAATCGGCGCGATGATACGGATTCCCAACGCGGAAAGGCTCAAAGCGATGTCATCTTCCAACCCGCGTATTTTAGATATTCTCACTCCTTGTTCCGGAGTTATCTCATAGAGCGTTACAGTGGGACCCACCGTAGCCTTTATGCTACTGATTTCTATACCGAAACTTCTCAGCGTACCGATGATTTTATCTTTATTCGCATTTTGTTCCGCCATGTCGATTGTAGGTTCGGCGTTCTCATAATGCTTCATCAGATCGAGCGTGGGGAAATGATAATGCTCCAAATCAAGGCGAGGGTTATACGGCTCTCTCTCTATTTCTCCAAGTTCTTCGTCTTCATTGGTCTCTATCTCGAAAACCGGTTCTCCCGAAAGGGGATTTTCCGCCGGAACTATCGCCTCCGAAGCCCCGGATGTCTCAATTGTCATTGTTATATCATCGATTTCTGCCGGAGAAACGGGTTCCGTTTCAGTTCTGTTCAAATCCAATTCTATATGATGGGAAGAAGAAAACGTTTCCTTTTCCTTGTTGTCCATAGCGGACAGGTCTCCATCATTCGATACTCCGGAAGACAATGGAGAGTCTCCCCTCCTCGAAGAATCTCCCGCCGTCCACGATTCTGTAAATTCTTCGGGAGTCTCGCCTTCATCATTCTTTTTTGTTTTTCCGTCCCGCTTCAAAAAGCTGAAAGAAAACAGTTTGCGAAGCCAAACAATAGTGGCGGCACTAAGGTAAATAAAAAAGCAAATGGCAGTTACGAGAAGTAGCATCCAGACTCCGGGCACCCCTATTTGAGACACCAACCAGTTACTGACATTGTATCCGTGTTTTCCTCCCAAATAGAGGAAAGTGTCTTGATATTGTCTGACAAATACAAACCCAAAAAACAAGGAGAACCAAATCAACAACAAGCCACAACCGATGAACCATTTCCACAGACGTACTTTGCGAACACGCATCAACTTCAACCCTGCCATAGACAGGAAGACAAGGATGAAAAAAGATGAAATACCGAAGCAATCGTTTATAAGATAGTTTGCCAACTGACCGCCTCTCGAACCTGCATAGTTTCTTACACCATTCTGCACGGAAGCCAACTCTTCCGCAGTAGCAGAGTCTATGATACTTTGGTCACCGGCTCCGGTGAAAAAGAACGAAGAGAACGCGAGCAGTAGATATACTGAAAAAATGACCGTTATCAAACCGACAATGAAGTGCATGGTTTCATTTTTGCAAAAAGCCGCTACTTTCCCAAAGAAAGAGGTTTTCTGCACAGGATCCGGAGTATTATTCTTTTTTACCATGTAAGAGAGCTGTGTGTTAGAAATAAAGTCGTTAAAAACACCAATAAGAAATCTATCGTTTTAAGATAACATGTACAAAGCCTCAACAAGATGTAGGAGCCTGTTTTCTTTAAAAAGGAAACAATTATTCTCCTCCCGCATCATACATATCCTGTAAAAGTTCATTACGGGTAACCGAAATTACTCCTCCGGGAGTAATAGTAATCAGCAACGGAATGTATAAGTCAGTCTGTGGATAGCATATGCTTGCAGCATAATGGATGCCGGCAGAAGTCGTTTTGTCGTACACCATACCTTCCAAGATGGCGTGAACGAGAAAATCGGCATCTATCCAGGAAGAAAAAAAGCCTTTAGTGAATACCTTGTCGACAATCATTTTTCCGTCCGCTTCGAGTTTCAGCCAAATGCTGTTGTCTGCAAAGCGATCCCCCTGTTCGTTAACCACCACCGGCAGGGTATCATCCGGCCGGCGCACCACCGTCGAAGAATATTCTTTTCCACCATAAATAAAAGTATGCCGTGCATCAGACATCTGCATGCGTTGTATTCCGTCCGAAACAGCATTTTCTTTCATCAACAACAAATTATTCTCCTCGGAGTTTTTCTGCCGGGACGAACATGACCAGCAGCATAAAATCATCGCGCACAGGGTAAAGAGTATGATATGTTTCCGTCTCATAATTGCATTACTCGTAATTTAAATTCGCATAAGCATCGAATGGTTTTGAGAACAAAAGTAAATAAAATCGATGGAATAGGGAAATTATTAGTTACCTCGCATTTTTCCCAAAAGACAAGGTTCCTTACACAATCGAAAGAAAACCGCATAAACGATTCTATCCGCGAGTTCCGGATTGAACGAAAACATACACGGTATACGACACAGACATGCTACTGAAACTTCCTCATTCGTATCGAACAAACCTACATCGAATTTACAGAAAAGAAAAGAGGGACGGATTCTCCGCCCCTCCCGGTATCATATATTCTCGCTCCTCAAACGAAGAAGCCTGAAAAACCTACAGAATGCTTTTTACCGTTTCCAACATTCCCTTATCCCGGATAGAGTCGAGATTTGCCTTGACAGCAGCCGTCAAGCCCGGAATCTGATTAAGATCTTCTCCCCAGATGGAAGAAGCGGCAAGAACACCCTCAGCCACTTTCCGGGTATCTCCCGTACTCCAAAGTTCTTTGAGCAACTGCATTATTTCCGGGGCATCATTGGGCACAATTTCAGCACCGTCCGCGCGTACTCCACCCTTATAGTAGGTAATGATAGCAGACAAACCGAGCACCAATCCCTTAGGCAATTCGCCTTTGCGATGCAGATAGGTTTTCAGACCCGGCAAATCACGCGTCTCGAATTTCGGGAAAGAGTTGAGCATGATGCTCGTAACCGCATGGTCTACAAAGGGATTATTGAAACGTTCCAGCACATCTTCGGCAAACTTCTTCAATTCATCCTTAGGCAGATTCAACGTCTCCATCAGCTCCTCAAACATCACCTTGTATATATACTTACCTATCACTTCATGACAACAGGCATCGCGCACGATATTTATTCCGGACAGATACGCTACCGGTGAAAGCACCGTGTGAGGACCGTTCAACAATGTGACCTTACGTTCATGATAAGGTTCTTCCGAGGGAACGAACAGCACGTTCAGTCCCGCCTTGTCTGCCGGAAACTCCTTAGCCACTTCCTGCGGGGCCTCAATCACCCAAAGATGGAATATTTCCGCTTGAACCACCAGATTGTCATCATACTGGAGTTTCTCTTTTATGGCATCGATATCCTTGCGGGGGAAACCGGGCACAATACGATCGACAAGCGTGGCATAAACACCGCAGGCTTCTTCAAACCATGTCTTGAACTCTGCGCCCAACTGCCACAATTCAATATACTGATAGATGGTTTCTTTCAGTTTATGACCGTTCAGGAAAATCAATTCACAAGGGAAAATGATAAGCCCCTTACTTTTGTCTCCGTTGAACGTACGAAAACGACGATACAACAACTGGGTCAACTTACCGGGATATGAAGAAGCCGGAGCATCTGTCAGCTTACATGAAGGATCGAAAGTAATACCCGCCTCTGTGGTATTGGAAATAACGAAACGCATTTCAGGCTGATCTGCCAAACTCATAAACGCTTCGTTATCGGTGTAAGGATTCAGCGAACGGCTGATTACATCGACAAGCGTGAGGCTGTTCACCGTCTCACCCTTATCCAAACCTTGCAGATTGACATGATAAAGGTTGTCCTGCGCGTTCAACATATCTACCATTCCTTTATCAATAGGCTGCACTACCACCACGCTACTGTTAAAGTCGGTCTTTTCATTCATGCCATATACAATCCAGTCGACAAATGCGCGCAAAAAGTTTCCTTCGCCAAATTGGATGATACGCTCCGGACGATTTGCCTTAGGAGCTGTCTGTTTGTTCAATGGTCTCATTCTCTTCTCTTTTTAAATATATAAATTAATAATTCCGTGATTCATTCTTCAGAGCTTTCTTCTGTCCGGAGCCACTCAATGGTTCTTCCATTGTATGTTGTTTGTTTCAATGCTGAGAGCAGATTTTCCATTATCGGACATGCCTCCACATCACTCAAACTCAAAGTAGAAATCAATATTTTCTTTCATCAGCAAATCAATAGGCATATGCTTCACCGGCACCACCGAACGTTTAAACACCACATAATCACATAACGCTTTCAAGGCACAATACCCCTGAAGTCCGGGGCGCTGACCGATGAGATAATTGACCTCACCGGAGTGTAGGTATTTTACATTCCGTTGCAACAGGTCATACCCCAAAAGCCCATCCATCCGGTGACCTTTCTCACGCAGATAACCCGCAACCTGATAGATACGGGAATTGAAGACAACCCCCAATGTCGCATGCGGATGCTTACTGAAGAAACAGTCGAGTATATGCTCGTTAGCCACAGGATCTTCCTTGCTAAGCACCACATCGTGGATTGGCACATGACCGGTATTTGTTTCGGCAATGAAGCGCATGAAACCATCAAGTCTTCTCTGCATCTGAATCTCCGCCGGACTGTCTTTCTGATTATTCAGAAACACAGCTATCTCCTGACCTTCTTGGAATTTCTGCATCAATACTTTCGCTGCAAGATATCCGCTGGCCTCCGAATCCTGACCGATATAACACAAGGCATGCGTATCTTCTATATTGAAATCTATAAAAATATAAGGGATTTTTTTTTCTTCCAGATAAGCGGTAAGAGCAATCGTTTCTTCACGGAAATTGGGAGCCAACAAGAGGGCATCCGCCTGTTCACGGCACACTTGATTGCAAACTGTGGCATAGGATGATTCATCGGCGTGGGTGTAATAGAGAAAATCAACATGCACATTGAACGAAGATAATTCCTGAGAGGCCTTTCCAATTCCGCAAGACACCGCATACCAATAATCATCTTCTTTATAAGAAGGAATCACACACAGAAAACGGTAATGCTTCTTAGCAGCCAGACCGATAGCGAACATATTGGGTTGATAGTCTATCTCATCAAGCACTTTCTGCACTTTCTCCTTACTCAAAGGAGAAACATCTCCCCTCCTGTGCAACACGCGATCTACCGTTCCGGCAGAAACACCTGCCATGCGGGCAATATCCTTGATTGTATAGTTCTTTTTATTCATGGTTCAGAGGCTATCTCTACCCTGCCTCCGCACGTTTCCAAACACCGGAAACGAAGCAAGAGAACTCTAAATAGAAAAACTTAAATATTATAAATTTTAAGGGCAAATATACGAATAATTTTGTATCTCCAAGTAAAGATTCTACATTTGTGTTCGATAACGGTTAATAAAACTAAATGAACAAACACGCCATATAATCCTTATTATCAAGCATATACTCCTCATAGACAAAAAGAGTTATATTTATACATACCAAAACATATAAGAGAATGAAAAACTTTATGGACAAGAACTTCCTGCTGCAGACAGAAACCGCACAGAAGTTGTATCACGAACATGCGGCAAAAATGCCGATTATCGACTACCACTGTCACTTGATTCCGCAAATGGTGGCCGATGACTACAAATTCCGTTCTTTGACAGAAATCTGGCTCGGCGGCGACCATTATAAGTGGCGTGCCATGCGTACGAACGGCGTAGACGAACGCTTCTGTACAGGGAAGGATACTTCCGACTGGGAAAAGTTTGAAAAATGGGCAGAAACCGTTCCTTACACTTTCCGCAACCCTCTCTACCACTGGACACATTTGGAACTTAAAACAGCTTTCGGAATAGACAAGATATTAAATCCTAAAACGGCACGGGAGATATACGAAGAATGTAATGAGAAGTTGGCTCAACCCGAATATTCCGCCCGTGGAATGATGCGTCGTTACAATGTGGAAGCCGTATGCACCACAGACGATCCAATAGACTCACTGGAGTATCACATCAAGACACGCGAAAGCGGATTCGAAATCAAGATGTTACCCACATGGAGACCGGACAAGGCAATGGCGGTAGAAGTGGCTGCCGATTTCCGCGCTTACGTGGAAAAACTGGCTGAAATGAGCGGCGTTGCCATTTCTTCTTTTGACGACATGATCGCTGCACTGCGCAAACGTCATGATTTCTTTGCCGAACAAGGCTGTAAGCTTTCTGACCACGGAATAGAAGAGTTCTATGCAGAAGATTATACGGAAGCTGAAATCAAGGCTATATTTAATAAGGTGTATGGCGGAAATACTTTGAGTCAAGAAGAAATTCTGAAATTCAAGTCAGCCATGATGGTTATCTTCGGCGAAATGGACTGGGAAAAAGGCTGGACACAGCAATTCCACTACGGAGCCATCCGTAACAACAACAGCAAGATGTTCAAGCTGCTCGGTCCCGATACCGGTTTCGACTCGATTGGTGAATTCACTACCGCCAAAGCCATGTCTAAGTACCTCGACCGCCTGAATTCAAACGGTAAGTTAACCAAAACCATTCTTTACAACCTGAATCCTTGCGCCAACGAAGTTATTGCCACCATGCTTGGCAACTTCCAAGACGGTAGCGTGCCGGGTAAGATTCAGTTCGGTTCAGGCTGGTGGTTCCTCGATCAAAAAGACGGCATGGAAAAACAGATGAATGCACTCTCGGTTCTTGGATTGCTGAGTCGCTTTGTGGGTATGCTAACCGACTCCCGTTCATTCCTCTCATATCCTCGTCACGAATATTTCCGCCGCACATTGTGTAATCTTTTGGGACGCGATGTGGAAAATGGAGAAATCCCTGCTTCTGAAATGGAACGTCTGAATCAGATGGTAGAGGATATCTGTTACAACAATGCCAAAAACTTCTTCCGGTTCTAAAACGGAGATTTACGGATATCACACTGTGCCTGTTTACACAACGATCGGGGTACTTCGCATGAAAGCCACCGGTTTGCCTTGTGTAAACAGGCTTTTTCATGACCGAATATGCCTTATTCGGCAAGGGTTTCCTTCTTATGTCATTTGCAACGTACAACATTAAGATGTATTTTTGCTTTCATTTCTCACTTTAAAAATAAAATCAACAAAAAATGACTCACTCATCATCTACCGGACATTCAGGCGGTTTCACAAAGGCCTTTTGGGTTAGTAACACAGTGGAATTGTTTGAACGCATGGCATATTACGCCGTATTCATTGTGCTCACCATTTATCTTTCCAGTATCTTAGGTTTTAATGACTTCGAGGCAAGCATGATATCCGGTTTGTTTTCGGGTGGTCTCTATCTGCTGCCCATCTTCACCGGAGCCTATGCTGATAAAATAGGCTTTCGCAAATCGATGATTGTGGCATTTACGTTATTGACAACCGGATACATGGGATTGGGTATACTCCCCACACTGCTGGAATCAGCCGGGCTGGCACAATATGGAATAACCACCGTCTTTACCGGACTGACGGAAAGCAACAGCCGATGGACAATTGTCCCGATACTGTTTGTACTTATGGTGGGCGGCTCGTTCATCAAATCCATCATTTCCGCTTCGGTGGCCAAAGAAACCACCGAAGCCACCCGTGCCCGGGGATACTCTATTTTCTACATGATGGTGAACATCGGCGCATTTACGGGAAAAACCGTCATAGACCCGCTACGGAATCATATCGGTGAACAGGCTTATATCTATATCAATTATTTTTCCGGGACAATGACATTCATCGCCCTGCTTGCCGTGATACTGCTGTATCGCTCGGCACATACGGCGGGAGAAGGCAAAAGCATGCACGAAATCGGACAAGGATTCCTGCGTATCATCACTAACTGGCGCTTGTTGATACTCATTCTGATTATTACCGGATTCTGGATGGTGCAACAACAACTCTACGCCACCATGCCCAAGTATGTGATTCGCTTGGCCGGAGAAACAGCCAGACCGGGCTGGATAGCCAATGTGAACCCATTTGTCGTGGTATGCTGCGTAAGTTTCGTCACGAAACTCATGGCCAAACGTTCGGCTATCGCATCCATGAACATTGGCATGTTTCTCATCCCCCTTTCAGCTTTGCTGATGGCATGTGGCAATCTGCTGGAGAACGACATCATTTCCGGAATGAGCAACGTAACTCTCATGATGATAGCCGGTATTGTCATACAAGCCCTTGCCGAATGTTTCATTTCACCCCGTTATCTTGAATATTTCTCGTTGCAGGCACCAAAAGGAGAAGAAGGTCTATACCTCGGATTCAGTCATCTGCATTCTTTTCTGTCATCCATATTCGGCTTCGGTATAGCCGGCGTCCTACTAACCAAATACTGTCCGGATCCTATGCTGTTCGATTCAAGGGAAGCCTGGGAAGCAGCCAGTGAAAATGCCCACTACATCTGGTACTACTTCGCCGTCATCGGTCTACTGTCGGCCATTGCCTTACTCTTTTTCGCAAGAATCACCGAATCCATGGACAAAAAGAAGAAAGTCAAGGAATGACCCTCCTGTTTTTTACGTATATTTGCCGCCACTTTGCCTCAAAGTGGCGGTTTTTATTTTTTAGCAAACAGAATGAAAGTAAGATTTATAAGCCTCGCAAGCGGAAGCAGCGGCAACTGCTATTATATAGGTACTGACAGCTATGGGATACTCATAGATGCAGGTATTGCCATACGTACCATCAAGAAAGCGTTGAAAGACGTAGGCATAGGCATGGAGACAATACGTGCGGTATTCATCACGCACGACCATGCCGATCACATCAAAGCTGTTGGAGGACTGGGCGAAAAACTCCACATCCCTATCTATACCACCTCACTCATCCATCAGGGTATCAGTCGCAGCTACTGTATGACCGAAAAACTATACACCTCAGCAAGATACCTTGAAAAGGGACAACCCATGCAATTGGAAGACTTCCGCATCGAATCGTTCGAGGTCTCTCATGACGGAACGGACAACGTGGGTTATTGCGTGGAAATAGACGACAAAGTCTTTTCTTTCCTGACAGACCTCGGCGAAATAACTCATACCGCCGCATCTTTCATCTGCAAAGCAAACTACCTGATACTTGAGGCCAACTACGACAATGAGATGCTGACCATGGGACGCTATCCTCAGTATCTCAAGGAGCGCATCATGAGCAAGACCGGACACATGAGCAACCTCGCCACCGCGGAGTTCCTCGCCGCACACTTCTCCGAACGCCTGAAACACATCTGGCTCTGCCATTTAAGCAAAGACAACAATCATCCCGAACTGGCTTACAAGACAGTAGAATGGAAACTACGGGAAAAAGGAATAATCGTAGGAAAAGACGTGCAACTTTGTGCGCTGAAACGAAGTACACCGTCTGAATTGTATGAGTTCGAGTAGAAAACACAGATGTTTGGCAAAAAACACACGGTTTTACTTGGATAAATAGATTTTAAAAGATACTTTTGCACCCGCAAACGAAAAAAGAATGCACTCTTAGCTCAGTTGGTAGAGCAACTGACTCTTAATCAGTGGGTCCAGGGTTCGAGTCCCTGAGGGTGTACTAAACAGAAAGTTATCCAATCAGATTCATCAAAGCTACTTAAACAGTAGCTTTTTTTTATTCCCCCCGACTCATCTTTCCCCTTTTCCCGGTTCTTTCTTTCGATGTAACATAAAAAATCCTCATATCTAAACTATTAGCATATTCCGTTTGTTTAGAGATACAGTAATCACATATTGTTGAAAGAACAAAAACGACTCATTCCGCCTGCGATCATGGTTGCAAGTTTTTTCTCCGGCAAGAATTACCGGAAGAAAACGATACAGGAATTGAACAATGAGACGGTTCCGGATACACATTAATTAATTAATAAACCAATATGAATACAATTTATCGTTTTCTATTCCCTTCCAAACCGGATTCCACCGAGACATCCGTTTTCCTGTTAGTATCAAGAATCATATTCGGGCTGTTACTGTTGAGTCACGGAATTCCTAAATTCGCCAATTTCCATGAACTATCTGCGGTCTTTCCCGATCCGTTGGGTGTGGGTAGTTCTCTTTCCCTGGGTTTAGCCGTTTTTGCAGAGTTGTTATGCCCGCTGGCATTTATTTTCGGTTTTCTCTATCGGCTGGCTCTGCTACCTATGATTTTTACCATGGGTATGGCATTCTTTGTGATACACGGAGGAGATCCGTTTGCCGCGAAAGAGCTTGCATTCATGTATCTGATGATTTACACTTTGATGTTTGTTGCCGGTCCGGGTAAATTTGCTTTGGACAACTTCATTGCCGAAAAGATTACATCGAACAATTAAGTCCCGGTAGAGGACATATCAATAATCATTCTCCCTTATCCTGACGGGCATGCAAATTGCTGTAAAAAGGAGTAAATACTCTACTCTCGCTGCATATATCAAAAACACCCTTTACACGATTCCCGGTACAGGTGCGGTAGCAGTACCATGCTCGTGTGGTTCCGGAAACATACCTTGTACGGTTCGGGAACCATACCTGCACGGTACAACAGCAGTTTCCGTCATCCCATAATAAACTGTTTGTCAGATATTGACAACAGAAAAGAAAACTCTTCTCAAGTATATTGGACAAGCACCCCGGACTAAAGTCTTCCCGAATAAAAACTCCGGGCATAGGGGACATAAGGTCAAGAGGTATTGAGCGTTAGAAAGGATATCCAACGGCAAAATGAAAGGCAAAGTCGCGCTTGAAATTAGGCCGGATGATGGGATAACGATCTTTCTGGTTTATTTCATACATGGGATTAATGGCTTTCATACCGCCATCGAAGCGCAAGATAAAGAAATCCAAATCCAAACGCACACCCAGACCGTATGCCACCGCTATTTGTTTATAGAACGAATTGAAACGAAATTTCCCGCCCGGTTGGCTTTCGTATTCCCGAAGAGTCCACACATTACCGGCGTCGACAAACAATGCCCCGCATAGTTTCCAGAACAGGCGGGTACGATATTCTATGCTGGCATCCAGCTTGACATCACCGGTCTGGTTCAGGAAGTTCACGTCGCCCACAAAAGTGCCCGGACCTAAGGAACGGACAGACCAACCCCGTACGCTATTGGCTCCGCCGGCAAAGTATCGTTTCTCGAAAGGTACCACCTTGGCATTTCCATAAGGAACGGCTACACCGGCATTGAAATGAAAAGCCACGGAGTTGCGGCTGTCAATCGCCACATGTTTGGCATAATCGAAATCGGCTTTGACATATTGGGCAAACGGAATATTGAGCAAGGTATATTCTCCGTCATCATTCTTCTTTATGGCACCCGCCCTACCCAATAGGAATAACAGGTTTCCAGCGGATTCGGCATTGAAACGCAGACTATAAAAATTACCGCCAAAAGCATTTTGCGCCGCCCCTCCCCTACTGTTGTAGTAAAAGCTGTATCCCATGCGCACAATAAAGCGATTATCATAGTTGTATTTCAAAATATAGTTTTGGTTGTTATCCAGATATAATTCTCTGAAGTCCGAATCTATCCAAGGCATATAAAGATAGTTCACGTCTATTACATCAAAACGATGTTGCGCTCGCTGACGTTGCACTCCCCATTTATATCTCCACGAAGCGGAAGCTACTATGCGGGAAAATTCGGGGCGCAATTGATAATTATACTGAAGCCCGAACTCCGTAGTGGCACGCATTCTCCGTTTAAGATCATTGGAAAGGAAGGGAAACATAAAACGAGGGAAGTTGATACTTGTCTCCGCACTCAGTTCTTTGTAGTCGTCATGCCCATATCCAGTTTGTTCTCCGGATATCGCCTCATAAGCTCCACGCAGTTTGAACGTGAAAGTCTCAGATCCCTTGAAAATATTCCGGTTCTGGAAAGAGACGGGCGCGGCGGCTCCCAAATCGCCTGCGGAATTGGTTCCCTCCAGTTCAAAAGAGACGGACTGATGTTTACTTTTAGTCAGCATCACATAGGCGTTCAGCAATGCAGTATCTTTTCTCTGAAGCTCGGTAAAACGTATGTTAGTGTATTTCAAAACCTGCAGCCGCCCGAAATTAGCATATGTATGCTGCACATCTTGTTCGGCATATAACTTCTCCGGTGTAAGCCTGAGATTGTCAACCAACACTTTCGGGCGTAAAAACAGTTTGTCTTTATAGTATATCGGAAAACCTTTGCAGACAACGGAATCATTAATGTCTATTCCACCGAGTTCCGAGGAATGAAGTACATTATAGTCTGCCACAAAACTTACTTTATTGATTTTATAAGGTAGATGATTCTGAGACTCTTCCGCCATATTGCTTCTATATGGCATCAGATGCAGCGTCAGATCTATCAGATGCCTCCCCCGCACGGTATCTGCCGTATAGGATATGTAGTTCTTATTAAACTTATAATAGCCGTTCTGCAAAAGCAACGAAGTAATGCGCTGACGCTCCTTATCCAACAGATTCACATCAAACAGCATATTCTCATTCAGAAAGCTCCTCAAAGAGTCATCCTTTAAGTGCTCGGCTATTCCCGTATCCTTGATATCCCGCTTGATCTTACGAACTCTGTATGCCGGTCCTGTCTTTACATCGTAGGTCAGGCTTATTTTTTTCTTTTTCGTATTAGATACGGTTTGCACCGAAGCCCCCATATAACCCATATTGCGCACAGCTTTCTCTATCTCTTCCCGCGAACGACGACTATCCTCTTCACTGTATATCACCGGTTCATCCCCCAAACGACGCAATGCACGGTTAATCCATCGCGTCGAGTCTCTCCCCGACCAGTTGTAAACATATAACTGGGTTTTTATAAGACTGAACCATTTTGTATTGGGATTTTGACGGATGTAAATAGAGAGTTCCGATGGCTTTACACGTTTGTTATCCGTACGTATATGCACCTCATCCAACAGATAACCGCCCTCTGGTACATATTTAGTAGTAGAGCAAGAAAACAGTACTAAGGAAGTAAAAACTACAAGCAGTATTTGACAGCAGTTTTTTTTCATGCGGCTATTAATCTGTTGCACATAATCTGTCGCAAATATAAATCTATTTTTCCTTTACCGGAATTAAAGCATCCCACAGTTTGTCTCTTTTTTTGATTATACCGATTTTATAACGTACTTTTGTCAAACACTTACAACCGTCCATGTATGACACTGAGCAAAAATCATATCAAATACATTCATTCGCTAAACCTGAAGAAAAACCGTAAAGCAGAAGGAGTCTTCCTGGCAGAGGGGCCTAAATTGGTGAATGATTTATTGGGGAATATCCGGTGTCGCCTCTTAATTGCCACAAGCGAATGGCTATCGCAGAAGACTCTGATCGAGGCAGAATCTATCATTCCTGTTTCAGAAGAAGAACTTGCACGTGCCAGTTTACTCAAGACTCCGCAACAGGTGCTCGCAGTGTTCGAACAACCCGACCATGATATAGATCTGTCGCTTCCCAAACATTCGCTCTGTCTTGCCATGGATGATTTGCAGGACCCGGGCAACTTAGGAACCATCATCCGGTTGGCCGACTGGTTCGGCATAGAGCACATCTTCTGTTCACTCAATACGGTGGATGTGTATAACCCCAAAGTCGTACAGGCTACTATGGGTAGCATTGCACGAGTAAATATACACTACACACCACTCTCCCATCTGATTCGTAGTCTGCCCGACGACACTCCCGTATACGGAACTTTCCTGAACGGCTCCAACATTTACGAACAATCACTATCTCCACACGGCCTGATTATTATGGGTAACGAGGGGAATGGAATAAGTGCTGAAATGGAAAACCTGATAAACCGCAGGCTGTACATCCCCAATTATCCGTCCGGACGAGACACTTCCGAATCTCTCAACGTAGCTATTGCTACAGCAATCGTCTGTGCCGAGTTCCGGAGACAGGCTTCATTTCAATAAAATCAAAAGGGAAAAGCAAAATAGGAATAAGAGGAGGAGAAGAAAGGGAAGGAGAAACATTTATTTGTTTCACAAAGAATTCCGTATATTCCTGAGCCGAGCCCGGGTCTGTTTCCAAACGCAAAACCTCTGCCATTGTTAACAGCAGAATGACTCCCGGGAACCATTCTACATTTTCCAATTCTTCTGACAACGGAAAATAATTACGTACATAGCCATTCTCAACCTCAACAACCTGCTGCTTCAGAAATCCACAATGAGTAGCATACAAGAAATGAGCGGAATATCGCTTCACACTCATTGTTATTTCGGCTTTAAGACAGAATCCTGCAATACCGGACGAGGACGAGGTGGAATTCTACGCATGCGTTCATCTCTTCCTTCCTTAATTTGGGAGTTCGTCTCTTCCTCTTTCAGAATTAACGTATCATTCATCTCCGGAATATCGTCCAACTGCTCCGTTGAGGAATGTTGTAAGCTATCACCTGATTCCATCAATAAGGAATCTCTGGCATGGTATCGCATCAAAGCGATGTTATTTACCAATAACTGATTGTGAGATTCTTTTGTTGGAGTATAAATAAAACCGCGAATTTCTTTCAACTCTTTCAATGTATCCAGCATAAGAGAAAGCTCCACACTTCCCTGTCGATATACCCGAAGCTGCTTACTCTTCACATCTTCATCCCGATAAAGAAGTTGCATGGAGATAACCGGAGCGTGCATAGAGTCAGGAGTGTAGTTCATAAAGTTGAAAAAAGCATTCCAACGCAGAGTATCTCGCTGCTTAAAGTTAGAATCAGAAGGAAGCACAAAGAGTAATTTATTATCAAGTTCCGCTCCCGTCAATAAATAAGAACGTTGCCAGAACCATATATCAATGCTGTCACCGGAAACAGTTGAGGAAGGCCGATCGACTCTCAATTCTATCTGCTGGTTAATTCTATCCCGTTCTGTCCGCAAACGCACATTAACCTGTTCGTATACTTTAAACAAAACATCCGGATTACGAGTATACCAAACCATCGACGTATCAAAATCCGCCTTTGTTATACCATGTTTCTCAAATACCGACTCAATGTACAATACCCGCTTATAACTTTCACTATATGGTACTTCCTCACCCATTGCTTTAGCAATGTGATAATCATACAATATATTCTCCATCCGGGATTCCGAAAGAATATAACTCGGTCTTTTAACCTGACATGAAAATATACAGGAAAGTAAAAAGAAGAGCTTACACCACAGAAGACCTTTTATCTCTTTCATGGCTTCTTCACTGCATCACGATAAGAATCATTCAAGTATCCGCTGTAGAAAATCAGAAGTACAATGATTCCACAACTTATCGCAGCATCGGCAAAGTTGAAAATCGGGCTAAAAAAGACAAAATGATTTCCTCCCACAAAAGGTACCCATTCCGGCCAATTAGTTTCAATAATCGGGAAATAGAACATATCCACAACTTTTCCATAGAAAAGAGAGGCGTATCCACCTTCTTCCGGCAAGAAACTTGCTATCTGCGCATGCGTACTCTCATTGAAGATAATCCCATAGCAAACACTATCTATGATATTTCCCAATGCTCCGGCAAGAATAAGCGAGATGCAAATAATATATCCTATCTTCAGATTCCGCTTTATTATTTTCGTCAAATACCAGCCAATAAAAGCAACAGCAACTATCCGGAATAATGTGAGGAAGAGTTTATCAAGAATTTCCATACCGAATGCCATGCCGTTATTTTCAGTAAAGTAGATGTAAAACCAGTCTGTAATGCGAATACTCTCATGCCAGTACATGTTGGTTTTCACTACCACTTTAATTATCTGGTCAACAACCAGGACCAATAAAATAACAAGCAGGGCGATTCTCCCTTTCGTGAATATTCTACTCATTCTTACTTTTTAACACCATTCTTGGCTTCAATACTTAGTGTTGCATGAGGTACGGCACGCAGGCGTTCGGCAGGTATCAACTTACCCGTTTCCCGGCAAATTCCGTATGTCTTATTTTCGATACGTACCAATGCGGCTTGCAGTCCCTGAATAAACTTCAATTGTCTTTGTGCCAAACGGGTCGTTTCCTCTTTGGAAAGGGTATTGGCTCCTTCTTCTAAGACTTTATACGTAGGCGAGGTATCATCGGTATCATTGCCATCCGCTCCCGTAAGACTCGCTTTAAGCAATTCATAATCACGCTGCGCCAATTCCAACTTATCCATAATGATGATACGGAATTCTTCCAATTCCGCATCCGAATATCTCGTCTTTTCTGCCATAATTCTATATGTTTATCAATTAGGTATTATTTTAAGTTAAGTATTTTTCTTCTACTCTTCAACTACTCTTTAGTAACATTTATAAGTAAGGAAAAGTCATCAAAATTCAATTCCGTTCCATCTGTCACTTTATCCACAACTTGCAAGGAGGTACCTAAGACTTGGTTACAAATATAGCCATTATATTCTTTCACGGCATCATCAGTCTGTGGATTTTTAGATAATACGATTTTTATTTTATCGGTAATTTCATAACCATTTGATTTACGGATATTCTGAATTCGATTGACCAACTCCCGGGCAATACCCTCACGACGTAAATCTTCGGTAACCGTTACCTCCAGCGCAACTGTCAGTTTTCCTTCGTTAGCGACCAACCATCCGGGAATATCTTCACTGAAAATTTCCACGTCAGAGGTTTCGACAACAACTTCAGCGCCATCCAGCAGAAAACTATACGAACCACTTTGTTCCAATGAGGCTATTTCCTCCTGAGACATTTCGGACACGGCTGCCGCAACAGCTTTCATTTGTTTTCCGAATTTAGGTCCCATTTTCTTGAAATCGCACTTCACTTTCTTCACCAATACACCTTCTGAACCTTCTACAAAGCGAACTTCTTTCACATTTACTTCGCTCATGATAAGACTCTTTACGGCTTCGACATGCCTACGTTGCTCTTCATCCGCTACCGGGATCATGATACATTGCAGTGGTTGACGCACCTTGATGTTCACTTTGCGTCGCAAGGCCAGAACCATGGAAGTAATATCTTGTGCCATCGTCATGCGTACCTCCAGTTCTTTATCCAACATATCGGGATTGCAAACAGGGAACTCCGCCAGATGCACGGATATTGCGGTTTCACGTCCTGTGACGGAAATCAGGTCGCAATATAATTTATCCGCATAAAACGGAGCAATAGGTGCCATCAGCTTAGCAACGGTTTCCAAACAAACGTACAATGTTTGATAAGCAGACAATTTATCCTGTGTAAACTCTCCTCCCCAGAAACGCTTCCGATTGAGACGTACGTACCAGTTGGACAGATTATCGTTTACGAAATCAGATATCAACCTACCTGCTTTCGTCGGTTCATATTCATTGTAACAAGCATCTACCTCTTGTATAAGTGTATTTAATACGGACAGAATCCAACAATCTATCTCAGGACGCTCTTCCATTGGGACATCCTTTTCCTTATATTCAAAACCGTCGACATTGGCATACAAAGAGAAGAATGAATAAGTGTTGTACAATGTTCCGAAGAACTTACGACGTACTTCTTCAACACCTTCGACATCGAACTTCAGATTATCCCATGGTGAAGAGTTTGTTATCATATACCAACGTAAGGAGTCGGAACCGTATTTCGCTATGGTTGCAAATGGATCGACAGCATTACCCAAACGTTTTGACATCTTGTTTCCATTTTTATCAAGTACCAATCCGTTGGATATTACGGTCTTGTAAGAAACGCTATCAAAAACCATGGTAGCAATGGCATGGAGAGTAAAAAACCATCCACGCGTCTGATCAACACCTTCGGCTATAAAATCTGCCGGATATACTTGATAAGTATCCAATAGTTCCTTGTTTTCAAAAGGATAATGAATCTGCGCATAAGGCATTGCACCGGAATCAAACCATACGTCTATCAAATCAGATTCACGCTTCATCGGTTTACCGTCTTTCGACACCAATATGATATCATCCACATAAGGACGATGCAGATCTATCTTATCGTAGTTTTCTCCGGTATAAACACCGACTGCAAAACCTTTCTCTTTATAAGGGTTGATTTTCATAAATCCTGCGGAAACGGATTTTTCAATCTCATTATAAAGATGTTCCACCGATTCGATACAGATCTCATCGTCATTATCTTCCGTACGCCAAATGGGCAATGGAGTACCCCAATAGCGTGAACGGCTCAGGTTCCAGTCATTCAGGTTTTCCAACCACTTTCCGAAGCGTCCCGTACCAGTGCTTTCGGGTTTCCAATTGATTGTTTTATTCAGTTCAATCATACGCTCCTTACAAGCTGTGGAGCGGATAAACCAGCTGTCAAGCGGATAATAAAGAACCGGCTTGTCCGTACGCCAGCAATGAGGATAGTTGTGTATATGCTTTTCTATCTTAAACGCTTGGTTCCCCGATTTCAGAAGCATACATATTTCCACATCCAGCGACTCGGCAGCCTGAGCTGCTTTTTCATCATATTTTCCATCAACCGTATATATGGGATTATAGGCATTCTTGA
>JBHADT010000009.1:0-30539 GCA_041855205.1 Bacteroides sp.
AAGTAAAAAAGAAAGTAAAAAAGAAAGTAAAAAAGAAAGAAAGGGAGAAGGAAAGAATAAAGTAGTAAGAAGTAAGAAGTGCGGAAAGGCTTTATCGGGCGGTAATAAGAATACTGGTTTAAAACAGCTTTATATCACGTAAAGTTAGCAAAGAATAAATAAAGAGAAAGGAACGAAAGCCGCACTGGGTTTTCGTTCCTTTCTTATTAAGAAGCCGCACCGATGATGTGATGAAACTCCGAATAACATGATTTGAGTGTTCGTCCTCTTTGTAATCCACCGACTCAAAGGTTCCCACAAGGGGCGTGGCCCGCCATTGAGAAGCGAAACTTGTCTCGGCATTTCATAAGACTTGATGAGTTTCCCAATCCAACCAATGCGGCTATTTTTTACTATCACAAATGTAATGAGTTTCTATATAATAAACAAACAAAAGAGTGACTTTGTTACTCCATCGGGAGGTTTTTCATCTTCTTCCCATAAAGAAAAACCGGTCGAGACTCCGAAGAGAATCGACCGGTAAACATTTATAAGCCGTATGGCTATTATATTATGCAGCCTTTACTTTTGCCACGATAGCTTTAAAAGCTTCGGGATGATTCATAGCCAAATCTGCCAATACCTTACGGTTAATTTCAATACCGGCTTTGTGCAAAGCACCCATCAGTTTAGAATAAGACATTCCCTCCAAACGTGCTGCTGCGTTAATACGCTGAATCCACAGGGCACGGAAGTTTCTCTTCTTATTTTTACGATCGCGGTATGCATAAGTCAAACCTTTCTCCCAAGTATTCTTGGCTACGGTCCATACATTTTTTCTTGCACCAAAGTAACCTCTGGTAAGTTTCAAAATTTTCTTTCTTCTTGCTCTTGAAGCAACATGATTTACTGATCTTGGCATAGTTTTACTAATTTTTGAATGTTAGCGCCGTTGTTTCATATAGCGGACTTAAAGCTAATGCATTCGGTTAATACTTTAATAATACTTTTCGCGTATGTTCTTACTTCATCGCTAAGAGTTCCTTCACTTGAGCAACGTCTGATACATTAACCGTGGTTGAGTAGCAGAGATTTCTTTTTTGCTTCTTGGTCTTCTTAGTCAGAATGTGACTGTGAAAAGCATGCTTTCTTTTGATTTTACCTGTTCCGGTAAGAGTAAATCTTTTTTTGGCACCGGAGTTAGTCTTCATCTTTGGCATCTTAGTTATTTTTAAATTGTTAATTATAATGGGGACGCACTATACCGGCGTCACTCACTCTCATTTATTATTCGTCCTTGTCTTGCTGTACTGCATCGGATTTAGGAAGTACAGCTTTCTTAGAAGCTTCTTTCTTTTTCGGAGACAATTGAATCGTCATACGTTTACCTTCCAATAAGGGCATCTGATCGACCTTTGCATAGTCTTCCAAATCGTTAGCAAAACGTAGCAACAAGACTTCACCCTGTTCTTTAAATAAGATGGAACGCCCTTTGAAAAAGACGTATGCTTTTACTTTATCACCATCTTCCAGAAAACCCTTAGCATGCTTCAACTTAAAGTTATAGTCATGATCATCTGTTTGAGGACCGAAACGGATTTCCTTTACATTGACCTTAACTTGCTTAGCCTTTTGTTCCTTTTGACGTTTCTTCTGCTGATAAAGAAATTTGGAATAATCAATAATACGACAAACGGGAGGTTGCGCATTCGGAGATATCTCCACAAGATCCGCTTCATGCTCTTCGGCAAGTTTAAGCGCCTGACCTATCGGGTAGACCTTTGATTCTACTTCATCACCTACGATACGTACTTCTTTGGCACGGATTTGTTCATTAATCCGATACTGCCCCTTTAAACTGTCATTCTTCATTAAATAACTCTTAGTTCCTGTTTGTTCTTTTTATTTATTCCCAAATTTATAGTTGTGTTTTAGGTAAAAGCTGATTTCCGGGCACGTTCCGAAAGCTAAACTTTTACAATTGGGCGCAAATTTACCACTTATTTATCAGATTCTGAACTTCTTCATTCAATATTTTAGCAAAATCTTCGAATTTCATGGTTCCCTTATCGCCTTCGCCTTGTCTACGCACAGAGACTTCTCTGTTTTCTGTTTCCTTTTCACCCACAATCAGCATATAGGGAATACGTTTCAACTCGTTATCACGAATCTTACGTCCTATCTTCTCGTTACGTTCATCGACAATGGCACGAATGTCATGCTGTTTCAAGTACATTTTCACTTCCTGCGCATAATCGTTAAACTTCTCGCTGATAGGCAGAATCGCCACTTGCTCGGGTGTGAGCCAAAGAGGGAACTTTCCGGCCGTATGCTCGATGAGTACCGCTACAAAACGTTCCATCGAACCGAAAGGAGCACGATGTATCATCACAGGACGGTGCTTCTGGTTGTCGGCACCGGTATATTCGAGTTCAAAACGTTCGGGCAGATTGTAATCCACCTGAATAGTTCCCAACTGCCAACGACGTCCGATGGCATCTTTCACCATGAAATCCAGTTTCGGACCGTAGAAAGCGGCTTCTCCATACTCGATTCGGGCAGTAAGTCCTTTCTCCCGGCATGCTTCGATAATGGCTTGTTCGGCTTTCTCCCAGTTATCATCGGAACCGATGTACTTGGTTCGGTTCTCCTTGTCTCGCAAGGATATCTGCGCCTCTACGTCGGCAAACTCCATGGAATTGAATACAATGGAAATGATATCCATCACTCGCAGGAACTCGCCTTTCACCTGATCGGGACGGCAAAAGATATGGGCATCATCCTGGGTAAAGCTGCGCACACGAGTCAAACCGTGCAACTCACCGCTTTGCTCGTACCGGCATACAGTACCGAACTCTGCCAGTCGCAAAGGAAGATCCTTATAGGAACGGGGAGAATTCTTATAAATCATGCAATGGTGCGGGCAGTTCATCGGTTTGAGGAAGTATTCCTCACCTTCTTCGGGTGTGTGTATGGGTTGGAAAGAATCCTTACCATATTTTGCGTAGTGCCCGGAAGTGATGTAAAGTAGTTTATTCCCGATTGGCGGTGTGATGACTTCCTGATAATCGTAGCGTGCCTGGATGCGACGCAGGAAGTTTTGCAAACGCAAACGGAGTGCGGTTCCCTTAGGCAGCCACATAGGCAACCCTTTGCCCACCGTGTCGGAGAACATGAAAAGATCCATCTCCTTACCTATCTTACGGTGGTCGCGTTTCTTCGCTTCTTCCAACATCAGGAGGTATTCATCCAGCATTTTCTTTTTCGGGAAAGTGATACCGTAGATACGAGTCATCATCTTCCTATCTTCCCGACCACGCCAGTAGGCTCCTGCAACAGACATCAGTTTGATGGCCTTGATAGGCGCCGTGGTCATCAGGTGAGGACCGCGACACAGGTCGGTAAATGCTCCTTGCGTATATGTTGTAATACTTCCGTCTTCCAGTTCGGCAATCAGTTCGCACTTATATGTCTCTCCTCTGTCACCAAACTTCTTCAAAGCATCGGTCTTGGATATGCTTGCTCTGACCACAGCTTCTTTTTTAGCCGCCAACTCGGCCATTTTTGCTTCGATAACCGGCAAATCGGCTTCTTTGATAACGGCTTCCCCGGGATCAACATCATAATAGAATCCGTTTTCAATTGCCGGACCGATGCCGAACTGAATACCGGGATACAATTCCTGCAAAGCCTCAGCCAACAAGTGCGCGCTCGTGTGCCAGAAAGCGTGTTTGCCTTGCTCATCTTCCCATTTATAAAGTACGATTTCAGCGTCATCCGATATAGGGCGTCCCAAATCATAGGTTTCACCATTTACTCCGCATGCCAGCACATCCTGTGCTAACCGGCTACTTATGCTTTCGGCTATTTGTAACCCTGTGACTCCCTCTGTGTATTCGCGTACGGAGCCGTCTGGAAATTTTATCTTTATCATATTATTTATGTATATTTCAGCTAAAAAACACGCAAAAATAGCTAATTATCGTCGAATATTCGTTTTTTTGCACAAAGAATTATCATTGTCGGCTATCCGTGAAGCGTTTAATGATGTTATATGCGGAAACTATCCCTAATTCGCCGGCTTTGCTAAGGTCGGCAATTCCCTGCTTGTTATTATTCAGAAAGATATGGGTAAGCCCCCGGTTGTAATAGGCTTCCGCAAAGTCTTTGTTAAGTTCAATCGCCTTATCATAATCAGACAGCGCTCCACGATAGTCTTTCAGCAGGGAGAGGACATTTCCCCTGTTATAATAAGCATATACAAAATCGGGAGCCAAACGGATAACATTTTCCAGATCTTTCTTCACTATGTCATAGTCCAGCGTCGTAACTTCGTCCATCCGTTTCCGTTCCCCTTGTTCCGCAACCGGAACCGTTTCATCACCGCTTGCCGTCTCCGCTCTACGATATTCCAACTGTTTGTATCGCACCAAAGCCCGCATGAAGTAGGCCGGGAAAAATGTTTCATCGTACAGTATGGCTTGAGTAAAATCGTCTATCGAGCTGGAGAAATCCTGTACCAAATAGAAATCCATTCCACGCAGAAAACGTTTTTTGGCATCTTTATCATCCGCAACGATTCCCGACGTATGCGTATCTATCCATGCAAAGTGCGCATTCACCTGTTCTTCCGTCAAGGAAGCCTCCATATTGGTGATACGCAACATGCGGGGGAAGAGCCCGGAACGGTTCAGTTCCTCTATATATTTATGATAATGAACCACACGTTTTACATCGACCGTTTTCTCGTAGTAAGTCAGTGCATACATGGGTTCAAGCTTCACCGTTACGTTACGATCTTGTACCCGCCCCCGATAGTCGCTCTTATATCGCTGTTCCGCCTCGGATTCATCGGCAATGACAATTTTGCGGTAATTGTTCATGTTTTTATCCGATTTCTTACGTGTCTTCTGAGCATTATCGGACTCTTCACCGTTTTCCTTATCGGCTAAATTATTACTTGCCACAGCAGCATTACGCCTGTCAATATTTATCTTCAATATCCGCACTTCATCCTGTTCCGCTTTCTGATGTTCATTCAGCTTCCTGTAGGCGTCTGCCCGATGATGGTAACCTGCCGTAAAGGCCGGATATTCGTCAATAACCCTGGAATAGTCTCTCACCGCTCCACGGTAGTCTCCCGTTTGCGCCCGCAAAAGCCCTCTGTTGAAAGTCGCCATCATGTTGTCGGGCTCTATCTTCAACACAAAATCAAAATCCTGAATGGCCCGATTGTCATCTCCCACTCGCGCACGCAACAATCCTCGGTTATAATGTCCCAGAAAATTATCGGGATCAATGTCCAACGCCAAATCGTAATCTCCCATCGCTCCCCGCAGATTGTTTTGATGGATACGAGCCAATGCCCGGTTGATGTAGTAGCCCGCATTCCGTGCACTCAGATGTATGGCTTGGGTCAGGTCCGATTCAGCTTTTTCATACTGTCCCTGCTGAAGCCATAATAAGCCTCGTGCTCCCCAACCATCGGAATCGTACTTATCCATTTCGATCGCCTTCTCAAAATCGCGCAACGCCTGGAGCGTATCTTTTTGCTGCAAGGAAACCTCTCCTCGCATAAGATAGGCTCTCGTGTAACGGGGAGCAATACGCAAAAGTTGCTCCAAATCATCTCTTGCTGCGTCGTAGTCTTTCTGTTGCATATGACAAAGCGAAAGATTGTGCCAAAGCACCAGATTCTCCGGAGAATACCTAAGGGCTGTTCGATAATCCTCAATGGCACCGTCATAATTATTCTGACGTATACGCGCCAACCCTCTTATCTGATAAGCCCCCACAACAAAAGGATTCCGCTGAATAGCTGCATCACAGTCTTTTTCGGCTCCTTGATAATCGTCCAGATTGATTTTTGCCAATCCACGATAAAAGTATGGTTCGTAAAGATACGGTTTGGCGTTGATTACCTGATTGAAATATTGAATGGATAAGACATAGTCCTCAAAATACAAGGCGTTACGCGCAATAGTCATCACTCTGTCCGTGTTGATTTGCGCAAATAAAAGTATCGGGAACAAGAGAAAGGCTATCAGTATTTTTCTTATCATCGGTTCTTCCAAATATCTGTAAACGAAACAAATTTACGTCTTTTCATCTAGTCCGCAAGATTAGTCCGATTCTTTTTATATTTTTTGAACCTTTTATTTTTCATTCCATTTTTCTCTTTTTCAGCATCGTGAAGATATATGAATAAGCTCTTTTTTCATACAATTAAGCCGGCAAGGATATCTGCATCTCATTCTCAAGGACGTCTGTCGAGATAGCAAAACAAGCAGAGAAACCATACCCGTACGGTTCGAGTACCATACCCGCCCAGTTCGAGTGCCGTGCCCGTGTCGTTCTCCGAATATGCCGGAGACATATCCAGGTCATCCTTAAGAGATAGATAAATCACTTATAATCAAGATGATTACAGTAATATTTCCTTATCCGGCACCAGCGTTAAACAAATAGAAAATCCCCCTGTCTTTCCCATCCGGAATAACGGACGGAAAAAACAGAGGGATTCAGTCTTCTATTTTATAAATTACAAAACAGTATTATGACGAGAGTATCTTCTTACTTCTCTCCTGTTAAAGAGCGGAGGGAAGAACATTCTCGCTCCACATTATACCATCAGAGCGGCAACCAGGGCCAAGATTGCATAAAACTCGGGAAAAGCAGCATAGATCATGGTATTGGTCTGCACATCATGTCCTTGCGCGATACCGACGATACCATTGGCACAAATCTGTCCTTGACGGATGCTGGAGTACAAACATACCAACCCCACACCTATACCTACACCAAACATCAACGGTCCATCGGTGGTGAAGTCTCTGCCCATCATCATCAGAAAAGCCACAAAACCGTAAAGACCCTGCGTAGCCGGAAGTGCGGAAAGAATCATGTAACTTACCGATTTAGACGGATCTTTCTTCAATGCACCTTCAGCTGCATTACCCGCAATTGTCGTTCCGTAACAACTGCCGATACCTGCCAAACCAAACATAAGTCCCAAACCCAGATAACCTAAAATTTCATTCATAATGTTCTTAATTTATTTGTTCTTAATTTATTGTTTATTCTTTCACTACACTGAACGGCTTGTATTCCTCACCCTTGCCGTTATAGTTCGAATTTTTAAAATATTCCACGAAAGTCAAACGAAGCGGATGCACAAAAGCACTTAAGCAGCACATACCTATGTTCAGAGTATGACCGAACAGCAGTATCAAACCGCAAAACAGCCATCCCGGAATGCCTCCGATTCCTTCCTGCACCATGAATGCAAGCTGATTGAACACACCTCCCAGCATACCGCCTGCCAAACCCAAAGCATACAGACGGATGTAAGAAAGCACATCACCCAGCAATCCCGTTGCCATGTTATAAGTATCCCAAAGTCCGGCTCCGATATTAATCAGTATATTCCGACGCAGATTGTTCAATAGATAGATGGCAATGGCAGAAATCCCACCGATAATCATAAATGCCACCGTGGAGAGGTCCTTCGAAATCACTTCCATGAACGAAAGTCCACCAGTTAGGATGGAACCCACAACCAAAAACAACCATCCCCATGAACTTATCGCCTCCTTAAAACCATAACGTACCGTCTGTCCGATAGCTTTTACAGTCATGGCTATGCAAATATGCACCACACCTATGAGCAGTGCAAGCAACATCTGCTTATCATAACCGGTATCGCCTACCTTACCTACAATCATAAACTGTTTCAAGCTCTCGGGAAGGTCCAAATCAAACAAGCTTACTCCGAAGAAAGTTCCGAGAACAGCGCCAAGCAACGTGGTGGCAATACCCAACGTAATCACCAGATTCATCATCCCCGCCAACGAAGAAGAAAGCTTTTTCTTCAAGAAGAATCCCAAAGCTATCAATATCAAACCATAGCCGGCATCTCCCATACAGAATGCGAAAAAAAGCGTAAAGAACGGCGCAACGAGTGGCGTCGGGTCGAACTCCGCATAGTCGGGCATACCATACATCTTTGTCAATGCCTCATACATGCGCACAAAAGCGTTGTTCTTCAGCTTAATCGGAGCGGCATCTTCCTTGAACGCCTTTCTGATTTCATAATATACCCCACTCTTCTCCAGAAATGCTTTAACTTCCGGTTCATTCTCTTCGGGAATCCAGCCCTCCAGAAGAACCACCGCTCCATCAGCCATCTGTTCACTGTTGAGCTTCACTTTCAGAAGGTCTATCTCACCCTGCAACCGGGCATCTCCACGTTCCAGCGTGCGGTAATTCGTGCGGGAGAAAAGCTTCAACTCTTCAAAAGTCTGTGCAAGTTGCGCCTCCACCTCCGCTTTTTTCTTATCAAGTTCCGAAAGGCTCAATGCCGGCAAACGAAGTTGCTCCACATCCAAACTCACAGGAACAGGCGTTACCGTCACAAAGTAGCGGTATCCTCCTTTCTCTGTGACTGAAATAGCATTATACTGCTCTATCCACTCTTCTGCAAAGTTACGCTCGGCACACATGTAAAATTGCACGTACCAACCGGACTCCTGCAGTTTCCTTATCGAGTTCCAATCGAAATCTCCCCAAACTTCCATCTGGGTGATATCTTTATCAACCAAAGGCAATTGCTGGCTTAACTCCTGCACACGGTTTTGCAACTTCTCATAATCAGCAAGAATAGAGTCCGGTGTTTTCCCGGCATACACTTTTTCTTCCGGTTGCTTATCCGCAAGGTTCAGCATCTGCTGCAATACGTTTCGATGATACGTCCGCTCCTGCATGAACCTCTGTAGCGTCTCATCCATCTCGCCACATTGCTTCTCCTTAATATGTACCACACCCAACTCCCTGATTTGATCAAGGAAAGTTTCATATTCCTTATGATACACAAGGAACGTGAGCTTCTTCATTTTTGCAATCATGATTCTGCCTCCTTCCTTCTATCTTGATGTGATTTCATAATTTTTTGAGACGATTTGGAGAGATTTTCTTCATCCTCCATAAAGCGTTTGATTTTTCGTAGTGCATCTTGATAACCCGGTATCTGTACTTTCTCGAAAAGATTGACCTTCTGAGTCGTTTTCTTCCGGGCATGTTCCAGCAGATTCAATCGGGCAACAACAAATTCCCGTTCAATAGCCGTGTTCGCCAACTCCTTCAGCAGCAATATCCCGTCAGCATACCATTTGGGAGCATTGAACAAACTGTAAGGACGTATTTCAAAATCGATTTTCTCAAGCAAGGGCACACGCACTCCCGCAATCTTCTTGACTCCGAGATGAACGTCGCTGACCTTTATCAAAGAAGCATCGAATTCATTCCAAAGGGCAAACATGGCGTCATAAGCCTGAATCTCTTGTTCCAATCTCTCCTCCAATGCAGCTGCTTCTGTCTTGTAACGCTTCACCTCCATACGAAGTGCGCTTTCCTTATTCTTTATGATAGGGAGTGTTCGCACTCGCATCTTCAGTTGCTTTTCCAACTGCTGCAGAGATGTCTTGTTATATTGAAACTTTATAGCCACTTTTTATGTGATTAACGGTTAGTGATTAATGGGTTAGTTGGCTTCTTCAGGCCAGAACTCATCTACCAGTTCTTTCTTGATATTAACTTCCTCCGCACGGAAGTATTTACCAAACAGCCCCCATGCAACATCCAGCATTTCGGTGGTATTGAGATTGACATCGATAGCCAGCAACTGATTAGAATAATCTTTTGCAAAAGCCAGTGCACGCTCATCGTAATTGGTGAGGTCGAAACCATTCTCCTGCTTGGTCTTCGCATTGGCGGCATCCGCATACAGACGAACGGCTGCATTCATTACCTGCGGATGGTCTTTACGTGTCTTTTTACCCGTAACGAGCTGCTTCAAACGTGAGAGTGAACGGAAAGGATCTACAATAACCTTGCCAATATCACTATCTCGGCGCAAGAACAACTGTCCTTCCGTGATATAACCCGTATTATCGGGCACGGCGTGCGTAATGTCTCCTCCGGAAAGTGTAGTCACTGCAATGATGGTGATGGAGCCCCCGCTGGGGAACTGCACCGCTTTCTCGTAGATTTTTGCCAAATCCGAATATAACGAACCCGGCATGGAGTCTTTCGAAGGAATCTGATCCATACGGTTTGATACGATTGCCAACGCATCGGAATAACTGGTCATGTCCGTGAGTAACACAAGTACTTTTTCGTTGTTGTTCACCGCAAAATATTCTGCGGCTGTCAATGCCATGTCGGGCACAAGCAAACGCTCCACAGGAGGGTTCTCCGTTGTGTTCACGAAACTCACGATCCGGTCGAGTGCACCGGCATTGGAGAACACATGCTTAAAGTAGAGGTAGTCGTCATTGGTCATACCCATACCTCCCAGAATAATCTTATCCGTTTCGGCACGTAACGCCACATTTGCCATTACCTGATTGAACGGTTGGTCGGGATCGGCGAAAAACGGAATCTTCTGTCCTGACACGAGCGTATTGTTCAAGTCGATACCCGCAATACCCGTTGCAATCAGTTCGGAAGGCTGTTTCCGGCGCACGGGATTCACAGAAGGTCCACCAATCTCCACTTCCTCGCCTTCGATGGCCGGACCTCCGTCAATCGGGTCGCCGAAAGCGTTGAAGAAACGTCCTGCCAACTGTTCGCTCACTTTCAATGTCGGAGCTTTGCCAAGAAACACTACCTCCGCATTGGTCGGGATACCTTCGGTTCCTTCGAACACCTGCAGAGTGACCTCTTCACCTACGATTTTCACAACCTGAGCGAGTTTGCCGTTTACGGTTGCCAACTCATCATACCCCACTCCCATAGCTTTCAGCGAACAAGTGGCTTTGGTTATCTGAGTAATCTGAGTATATATTTTTTGAAATGCTTTTGCTGCCATTTTTATTTCGTTTTAAAACGGTTTACAATTCAACCGGAACCTTCTTAAGCCTTTCTCTCGGCTATCAGTTCGGTTACTTGATTGCGGAATTGTTCGTACTGTTCGGATTTGAATTCGGAATAGTTCATCTGTTTGCAGATGTTAATCATCCGTTTAAAGTAATCCATCACCTCGTTGAAGTTATCAAAGCGGAATTCCGTATGACACACATTGATTACCAGATTCAATATCTCCTCCTGTCTTTCCAACGGTGTCACTGCATCGATCTCATCAAATGCATCCTGTTGCAAAATCACGAAGTCAATCAACTCGGATTTCCAGAAGGTGACGTGATATTCCACCGGCACACCGTCGTCTCCCAAAATGTTTATCTGTTCAGCGATTTCTTTACCTCTTTGTAAGCGGGTTCTGATCTCGTTTATTTTGGAAATCCATTCGCCGTTAATGTGTTTACTGATATATTCCTCGAACTCGGGGTACTCGATGTATTTTGAATATGAATCGATGGGGTTCACGGCGGGATAGCGTTTCCTGTCCGCACGCTCCTGCTCCAGGGCATAGAAACACCGTGCCACCTTTTTGGTGTTCTCGGTAACGGGTTCTTTCAGGTTACCGCCTGCCGGAGAAACTGTTCCGATGAATGTAATGGAACCAGTCTTTCCGTTGTTCAACACCACGTATCCGGCACGACCGTAGAAATTGGAGATAATGGAAGATATATCCATGGGGAAAGCATCCGGTCCGGGCAGCTCTTCCATACGATTCGACATCTCGCGCAAGGCTTGCGCCCAACGGGAGGTGGAGTCTGCCATCAACAACACTTTCAGTCCCATGCAGCGATAGTATTCGGCAAGGGTCATGGCGGTATACACAGAAGCCTCACGGGCTGCAACGGGCATGTTCGAGGTGTTGGCTATGATGATTGTACGCTCCATCAATTTACGTCCCGTGTGCGGGTCGACCAATTCGGGGAACTCCGTAAAGATTTCCACTACCTCGTTCGCACGCTCACCACAGGCTGCAATGATTACGATATCTGCCTCCGCCTGTTTGGAAATGGCGTGCTGAAGCACTGTCTTTCCGGTTCCGAAAGGACCGGGAATAAAGCCGGTTCCACCTTCTACTATGGGATTTACGGTATCGATGACGCGTACTCCCGTTTCAAGTAGTTTGAACGGACGCGGTTTCTCCTTATAGTTGACCATGGCACGTTTTACGGGCCATTTCTGAATCATGTTGACAGGTATTTCATTGCCCTTTTCATCGGTGAGTACGGCTATCGTATCTTCAATACGGTAATCTCCTTCGGCTACAATGGACTTTACTTTCCACGTACCTTCGAGAAGGAAAGGAGCCATTATCTTCAATGGCTGGAAGTTTTCTTCCACCTGTCCCAACCAAGCGGCGGCTTCTACTTTATCTCCTTCCTTTACCATAGGTACGAAGTGCCATTGACTTTCTTTATCCAAGGGATAGGTATATTGTCCTCTTTTCAGGAATACGCCATCCATTTTATCCAGGTCATTCTGCAAACCGTCGTAGTTTTTAGAGAGCATACCGGGTCCCAACGTCACTTCGAGCATGTGTCCGGTAAATTCCGCTTCGGCTCCCACTTTCAAGCCACGGGTACTCTCGAAAACCTGTACATACACAGAGGTTCCGACCACTTTAATCACCTCAGCCATCAACCGGTCACCACCTGTGGTGATGTAGCAGATTTCATTCTGCGCCACCGGACCATCAACGACGAGGGTTACCATATTGGCGATAACGCCACTAACAGTTCCTTTTGTTGTCATATATAGTTCTATTATTTATTTTTATCTGAATTCCACAGGTATCCGGGCGCTGTCTTTCAGCGAGGAGATGATGCTCCGGAAGAGTTGATTGCCTTTTTCCTTATCCAGCGACAGCCATCTTTCTATGATTTCGAGTTGCAGCAGGAAAACGAACAGACGCTCTATAGAGAAATTGTTGAAGAAAGTTTCATCCTCAATCCATTTCCAGTGAAGTGCATCCGTCTTCTTCTCCCGTTCCAACAGATTTTCCGTATCGCTGATTTTCAGCAATTGTTCGAGATAGCCGATTTCCCCGCCAAGCCCGAAATCACGGGCGTTGGAGGTGCGAAGCGCATCGGTAGTCTCCGTATCTCCCACAATCAGTGAAGCTGCCTCCAGCTTGTGTTTCCGTGCGGTAAAGACTATCAGGATATTCTTCATGTTCAGTTGGAACTCAAACCATGAAGCCACAAAACGATTGCTGCTCTGCATGCCGTATGCATAATAAAGTGCCGCCAAACGGTCTTCAGGCAATATGCCCGTGCTCCCCGCAGAGGTAAAATATTCGATGATGAAAGTAGACAGATAAGAAGGAAAATGTTTATCGGCAATTGTCCCGCCCTCTTTAAGTATGGCTATGTTTTCGAGCAGTTCCGAGGCTGAATAATTGCCGCGCGTATCCACACTTGCTTCTTTGTCTTTGAGCAAGCTCAGCACATTGGCGTTATCGAACTTCAGATAAAAAAGGTCGATAAGTTTCTTATCCGCATCGGTGAGGAATGGGTATAGTTCCGTTCTGAAATCCGCTACTGTGTAGCTCAACTTGCTGTCACCCAGTGAGAGGTCGGGCAAACCGGCTACCAAGTAATAATATTGACTCATGCCTTACGGAATTTTAGAATAACATTTCTACTAATTGCGGGCGCAGAAAATCCTTGAAATAATTCATGAATTCTTCTTCTCCGAAACTTATCTTGTACGAGCCATCCGCGGGCGAAACCGTGAACTGCGCCTTGTTTCCGTTTACCTGTTCGATTTTCAGCCCTTTGTTCAACAGCTCCTTTGCTTTAAGCGCGAAATACGCTTTCAGCCCGTCAGCCTCGGCGGTGGAAATGACAATCGGCTCGTCTGCACTCCATTTGGAAGCCAATGCAACTATAAATGAGTTAAAGAATTCTTTGTTGGCGATAAAAGCCTCTACATCGGCCGTCACCAGTTTATCGGTAACCAGAGTCGCTATTTCCGATTTCAACGCATTCACTGTCTGTCCGGCAAACAGTTTCAACTCAGATTTGGTGTTTTCCGTCAACTCGTCAGCAGCCTTTTGCGACATTCGTAAGATTTCTTCCGCCTGCTTGCGTGCGGCAGCCACAATTTTTTCCGCTTCTTCCTGCGCATTGGCAATCAGCTTTTGAGCCTCGGCGTTACCTTTCTCAACTCCCTCACGATAAATTTTATCCGTTAACTCTTGAATCTTATTTTCCATGTCCACAAAGGTATTTTATTGATTTAAACTAATATCTGACTTTTTGCAACTCAAAATAAGCTTTTTCGAAATATGTCCGCCAAATTTACAAAAAAGGGATAGATAACAAACAGGCAGAAGAAATAAAAAGCTTTGCATCTCATAAAAAACCTAAAAAGGGAATCGCATGCATTTTCCGCTCATCTCAAGGGAAAAGATACGAAATAGGTGGGTATTGTCATACATTATATAATAATATGGTGTAACTTTGCGAAGTTATGGAGAGATTTGAGGTACATATTCTCGGCTGCGGTTCCGCACTGCCCACCACCCGACACTTCGCATCCTCGCAAGTGGTCAACGTACGTGACAAATTGTATATGATAGATTGTGGCGAAGGAGCACAACTGCAATTACGCAAGTCGAAATTGAAGTTCAGCAGACTGAACCACATTTTCATCTCTCATTTGCACGGCGATCACTGTTTCGGACTTTTGGGGCTTATCTCCACGTTCAACCTTCTGGGGCGAACCGCCGAACTGCACATCCACTCACCGCACGGACTGGAAGAACTGTTCTTACCCATGCTCAACTTCTTCTGCAACCGGATGACATACAAAGTGGTGTTTCATGTATTCGACACACAAAAGAGCGACATCATTTACGAAGACCGTTCGCTGACGGTTACAAGCATTCCCTTGCGCCACCGCATCCCCTGTGCCGGATTTCTCTTTGCCGAAAAACCGTCGCCCAACCACATAATCCGCGACATGGTGGATTTCTACAAAGTACCCGTATACGAGCTGAACCGCATCAAGCAAGGGGCGGACTACATTACTCCCGAGGGAGAACGGGTTCCCAATGACAGACTGACCACCCCGGCAGCTCTTCCCCGCAAGTACGCTTACTGTTCCGACACCGTTTTCCGGCCGCAACTTGCGGAGTTGGTACAAGGTGCAGATTTACTATTCCACGAAGCTACTTTCGCCGATTCGGAATCGGTACGTGCCAAAGAAACATTTCACTCCACCGCACGGCAAGCTGCGGAAATTGCACGGCAAGCCGGCGTAAAACGGTTGCTCATCGGACATTTTTCCGCTCGATACGAGGATGAGCAGGTATTGCTCGAAGAAGCGCGCGCAGTGTTTCCCCATACCATAGCTGCACATGAAACCTTATGCGTGAAGCTGTGACGGAGAGCGGCTCCGGTGTAAACTTATTTTCCACAAATAAGAGCCAGACGCCGTAATCCGCAAAACGTCTATCATACAAGACTTTATAATTGCAGACTCATCATTTCAGACAGATACAAGTATCGTAGGAGAACACTCCTTGTCCGGTACGCAAACCGCACGAGTACGGTTCGGGGAGCAAACGGGTGTCGTACTCTCAGTATACGAGTTTCTTTGTCTGAGCGTTACGACATGTCATGTTTTTTCGCCCCCAATACAGAATTTGGCTTCCCGTAGTCCTTCAAAACAGCAGAAAACACGAAGCCTGATTTCTAACGTTTATGATTACCTTCACAGCATTCTCAGAGAGTGACTGAACGTATATCAAACCATAGAAACGCCGTTCCCAGCCGATCCGGATTCGCAAAGATTATAAACAAATGTATCTCGTTGAGATTCATTATTATTATATTTTTATGTATGTTTGCAACGATAACCGAAAGTAAAGCAGACTGATGAAGGTTTTATTACATGCTATTTTCGTTACCATACTTCTTTTGTCGCCATCTCTCGCTTGGGCACAAAACGAACAAAAGGAGCAGAAGGCTGCAAAGGAACAGCCGGCAACAGGCATTCTACTTACTTTACTGACTGACAATGAAATACAAATCCAGAATGCAGAGCCGGGAATGCAACTGGAGGTATACAGCATAGTAGGCGTAAGGCTTATATCCGTCACACTGGATTCATCTGATAAAATTATCAGAACAAACCTGCCCAAAGGATACTACATCTTCAAGATAGGAAATATTGTCCGGAAAGTAATCATCAAATAAACTTGGTCAGAAACCGCGCAAAGTCCTCCTCCCCCTTCTTCCGTCCGAAGGATGAAGCATGTCCGTCTCGCTTTTGGGAATAAATCAGAAAAAAAAACGATGGAGACAGCCCATAACAGACTCTAAGTATCGAAAATCTTCCATGAGCAAAACTTATAAAGAAAAAGAAATCTTACGCCTGTTGCAAGACGAATCGACTCAACGGGCAGGATTCGAGATGATTGTTTCCCAATACAGTGAACGCCTGTATTGGCAGATTCGTCGCATGGTGCTATCTCACGAAGACGCCGATGATATACTGCAAAACACCTTTGTCAAAGCATGGCTGAATATCGACTATTTCCGGGGAGAAGCCAAACTCTCCACTTGGCTCTACCGTATAGCTCTGAACGAATGCCTTACCTTCCTGAACAAGCAACGCGCCATCAGCACCGTTTCTCTCGACGATGAAGAAGCAGTAGTATTGCATAAACTGGAAGCGGATCCCTACTTCAATGGAGACCGGGCACAGATTGCTCTGCAACAAGCAATACTCTCCTTACCTGAAAAACAACGTATCATTTTCAATCTGAAGTATTACGAGGAGATGAAGTACGAAGACATTTCTGAAATAATGGGTACAACCGTTGGAGCTTTGAAAGCATCATACCACCATGCAGTAAAGAAAATAGAGAAACTGTTGAGAGAAGAAGAAAACAACGGCATTTTTTAGCCCTTGTTACCGCAACAGGCAATTGCTGGCAAGAATTCCCGCATCATACCCCTGCACTTCAAACCAGCAGAATAAAGAAAAAAATAAAGGCAATCAGAAATATTCTTTAAACCTTTAAGCAAACAGACTGTCTAAACAAACAAAGGAGGAAACCGATGAGAGAAGAAGAAACTATTCGGAAATTTACACGAAACGAAAACCCATTTAACGTACCTGCCGGATATTTTGATCAGCTGACCGGGCAGGTAATGACCCGGTTACCCGAGAAGAAAACTCCCGCTCCGCTCACTAAAACGCCAACGAAGTGGGAACGAATAAAACCTTGGGCATACATGGCCGCCATGTTTGTGGGAGCGGCTGTAATCATACGGGTAGCTTCTTTCAACCACTCCGACAACCTGCCACAGGTTGTTGTGAACGAGATGGATACGGAAAATCTTTCCGACGAATACATCTGGAACGTGGTCAACGAATCTATGATGGACGACTATTCTCTGTATGTATATCTCACGGAGAACTCTGTGGAATAGAAGTGTAACTAAATTGCGAAAAGAATGAAAAGAACTATTTTTCTATTGACCTTGATCTCAGGATTAATATCTGCAAGCTTAAATGCCACTACCGGTAAACAAGGTAATAAACGTCTGTCTCCTGAAACATTCCGTGCCCATCGCCAGGCTTTCATTACGAAAAAGGCGGAACTGACAACGGAAGAAGCCGCAAAGTTCTTCCCTGTATATTTTGAATTGCAGGATAAGAAAAAGAAGCTCAATGATGAAGCATGGAAAAAAATGCGTGAAGTAAAAGAAGGTAACGCCACCGAAGAAGATTATAAAAATGCCCTGACCGGTATGTACGATGCTCGCATAGCCATAGACAAACTGGAGAAATCTTATTTCGAAAAATTCGAAAAAATACTCCCTTATAAGAAAATCTATCTAATACAGAAAGCAGAAATGAGTTTTCACCGGGAACTGCTTAAAGGGATGAAAAGAAAAGGACAATCTTGGAATAGACACTCCAAAGATTTCATGCACAAAAGAGGAGAGGCTTACCGGAAACGCCCCGGAAACGCGAAACGCGATAAGGTTAAAGAACCGGCAAACGCTCCCGTTAATACAGCTACCGGTGTATGACCATTAAATAAAACCAATCAAATCATTTTTGATACGCCTTCTCAAAAAGTCAGATACAACACTTTTCTGGGAAGGCGTTGTGTCTATTGCAAAAGCTACAAGGCTCAAATACGAATCTGCACGGTTTTAATTACTATACAAAAACAGGATTCAAGTATAATACTTGAATCCTGTTTTTTCTGTATACACAAAGCCGTAAACAATGCTTATATAATCTCACACATTTACGACGTTCTCATCAAAAGAATCTCATCATTCCTGATTATTTCTTATCGCACGCTTTCTTTTCCTCTTTGCAGCATGATTGCTTTTCTTCCTTGCAGCAAGCTTTTTTCAGGCTGTCGCACGCAACAGAGTCAGAGGCTTCACAGCAATTTTTCTTTAAAGAATCGCATACCTGAGTTTCTTCAACAGGAGCTTCGGCTTCAGCTGCCTTTTTATTACCACAAGAAATCACAGAAACAGAGAAAACAACTGCCACGGCAGCCAAAAATAATTTAGTTTTCATTTTGCTATTTGCTTTAAACATTAATAATAAGTACGGTTGCAAATATATAATCTTTATTTATATTTCTGGCATACAGGGTATAAAACTTTCTCTTTCTATTTTCCAATCGTAAATACCACACACGATATAAGCAAAAGATACTTGCCACGCTTTCACTTACAGTCCGTTACTCTATAAAGAGACTTCATTCATCAGAATACTTGCGATTATTACTATTTATCCTTTGGAGATAATAAAGTTCCCACATCCAACACTTATAAACAACAAATCTCTATCCTCATTATCCCAATCGCCATCGCAACACCATCATAATAGATAGAGTCATATCACAAACATGTAAAAAAATACGGGACTCATTAACGAATCCCGTATTCTCTCTGCTTATCATATAAAGATCAATTCTTACTTCTTCACCGGAGATGAATATCTTGCGTTCAATCCGTTCACGATTTCAGCTGTAATATTATATATGCTATCGGCATACAATAAGTTATCAAAACCGGTATTGCTGATAATCATGCTGTATCCCTTGGTTTTATTATAGTCTTTAAGGAAAGCATTGATCGAATCACGCAATTGCAGACTGTTCTTCTCGTTTTCGCTGGCGAGTTCAGACTGCAGTTTATTGCTCAAATTCTGCAAATCCTGTTCCAGTTTGGCTATACGATTGTATTCTTGTTGCGCTCTTTCCTGCGACAAATAAGCGTTGTTCTGATATTTCGTCTGAAATTCCTGTTTCTGCTTTTCCAATTCGCGAGCTTTCTGATTCAAAGTCAAGCGAACATTCTCGCTCTTTTTTACCATCGCTTCATTCAAGTCAATACAGAAATTATATTTTGCAAGAAGTGTATCCACTTCCACAAAAGCTATCTTCATTTCGGATAATCCCCCACCCGCTTCTGTTGAGGTTGTCACAGCTTGCTTATTTGCATTTCCTGTACATTGAGAAAACAGAACGATAAGTGCAACAGCCACCAAACCGTTTACGAGATAATTCAATTTATTCATACTTGTAATCATATTTATAATTAATTTATTTCACACTATTATTTAAGGTTTCTCTGTTTATCGAGAAAAGACCGGGGTTTCCGCTGTGCCTCTCTATCCTGAGATTGTGCGCATCCGATACCTCTATCACGCATGGCTTTGCTTCCACTGATATGTCCGCTGGGAAATCTTCCTTTGGCAAAGAATACTTTTATTCCCAATAATACAATACAAATTGTAACTATTAACAGTGTTATCAATACCGTATAAAGCATTTCTACTATTTTTGTGGATGCAAATATAGAGTTTTGAATGGACTAACTCATGTTTTTTACTCTAAAAAAAGAATTCCGGGTTAAAATACCTAATCAATTTAAACATATTTAGCAGAGAGTGGTTAAATAAGGAACACGCACTTATTAAGTAAACAAATAACACATTATGGAAAAGGAAAATTTAAGACCCGGCAGTGTTTTTCATTATTTCGAGGAAATCTGCCAAGTGCCACGCCCTTCCAAGAAAGAAGAGAAGATAATCAATTATTTAAAAGCGTTCGGCAAGAAACATCAACTGGATACGCTTGTGGATGAAGCCGGAAACGTACTGATTAAGAAACCCGCTACTCCCGGAATGGAGAACCGCAAAACCGTGGTACTGCAATCACACGTTGACATGGTTTGTGAAAAAAACAACGACGTTACACACGATTTTTTGAACGATCCGATAGTCACTGTCATTGAAGGCGAGTGGATGAAAGCACAAGGAACCACGCTGGGGGCAGATAATGGCATAGGCGTAGCTACGGAACTGGCTTTACTTGCTGCAACAAATACTGAAGTAAAACACGGTCCCATAGAATGTCTGTTTACCGTTGACGAAGAAACAGGGTTGAGTGGTGCCTTTGCCCTAAAAGAGGGATTCATGAATGGCGAAATTCTACTGAATCTCGACTCTGAAGACGAAGGTGAGATTTATATCGGTTGTGCCGGAGGAGTAGATTCTGTCGGTGAGTTTACCTATCGAGAGATAGATGTTCCCGAAGATTATTTTTGTTGTAGAATACAGGTCAAAGGTTTAAAAGGAGGACATTCCGGTGGAGACATCCATTTGGGTCTCGGCAATGCCAACAAAATCCTTACCCGCTTCTTAAGCAGTGCCATGAAGAAATTCGACCTCTATCTTTGCGAAATAGATGGCGGTAATTTACGAAATGCCATCGCCCGTGAAGCACATGCAATCGTAGCCTTGCCCGATAAAGACAAACATGAACTCCGTACGGAGTTGAATCTGTTTGCCGCTGAAGTGGAAGCAGAAAATTCAGTAGTTGATCCCGGACTGAAATTAATTTTAGAATCGGAACCTTTCCGTAATAAAGCAATAGACAGAGATACGGCTCACCGTCTGGTACAAACTCTCTACGCCCTTCCGCACGGTGTATTTGCGATGAGTCAGGATATCCCGGGATTAGTAGAAACATCCACCAATCTGGCATCAATCAAAATGAAACCGGGGCAAGTTATCCGCATCGAAACAAGTCAGCGAAGTTCTACGGCTTCTGCCAAACAAGACATCGCCAACATGGTACGTATCGTTCTTGAAATGGGAGGAGCAAAAGTTTCACATGGAGATGGTTATCCCGGTTGGAAACCTAATCCTCACTCCGAAGTCTTAGAAGTAGCCACATCTTCTTATCGTCGTCTGTTTGGTGTGGAGGCACAAGTTAAAGCCATCCATGCCGGTCTTGAATGCGGTTTATTTCTCGACAAATATCCTGCGCTAGACATGATATCATTCGGTCCCACGCTGCGCGGTGTTCATTCTCCCGATGAACGCATGCACATCCCCAGTGTAGATAAATTCTGGAGACACTTATTGGATATCCTTGCGCACATCCCTGAAAGAACATAATAAAAGTAGAATTCTGACGTTTTTAATAATCGGGGAAAGGTGTGCCGAAAGTTCCAAGGACTTTCCGACACACCTTCCTTACTTTATTTATTCATATATCACACATCCAGACAGTACATGCAGACAAGCAGGCAGCTTATCATATATATGTTATTAATGGGCATAGTCTCCCCATTTCTGTTCCTGTCGTGTGAAGACAAAGAGGATTTTTCCTTCGATCCCACACACCAGCTTGAATTCTCATTCGATACGCTGCATATGGACACCGTACTGGGCGGTTCTACTACTTCTACCCGCCAAATCGTTATATACAACAGACATAAAAAAGCCCTGCGAATAAATAACATAGTCCTTGCCGACGGAAAACACTCTGGCTTCCGGATAAATGTGGACGGAATGAAAGGAGAAAATTTCCCGGACATAGAAATAGCCGGAAGAGACAGCATGTACATCTTTGTAGAAGCAACAGCAAGAACAGAAAGCCATATAGGATTAACACCGGTTAAAGATTCCATCCTCTTTTATCTGAATGGCAATATACAGAACATCAAACTACGAATGTATATACAAAGCGTTGTAAATTGGCATGGAAAGGTGATAACACAGGACACTGTGATAGGGAACAGTTATCCTATACACATTTACGACAGCTTAAGTATAGCTCCGGGAGCACACCTGAAAATCGAAGCCGGTACACATCTTTATTTCCACCATAAAGCGGGAATGTCCGTGCACGGACGTGTGACGGTTACAGGAAACCTTTCCGCTCCGGTAGTTTTCCGGGGAGACCGAACAGACAAGATATTCTCGTTTCTAGCATACGATCGTCTGCCTGCTCAATGGAAAGGCATACGCTTTCATCGGAGCAGCTATGACAACCAAATTACGTATGCAGATATACATGGAGCCGTGTTCGGTATTGTTTGTGATTCTTCTTCTGTCGAACGAAGAAAACTTACGTTGGAAAACAGTGTAATCCGCCAAGTCTCGACCAATGCTCTTGAACTTAAATCGTGCCAGGCTGTGATAGCCAATAGTGAACTAAGCAATGCAGGAACAAATTGTGTCAGTCTGCTGGGAGGAGAGTATACTTTCATTCATTGCACACTCGCCAACTTCTTCAGCTGGGATATGCGAAGAGGAGTAGCCTTACGCCTGCGAAATGCAGAAAACGGTATCACATATCCCTTGACATCCGCCATTTTCAAAAACTGCCTTATCAGTGGCTCCCGTACGGATGAAATAGATGGAGAAGATTCTTCAAACGAAGAGATGTCCTTTAACTATTATTTCTCGCATTGCTTTATCAAATCGATGGAAGAAAAGAATGAGCGAATAGTGAATGTCGTGTGGAACGGCAACGAAGACTTCATAACGACAGACCAGCGGACTCAAACATACAACTTCCAACCCGGCAAGAAATCCCAAGCCATTAATATCGGGAAGCGAGAAGATGCCGAGGCATATCCAAAAGACAAGAATGGGAATTCACGCCTATCGGACAATTTACCGGATGCCGGATGTTACGAATACGTAGACTGATAGTACAGTGAAGCATATATTCTTATTCTATTGCATATTATGCGCATGTCGTCCGCTATATGCGCAATCTGTTTCCGATACAATCCCGTTTCGCATTGTAAGCTACAATGTCGAAAATCTGTTCGATTGCCAACATGATAGTCTAAAAAACGATTATGAATTTCTCCCCCACTCCATACGCCGTTGGACTTGGACAAAGTACAAAAGAAAGTTGGACGCAGTAGCCCGTACGATAGTTGCTGCAGGTGAACACACCTTACCCGCACTTGTGGCGCTCTGCGAAGTGGAAAATGATACTGTGCTACGAGATCTTACCCGACGTTCCGCACTCAAAGAAGCGAAATACCGCTATGTAATGACGGACTCGCCCGATGAACGGGGTATAGATGTAGCGTTGCTCTATCAACGGGACAGATTCAAACTCCTTAATTACCGAAGCATCTCTTTGAAGTATGAAACGAGAAAAAGAGAATATCGACATACAAGAGACATTTTGCATGTCAGCGGTCTATTACTCAGTTTAGATACATTGGATGTATTTATCTGCCATTTTCCTTCGAAAGCGGGAGGAAGCAAAGAGGCGGAAAATCACAGGCTGTATGCTGCCCGAAAGCTGAAAGAACAGTCAGACAGCATATATCAACAGCGAAAAAGACCTTTCATTATTCTTACCGGTGATTTCAACGATACTCCCCACAGCCGTTCGATTCGAGAAGAGTTGAACGTCCGAATGCTTCCTGTCGACAAACAAGACATAAAACCCGAACAACTGTATCATCTGCATACCCAGGAAATAAAAAACAACAGAGAGCATGGCAGTTATAAGTATCAAAGCGAATGGATACTGTTGGATCATATTATCGTGACGGGTAGCACTCTGAATGCCAGTTCGAACTTTCAGGCAGTAAAAGGCGAGGCAGGAATCTTTCGAGCTCCTTTTCTTCTGACGGAAGACAAGAAGTACGGAGGAATAAAGCCTTTCCGCACATACTATGGTATGAAATATCAACAAGGTTATAGCGACCATCTGCCCGTATGGGCTGAGTTTAAGGTTCTTTTTTAAGAAATGGTTGAAAAATAACCGGATAATTAAACATTAACTCATTTTTTTCATTACCTTTGGTGCGTTGAAAATCTCCTACAACTCTCTGATTAGAGAAAGTTTCCGGATTTCCGATTCAACAAATATAATCCCAATCTTGTATTTTATTTTTTAATAACCGCAACGAATCTTGCCGTACAATTCGTGACTGCCCGTAATACGCCGGGCGAATTCCATTCAACTAACATTAAAAGAACACTAACTTATCCACATATTATATATGTATAATATCATTCAATTAAACGACAAAAGCTTGTCGGAACTACAAACTATTGCCCAAGAATTAGGCATCAAAAAGACAGATTCACTGAAAAAAGAAGAGCTTGTTTATAGAATTCTTGATGAACAAGCCATTGTAGGAGCCACAAGAAAAATGGCTGCCGAGAAAGAGAAAGAAGAGCATAAAGGAGAGAGACAGCAAAAGCGAAACAGAGTAACCGTAAAGAAAGAAAGTACGGATAAAATTTTCTCCACTACACAGAACAGACCTTCCATTCAGAATAAGCCCGAAGGAAACCTTGCAGATACAAATAAGAAAAAGAAAGAGGAAGAATCATCCGCAAACAATGCAAAACCTCAGGCTTCCAATCTCAAACAAGCCGTTCCCACAGGAAAAGAAACGCTTCCCGTAGAGCAGCAGAAAGTGACTTTGGCAGAAAACGAAACTGCTACTAAACGAAAGCCCGGACGTCCGCGCAAAGCAAAATCGGAAGAGAAGGTCCAAGCAATTGAAGCGAAAGTTAAGAACGAGGTAACGGAAGAGAAATCTAAGTCCGAAAGCAAACCTCAACCGCTCCAGACATCCAATAAAGTGGTGATTGAAAACAGTCCGCTGCTTTTTGACAATGAGGATGACTTTATCCCTATCGAAAACCTGCCGACGGAAAAGATGGAACTCCCCACCGAACTTATCGGAAAGTTCGAAGCCACCAAAACAGAAATGCCCGTAGTTGAAAAACCGGCAAAACAAGCACGTCCGCATCAACGGGAGCAGAACGGTAATCGCAACAACGAACAACAACGCAATGCACAACCGCAACGAACCAACCAAACAGTAAATACAACAAACGAGAACTCTTCCACCACAGCCAATGAACGCAAACAAAATGTGGAACGTGAAAAGAGTTACGAGTTTGACGACATATTGACAGGAACAGGTGTGTTGGAGATGATGCAGGATGGCTACGGTTTCCTCCGCTCACCTGACTACAACTACCTTTCTTCTCCCGATGACATCTATGTATCCCAGTCTCAAATAAAGCTTTTCGGCCTGAAAACCGGCGATGTGGTAGAAGGCGTGATCCGCCCGCCCAAAGAAGGTGAAAAATATTTCCCGTTGGTCAAGGTGCTAAAAATAAACGGACGAGACCCGTCTTACGTAAGAGACCGTGTTCCTTTTGAGCACCTGACTCCACTCTTCCCCAACGAAAAGTTCAGACTCTGTAAGGGGGATAATTCCGACTCGCTTTCCGCCCGCGTGGTCGACCTTTTTGCTCCTATCGGAAAAGGTCAACGTGCACTGATAGTGGCACAGCCCAAAACGGGTAAGACTCTGTTGATGAAAGATATTGCCAACGCCATTGCCGTCAACCATCCGGAAGTGTACATGATAATGCTGTTGATCGACGAGCGTCCTGAAGAAGTTACCGACATGGCGCGTACCGTAAACGCGGAAGTCATTGCCTCCACATTTGACGAACCGGCCGAACGCCACGTGAAAATAGCCGGTATCGTGTTGGAGAAAGCCAAACGAATGGTAGAATGCGGACATGATGTCGTTATTTTCCTCGACTCCATCACCCGGTTGGCACGGGCATACAACACCGTATCTCCCGCATCCGGCAAGGTGCTATCGGGCGGTGTAGACGCCAATGCTTTACACAAGCCCAAACGCTTTTTTGGCGCCGCACGTAACATAGAAAACGGAGGTTCGCTTACCATACTCGCCACTGCGCTGATAGATACCGGTTCGAAAATGGATGAGGTTATTTTCGAGGAATTCAAAGGCACGGGCAATATGGAACTGCAACTCGACCGCAACCTCTCGAACAAGCGTATCTTCCCCGCCGTGAACATCGTGGCTTCGAGTACACGCCGGGATGATTTGCTGCAAGATAAGCAGACGCTTGATCGCATGTGGATATTACGCAAATATCTGTCCGATATGAACCCGATAGAAGCAATGGATTTTGTCAAGGACCGTTTGGAGAAGACCAGAGACAATGATGAATTCTTGATGAGTATGAACGGTTGATTCTTCAATCGATTACAATATTGTACAAAAGCTTCCATTTACGTCCACATACGTAAACGGAAGCTTTTTTTCATACCCTCTTTTAAATACATTTGTCCGTCAATCAATTAAAACGATAACTAATGAAAAAGACGCTCTACACCGCAATAAGTCTCGGCGCATACAGTCTGTCCGTACCGGCACAGGAGACTCCCAATTTTCTTATTATCCAATGCGATCATCTGACACAACGGGTGGTGGGAGCCTACGGAATGAGCCAAAGCAGCACACCCTCCATCGACCGGGTGGCAAGCGAGGGAGTCGTGTTTGCCAAAGCCTATGTCGGTTGTCCTTTGAGCCAGCCTTCCCGTGCAGCATTGTGGAGCGGTATGATGCCGCATCAGACTAATATAAGGTCGAATTCCGACCACCTCATCAATCCACCGTTATCCGACAACATACCTACTCTGGGTAGTCTTTTCTCCGAGCACGGCTATGATGCCGTACATTTCGGGAAAACGCACGATATGGGCAGCCTACGCGGATTCAAGCACAAGGAACCCGTAGCACAGCCATTCAGCGATCCCGATTTCCCGGTAAACAATGACAGTTTTCTCGATGTGGGCACTTGTCAGGACGTGGTGGAATATCTGTCAAATCCTCCCCGGAAACCATTTATCTGTGTCGCCGATTTCCAGAATCCGCACAACATCTGCGGATATGTGGGGACCCACAAAGGGATACATGAAAACACGCCATTGAAAGTGCCGCTACCGGAACTCCCTGACAATTTTGAAATAGAAGACTGGGAGAAACTGCCCATTCCCGTCCAATACATTTGTTGCAGTCACCGGCGCATGATGCAAGCCTCCGGGTGGAGCAAAAGGAATTACCGTCATTATATAGCCGCTTTCCGTCATTACACGGAAATGGTTTCCAAGCAGATAGAGCAAGTATTGCAGGCATTGTACAGTACGGATGCAGGGAAAAATACCATCATTGTGTTTCTTGCCGACCACGGAGACGGAATGGCTTCGCACCGCATGGTAACCAAACAAGTGAGTTTCTACGATGAGATAACGAATGTACCTTTCATATTTGCGGGTCCGGGCATCATCAAACGGGAAAAACCGGTGGAAGACATCCTGACCCAACCTACACTCGACCTCTTGCCCACCCTCTGCGAGTTAGCCGGAATCGCCATACCTCAAGACAAAAGAGGGATAAGCCTCGCTCCGCTGCTTCGGGGAGAATGGCAAACAAAACGACATCCTTATGTTGTCTCCGAATGGCATAGCGAATACGAAAGAATCGTATCGCCGGGACGCATGATCCGGAGTCCGCGTTACAAATACACGCATTATCTGGAGGGTAACGGTGAGGAGCTATACGACATGCAGAACGATAAAGGAGAACAGCACAATCTGGCGCATGACCCAAGCTATGCCACCATACTCAAGATACACCGCTCGCTTCTGGACGATTACATCCAACGTACGGCAGACGATTATCGCAGCCTGAAAGTAATTGCCGACCCGAAATGGAGAAGTCATAAACCCGGCTATCCACACCACGAAGGAGCTTGCGCAAGAGATTGATTTTTCTTCGAAGCGGCATGAGTAAAAAGCCATATACGCGAGAAGCCCCGGTATAGGGTCAGTCATCGCGAGCGGAAAAGAGATGCCATTGATGAAGTGGGACTTTAGAAAAACAACATGTATATGCCGGCAGGGAGAGGGAAACAGTCTGAGAATCATCCCGAAGCGGGGATGGTTCCCGTCTGTCGCAGACAAGGTCAGGATATGACCGCAGTATGTCCGGAGAACGACACGGGTATGGTACTCGAACCGCACAGGCGCGATATTCGAACCAAACGGGTGCGGTTTTCTGAGTCACACAGTTGTGTTTCCGAATATCGATAATACTGCAACCATACGGTCCGGCAAAAGTGGCAACGACATAATCTATGTCTTTGTAGTAAATAAATTGTGCAGCCTGAAGACGCTATGGTCTTTCAGACTGCACAATTTATTTTAGAAAGGGCGTTTTCCATAAACAGCCTCCTCCTTGTAATATAACTTTCTCTGTTATGAACTGCCCTTCTCCGAAGTATCACCCGAAAGAATGGGCAGGCAAATGTTATATTTCACCGCCAAAATACGAGTAATAAAAACAGTGATACCCGCCACAATCTGACATCCGTAATCATACAATCCCATTGCATGGCAAATCCAGTAAAATACACCTCCCAGCAGGCATGCCATAGCGTATATCTCTTTCCGGAATATCAATGGAATTTCATTGATAAAGACATCGCGAATCACTCCGCCCGCCGCACCGGTAATGCTCCCCATGACAATGGCCACCCAGAACGGATAGCCTAATGCTATACTCTTACCAACACCCACCACCGTAAAGAGCGCCAATCCGATGCTGTCGAAAATAAAGAACGTATTATTAAGGTGAATGAGATATCTACCGAACAGGATTACCCACAACAAAGCCAATCCTGTACAAATGAGATAGACAGGGCTTGTCATCCATCCGGGAGTTACCCCTAACAAGACGTCCCGTATGGTTCCTCCTCCGATGGCGGTTACGAAACCTACCACATAAGCCCCAAACCAATCGAAACGCTTGGCGGATGCCAGGCGTATACCACTGATGGCAAAGGCAAACGTACCTACAAAATCAAGAATCTGAACAAATGTCGGCATATAGCAATGAAAATTATAGGCAAAGAAACAAATAATTTACCTAAGAAAACGTACTTTTGTTCTACTAAAAAGAAAGCGACATGAAAATAACGATTGTAGCCGGAGCACGCCCCAATTTCATGAAAATAGCTCCTATCATCCGTGCCATACAAGCAGCCCGGGCAAGTGGTAAGAACATTTCGTTCCGTTTGATATATACAGGGAAAGAGGATGACCCCAGTCTGGACGCATCACTGTTCTCCGATCTGGACATGAAGAAGCCCGACGGTTATCTGGGCGTAAGCGGTCACAATCATTCGGAGGTGGCGGCCGCCATCATGCTCGCTTTCGAAAAAGAGCTTAACGTTCATCCCGCACAAATAGTATTGGTTGTAGATGACCTCACCGCCACCATGAGTTGCTCCATCGTTGCCAAAAAAAGAGGTTTAAAAGTTGCCCATCTCATAGCAGGTACACGCTCGTTCGACATGAATATGCCCCGCGAAGTGAACCGCACGATTGCCGATGCCATTTCCGATTACCTGTTTACGGCAGGGATGGTTGCCAATCGAAATCTGAATCAGGAGGGAATGATTCCCGAATACATCCACTACGTGGGAAATATTCTCATAGATACCATCCGGTACAATCGCCACCGCCTGATTCCTCCCGTATGGTTCTCTACACTCGGGCTGGAACATGGCAACTATTTGCTCCTCACGCTCAACCGTCATGACTTACTGGCTAAAAGAGAAAAGTTGAAAGCGTTGATGCAGATTATCGTGGAAGGTTCGGAAAGGATGCCTGTCATCGCTCCTCTACACCCTTATGTACAGGATGCAATCAAAAGTCTGAAACTCTCAGCCCCCAACCTGCACATTCTACCTCCCCAGGGTTATCTTCATTTCGGTTATCTTATCAATCATGCCAAAGGCATCATCACTGATTCGGGAAATATTGCCGAAGAGGCCACATTCCTTGATGTACCCTGTATCACTCTGAACTCTTATGCCGAACATCCCGAAACATGGCGTGTGGGAACCAATGAACTGGTGAACGAAGATCCCGCCATGTTGGAAAGAACGCTAAAGAGACTCATGCACGAAGAGTGGAAGCATGCCGTGTTGCCCGAACGCTGGGACGGACGAACGGCAGAGCGCATCGTACAGACATTGATTAGCGGAGAAGAGAAGTAACCCGGTTATCATATCCCCTCTCCGCAAGCAATACTTGTCTGCATTGCAACGTTTGAGGAGTTTGCGGCAAGTGAAACAAATGGCTGATGGCTTCCGCCTGCTCCTCCGGAGTGTCAGCCACCGTACAACATTTCCGAAACATTTCGTCCGGAAGCATAAGAGAATTCACAAGACAATGTCCCCTGCCTTTTGAAAGGGTATGGATAAGCTTCAGTTTCACTCCTGTACGCTGAAACGTTAAAAGCACATTCACTTGCGCACCGACAATAAGACGTTCCATCTCATCGGCTGCCGGGTTCGGCTTTATCAAGACATTGGTAAAATGTACGGCTTTGCGGAGTAAAGAGGCGGGAGGATTCTTACCTGCAATAATTATACGCATATGTTTATCCAGTAACGGGAGTAAAGAGTCGAAGATGTAA
>JBHADT010000010.1:0-29264 GCA_041855205.1 Bacteroides sp.
GCCTACGCTCCCTTTAAACCCAATAAATCCGGATAACGCTCGGATCCTCCGTATTACCGCGGCTGCTGGCACGGAGTTAGCCGATCCTTATTCATAAGATACATGCAAAATGCCACACGTGGCAAACTTTATTCTCTTATAAAAGAAGTTTACAACCCATAGGGCAGTCATCCTTCACGCTACTTGGCTGGTTCAGACTTGCGTCCATTGACCAATATTCCTCACTGCTGCCTCCCGTAGGAGTTTGGACCGTGTCTCAGTTCCAATGTGGGGGACCTTCCTCTCAGAACCCCTATCCATCGATGTCTTGGTGGGCCGTTACCCCGCCAACTAACTAATGGAACGCATCCCCATCCAATACCGAAATTCTTTAATAATCAAAACATGCGAAATGATTATACCATCGGACATTAATCTTTCTTTCGAAAGCCTATTCCCGGGTAAAGGGAAGGTTGGATACGTGTTACTCACCCGTGCGCCGGTCGCCATCGGACTTAGCAAGCTAAGCCCATGCTGCCCCTCGACTTGCATGTGTTAAGCCTGTAGCTAGCGTTCATCCTGAGCCAGGATCAAACTCTTCATTGTAAAAGTATCGTTATTTAAACCCCGAAAAAAAGAATGCCAAAAAAGGCAAAACAGATTGACAGGGAGTAATTGCTCTGTTCAGGACGTTCCGTTATTCTTGAAAATACCTGTGTCACATCTAAAACCCCGAATCCAGAAAAAAAGGATGCGGAGAGTATTGACGGTTCGTATTTACCCAAAATAAAAGCCCAAAAAAAACGGGCAGATATCTTGCTCTTGTACTACTTGTATTGTTTATGAAAATCATTCAAAGAACGCTTCTTAAATGGAAACGGATGCCGGTTTTTTATCGGCAAGCGGATGCAAAGATAAGAACTTTAAGGAATACAATCCAAAAAAATGTCCGACTTTTTTTTCAAGGGAAAGAATCCCGCAAAAAGGAGCGCCGAGAAAAACGGCGGACCAAAAGGTCGGACAGGATATCAAACATCGCGCTAAGCTTACCGCCTCCGGGAAAGCGGGTGCAAAAGTAGACAACTTGGAGATACAATCCAAATATAAGGGAAGAAAAATTAAAGGAAAATGAAAGAAAATAATAAACACACTGGAAAACAGGAGGATAGAGGAAAGAAAAACAAGACAGAAAAAAGGAAACAAAAAAGGGAACACATTATATAATATATAGAAAGGGGAAAAGGCATCAGAGAAGGGAACGAAAAACACGGGCGGGAGAACCTAAGGCCAGCGTATCGGAAGGAATATTGCGGGTGACCACACTCCCCGCCCCTATCACACAACGGTCGCCAATGGTCACACCGGGACAGATAATAACACCGCCTCCAATCCAGCAGTCTTCGCCTATCGTCACCGGAAAGGCGTATTCTTTCGGGCTTCGCCTCTGCATGAAGTCGATGGGATGATGCGGAGTGTAGATCTGCACGCAGGGTCCTATCAGCGTACGTGCCCCAACGGTTATGTATGCCCCGTCCAGAAAGGTGCAGTTGGCGTTTATGAACACGTTTTCACCCAAACGGATGCCATCGCCATGGTCGCAATAGAACGGCGGGGTAATCACCGCAGAAGCCGGAATGCCGGGGATGAGAGACTCCAGCAACGGGCGGAACGCCTCGTCGTAGGTGGTCAGTCCGTGCATTTGCGCCAACAAGCGCTTTGCCGATTCGAACTTTGCCTGAATCTCCGGCGCAGACATATCTGCCAGTTCGCCGTTTCTCATTTTTTCCAATTCGGTCATATTACATCTTTTATGCATTCACTCCTAAAGCGGAACAGACTTTTCATCAATCCGTCCGGAATGGACAAAGCTATTAAAATCGGGGAATCCAAGAAATTTTTTCAGGAAAATTCGTGTGCATATCCGGCAAAATCGCACCTCCATATGTAAGGGTATCGCACACATGCGGCAAGGTCTTTCCGGATTATTCGAACGACCGATAAACGACCTATCGGGCAACAAGGGAAAACACCTGTTCGTACCGCACCCGTATGGTTCGCGAACGTTCCCCGTGTGGTTCGGACAGCGCACCCGTACGGTTCGGCTACCGTGCCCGTACCGTTCTCCGGGTATGCAGCAAGTGTTTCAGGGGGTTATCCGCAGCGGCGGAAATCATCCCCGGTTCGGAATGTTTTCCGATAGAAGAAGAAAACCGTCATCCTGCCCGCTGGCAGGGAAAGTACAGAAACAAAAAACTCCGCCGGCATCGTATGCGATTTCCGGCGGAGGAAACGGAGTGCGGGCTATCAAGAGCCTATCAGTTGTGTTATATTCGCCATGAAAAGCCTGACGGAGATGGCAAGCAGAATTATTCCGAAGAACTTGCGGATGATATAGATACCTCCCCTGCCCAGAAAACGTTCCACACGACCGGTCATACTCACCACAAAGAATACCCATATCATATTCAGCAACAACGCAATCATGATGTTGATGCTCGCGTATTCCGCCCGAAGCGAGAGCAATGTAGTGAAAGCCCCGGCTCCTGCCAGCAAGGGAAAAACAAGCGGCACAAGCGTTGCCTCTTTAATGGGGCCTTGATTCTTGAAGATTTCCACATCCAGAATCATTTCCAGAGACATCAGAAAGATAACAAACGCACCCGCCACTGCAAACGATTCGATGTCTACATGAAAGAGTTTCAGCATCATATCACCGGCATAGAAAAAACCGACAAGCAGAGCCGCAGAGATGAGTGTCGCCTTCAGCGCATTGACATCTTTCCCCTTTTCCTTCAGATTGATGATGATGGGAATGGAACCGATAATGTCTATTACGGCAAACAAGACGATGAACGCACTAATCATTTGTTGAAAATTGAACGCAGCAAACATAATTAACCTCTTTTAGTTTTTTGGCAAATGTAAATGAAAATAGCGAGTTATCTGCATTTTTGATAAAAAAAGAGGGTCGCTACACAAGCGACACCTCTCATATGAAAGAAAAGAGACAATATCGACCTCTTTCCGACTATATTCTCGAACAAACGGAAGAGGAAAGAGAGACGTCCTTCCTGCTCCGTCAGCGCTTCTTGATGGGAACATACACGGTTTCCTCCAGCACGTTCTTGTATGCCGGACGGATGATGCGCTTCCCTTCGAAGTTCAGCTCCTCGTTACGGTGCGCACACCACCCCACAATGCGCGCCATTGCAAACAACGGGGTATATATCTCCTGCGGCAAGCCGATCATCTCATACACAAAGCCCGAATAGAAATCGACGTTGCTTGAAACAGTCTTCCCGTTGTTCTTCACCCGTCCGAAGGTTGCGATGGCACGCTCTTCCAAGAGTTCGAGGAAAGCAAACTCGCGTTCCTTGCCCTTCTCGCGCGCCAAATCCCTCGCCAGTTCTTTCAGCAGCAGAGCGCGGGGGTCGGATATGGTGTACACGGCATGTCCGATGCCATAAATCAGTCCGCTCTTGTCGTAAACTTCCTTGTTGAGCATACGGGTAAAATAGGCATCTATCTCATCCACGCTGGTCCAGTCTTGTATGTTTTCCTGCAAATGCCGGAACATATCCGCCACCTGAATGTTGGCTCCCCCGTGCAAAGGACCTTTCAGCGAACCGATACCCGCGGCAATGGCAGAATACGTATCCGTGCCGGTGGAAGAGGTGACTCTCACCGTAAAGGTAGAGTTGTTTCCGCCTCCATGCTCCGCCTGAAGCACAAGCAACAGGTCGAGCGTGCGGGCATCCAGTTCGGTATACTCTTTCTTGAGCATGTGCAGGAAGTTTTCGGCGATGGAAAGTTCCTCTCTGGGATGGCGGATGTGCAGCGAACGCCCGAAAGTGGCATGGCGCAACATGTTGTAGGCGTAGGCTATGATGGTGGGAAACTTCGATATGAGTTCGACGCTCTGGCGCATCAGGTTGTCCCGCGAAGTGTCGTCGGCAGCAGGGTCGAAACGATACATCTCCAACACGCTCCGTGCAAGGATGTTCATGATGTTGTTTCCCTCCAGTTCGATGATATTCATCTTGGTCTTTTGCTCCAGCGGCATATTGTCGTTTATCAGTTCGCGGAACGATTTGAGTTCTTCCTTATCGGGGAGGCGACCCGAGAGCAGCAGGTATGCCACTTCCTCAAAACCGAACCGTTTTTCCTTCATCATGGCATGGGCTATGTCTTCAAGATCGTAGCCGCGATAGAACAACTTGCCCGGGATGGGTTTCAATCCTCCGCCCGGCACACGCTCATAACCCACCACGTTACCTATTTTGGTCAGCCCCACCAAGACACCGGTTCCGTCTTCGTTGCGCAAACCTCGTTTTACATCAAACTTCTGGAAGAGTCCGGTGTCTATGCGAACCGCTTCTTTCATATCTTCGGAGAGTTTATAGACAAGATATTCTTTTTTCATTTCTATACATTATAATATTATACGGGTAGTAAAAAAACAATTCCATTAAAGTTTCTCAACGAGTATGCCGGTCGATACGTTCCACCACCTCGCGCGTGAAATCCGTGGTAGAAAGCGAAAACCCACCGGGCATGAAGCGTGCAAGGTCTGCCGTGGCACGCCCCGCCACAAAGCTCTCTTCCAACGCTCTTTCTATCAGTGCGGCGGCCTCTTTCCAATTGAAATATTCAAGCATCATCACAGCCGAAAGAACAATAGACGAGGGGTTCACCACATTCTTTCCGGCAATGGATGGGGCTGTCCCGTGTGTGGCCTCGAAGATGGCATGCCCCGTACGGTAGTTGATATTGGCACCGGGAGCGATGCCTATGCCACCCACCATTGCCGCCAACTGATCGGAAACGTAATCGCCGTTCAGATTGAGCGTGGCGATAACCGAATACTCCTCCGGAGTCAACAACGTATTCTGCAGGAAAGCGTCTGCAATGCAGTCTTTCACCACCAGACGCCCATCGGCGAGTTCCCGGGCAAACTCCCTTTCAGCCAACTCATAGCCCCATTTCTTGAAACCTCCCTCGGTGTATTTCATGATGTTTCCTTTGTGAACCAACGTCACCGAAGGCAGTCCGTGTTCCAGCGCATAGCGGCAGGCATCGCGCACCAAACGTTCCGTACCTTCGCGCGAGACGGGTTTCACGCCGAAAGAAGATGTCTCGGGAAAACGTACTTTCCTTACCCCCATTTCATCATGTAGGAAACGATAGAACTTCTCCGCCTCGGGAGTTCCCGCCTCCCATTCTATTCCGGCATAAATATCTTCGGTGTTTTCGCGAAACACGCACATATTCACCTTTTCCGGATAACGCACAGGCGAATGCACACCCTTGAACCAACGTACCGGACGCTGACACACATAAAGGTCGAGCGTTTGCCGCAACGCCACATTTAGCGAGCGTATGCCACCTCCCACAGGCGTGGTCAAAGGTCCTTTGATGCCCACAAGGTACTCCTGAAAGGCAGCCATCGTTTCTTCCGGCAGCCACGTTCCCGTTTCGTTGAAAGCGCGCTCTCCCGCCAAAACCTCTTTCCATTCTATCCGCCGTTTGCCGCCATATGCCTTGCATACCGCCGCATCCACAATTTCTTTCATGGCGGGAGTCACTTCGGCACCCACGCCATCGCCCGCGATAAAAGGAACTACGGGTACATCAGGCACCACCAGTCCCACACCGGGTTTTACTGTTACTTTATTCATAGCTCTATTATCTTGCATTTAAGGCAGAGCCGGCGCGGAACCAACCTATCTGCTGTTCGTTATATGTATGTTGCACTTTCAGAGACTCTTCCGTTCCATCCTCGTGCTTCAACAAGAGCGTCAACCCGCATCCCGGAGCGAAACTTTCCAGTCCGAGCACAGACAACATGTCTCGTTCACGGATTTTATCGTAATCCTCTTTATTCGCGAACGTCAAAGCCAGCATACCCTGTTTTTTCAGATTGGTCTCGTGTATGCGGGCAAAACTCTTGGCAAGAATCACGCGCACATTCAGGAAACGAGGCTCCATGGCGGCATGTTCCCTGCTGGAACCCTCGCCGTAGTTCTCTTCAGCCACCACGATGGAGGGAATACCCGCTTCCTTATATGCCTTTGCCGTAGCGGACACCGTACCATATTCACCGGTCAGGCGGTTCCATACCTTGTTCGTTTCACCATTGAAGGCGTTGACTGCTCCCATAAGCATATTGTCGGAAATGTTTTCGAGATGTCCGCGGAATCGAAGCCACGGACCGGCCATAGAGATGTGGTCGGTGGTGCACTTACCTTGTGCCTTAATGAGCAATGGCATGGAGAGGAGATTCTTACCATCCCATGACGGGAAAGGCTGTAAACGCTGCAAGCGTTGCGACTGCGGATTGATGCTGACTTCTGTTCCGAGACCGCCCGGAGCCACATAACCTTTGTTTCCTCCTATGAAACCGGCGGACGGAAGTTCCTCACCCTGCGGTTCATCCAACTTCACCCGTTCCCCCTTACGGTTAAGAAGCGTATCGGTGAGCGGATTGAAACACAAGTCACCGGCAATGGTCAGCGCCATGGTCAACTCGGGCGAAGCCACAAAAGCGTGCGTATTCGGATTCCCGTCGGCTCGTTTGGCAAAGTTTCTGTTGAACGAGGTGACGATGGAGTTCCTGCGTTCCGGGTCGTCTGCCAGCCGCTTCCACTGCCCGATGCAGGGACCACAGGCATTCGCCATGATAGTCGCTCCCATATCTTCGAAGTCGGCTATCATTCCGTCTCGTTCAGACGTAGCCCTTATCTGTTCCGAACCGGGATTTACAATCAGGGCAGCAGCCGCATCCAGTTCCTTCGCTTTCACCTGCCGCGCAAGTGAAGCCGCACGGTTCAAATCCTGATACGAAGAGTTGGTGCAAGACCCAATCAAACCCACCTCCATGCGACGGGGATAACCATTAGCAAGCACTTTCCCGGCAAACTGCGAGATAGGCGTAGCCGCATCGGGCGTAAAAGGTCCGTTGATATAGGGTTCCAGTTCCGAAAGGTTTATCTCGATAACCCTATCGAAATGTGCTTCGGGATTCTGCTCCACTTCCACATCGGCACGAAGTTGAGCCGAAAGAGAAGTAGCCATTTCGGCAACCTCCTCGCGCCCCGTGGAACGCAAGTAGGAAGCCATGCGACTGTCATAAGGAAACAAAGAGGTAGTCGCACCCACTTCCGCTCCCATGTTGCAGATGGTTGCCTTGCCTGTTGCCGACAACGATTCCGTTCCGGGACCGAAGTATTCGATAATCGCGTTCGTCCCGCCTTTCACGGTGAGAATACCCGCCAGCTTAAGAATTACATCCTTGGGCGAAGCCCATCCGCAGAGTGTACCCGTCAGACGCACACCTATGAGGCGGGGCATTTTAAGCTCCCACTCCATACCGGTCATTACATCCACGGCATCAGCTCCTCCCACACCGATGGCGACCATACCCAGCCCGCCGGCGTTGGGCGTATGCGAATCCGTTCCCACCATCATGCCGCCGGGAAAAGCATAATTCTCCAACACCACCTGATGGATGATACCCGCACCCGGCTGCCAAAAACCGATGCCGTAACGGGAAGATACATCGCGCAGGAAGTCGTAAACCTCCTTATTTGTCTTCCGGGCGGTGTCGACGTCTTCTTCCGCCCCCCGGTGGGCTTGGATAAGGTGGTCGCAATGCACGGTAGAGGGCACAGCCACCGTCTCGCGCCCGGCATTCATAAACTGCAACAACGCCATCTGAGCGGTGGCATCCTGCATCGCCACACGGTCGGGACGAAAATTCACATAGTCTTCTCCCCGCTTATACTCCTTCATCTCAGAGGGAGCAAACAGATGAGCATACAGGATTTTTTCCGCCAGCGTCATGGGACGTTGAAGCACGCTACGCGCTTGCGCCACTTTACTCTGATAAGCTGCATAGAATGCTTTCAACATGTTTAAATCATATACCATAATCACTTTTATTTAGGATTTTTATTGCTGTAATAATTACAAATTATAATTAACTAACAAGCTTCCGGATAAAATGGTTTAACGGAGCCGGACTTTTATTTCCGGAACGACGGTTCCGTCCGGAAAACGTTTGCATAAACAACGCTTATATAATATAGGTGGAATTTTACCCGTTTTCTTCCCTTATTCCATATATTAGCCAAAATAAAACCAATAATCGTATTATGAAAAGTCTTTTATTACTCTCAATCGTACTCTTTTCCTCGCTCGGTTCGCTGCATGCCATGAAAGCGGACAAAATAGATCCTCCGTTCTGGTATGCGGGAATGCAAAATCCCGAACTGCAACTTCTGGTCTACGGAGATGACATAGGAGAGTCATCCGTATCGGTCAATCATCCCGGCGTCTCGCTAAGCAGCAGCGTAAAGCTGGAAAGTTCCAATTATCTGATAGTTTACCTCAAACTCGACAAGAACGTTCAGCCCGGTAAGTTCAACCTGACCTTCACGCAGGGCAAACGGAAAATCGTGAAAGAGTATGAACTGAAATCCCGGGATAAAAAAGGATGCGAGCGGAAGGGCTTCGACGCTTCGGATGCGTTGTATCTGCTCATGCCCGACCGCTTTGCCAATGGCAATCCGGATAACGACCTCATACCGGGCATGTCGCCCTACAAGGTAGACAGGGAAGACCCCAACGCACGTCATGGAGGCGACCTCGCCGGCATCGAACAACATCTGGACTATTTCTCCGATCTGGGAGTAACTGCTCTATGGTTCACTCCCGTGCTGGAAAATAACATGGAAGGGGGGTCTTATCACGGCTATGCCACCACCGATTACTACAAGGTGGATCCCCGTTTCGGCAGCAACGAGGAATACAAGCAGCTGATAGCAAAAGCTCACGGAAGAAACATCAAGGTGGTTATGGACATGATATTCAACCATTGCGGTGTGGAACATCCCTGGATTAAGGACATGCCCTCGCGCGACTGGTTCAATAATCCCGACCATGAGACTAACTTTGTGCAAACGTCTTTCAAACTGACACCGCACATTGACCGGTACACGTCGCGATATGACTTCGAGCAGATGAACGACGGCTGGTTCGTTCCTACCATGCCCGATCTAAATCAGCGAAATCCGCACGTCTACCGCTATCTGGTACAGAACAGTTTCTGGTGGATTGAATACGCCGGTATCGACGGTATCCGCATGGATACCTATCCGTATGCCGACTACGACGCCATGAGCAAATGGATGGAAGAATTGAACGACGAATATCCCAACTACAACACAGTGGGTGAAACGTGGGTCACCGAGCCTGCCTACACTGCTTGGTGGCAGAAAGATTCCCGGCTGTCCGCTCCCCGTAACAGTCATCTGAAAACGGTTATGGATTTCAGCTTCTACGACAGGATAAATATAGCTAAAACGGAGCAGACCGAAACTTGGTTCAAGGGACTGGACAGAATATACAACAACTTCGTTTACGATTTTCTGTATCCTAATCCGGCTTCCGTGCTCGCATTCATAGAGAATCACGACACCGACCGCTTTTTGGGCGAGGTCAACAACCTGCCTATGCTCAAGCAGGCCTCCACGCTTCTACTTACCACTCACCGCATTCCCCAACTCTACTACGGCACGGAGGTGATGATGACCGGAGTGAAGAGTAAAAGCGACGGCTACGTACGCAAAGACTTCCCCGGCGGATGGATTGCAGACACCGCCAACGCTTTCAGCGCAAACGGGCGCAGCAAGATACAGAACGAGTGTTACGACTTCTATAAAACCATTCTCAACTGGCGCAAGGGAAATGAGGTGATTGCCAAGGGAGAGATGATACAATTTATGGTGCAGGAGGGCGTATATGCCTATGCCCGCCGGTATGAGGGAAAAACCGTGTTTGTAATGCTCAACGGCAAAGACTCCGAAACCACCGTACCGTTGAAATTCTACAAGGAAGTACTGAAAGACAGTAAAGAGGGTAAAGAGATATTAAGCGGACAAAGCATCGCTTTGGACGACGCTGCGCTGACTCTCGCTCCGAGAGCGTCGCTGGTTATCGAACTGTAAACAAGATTCCGATACCGGCACACCACATTTTTCGACCTCGCGCCGGTAGTGTATCCGATACGTTTTTCAACTTTCCAGAAACAATTAAGGCTGCCCCAAGTTCATAAAGGGCAGCCTTAATATTATTCAAACATTAATTCCACGCACGAGACAACTCATCCGAAGAATGAAAACCATCCGGTTTACTTGAGACGGTAGAGCAGCCAAGAACCCTGGAAATCGCTCCGGTTGGGATATTTGGCTTTGAAAGCGTCGCGCGCCGCAGCCGCGGATTCCCTATCGGCAAACGTGCTTACGATGACACGATACATACCGGCTTCGGCATTGAAGGCAATGACCGCGTTGTATCCCTGCTGATCCAGATAGTCTTTAAGATTTTCGGCATTCGCTTTCACACCGAAACTGCCGCAAACCACGCTGTAGTCGTTCAGCCCCGTGCTACCGGAGACAACTTCCACACGTTCCTGACGAACGCCCGGAGCAACAACCGGCGCGCTCTCCACCACTTTCGGTTCCGCAGAAGCCACCGCCACGGGAGCGGGCGTTGTCACCTGAGGTTCGGCCAGCTCTTGTTGTTTTGCCTTTTCGTATGCTTTCTTATACGCACTCTCACTCGACTTACAAGACGTAAACGCCAACACGGTACATACGCCTAAACCCAGAAATAATGATTTCTTCATAATCAGACTTGTTTTTTATTAATTATTATTTTTGTCTATTCCGTTCTTATATCATCCATATTTTCGAAAGAGATACCGGACACCCCGATATTCCAGATGCAGGGAGGAAGAGGAAAGTTTCTCCACGTTGAATATCCTGCGTCCATCCTCCCAATTTATACGCTTCCTATAATATTCATTTTCCTGACTTTCAGGCAGCAAAATAATGGAAATTTTATCGTCTTTCAAAGTATAATTTCCAAAAAACGTCTCGTAAGCGCCTTTTCCCGTCAGACATATCATCGAAAAGCTGCCTTTCTGAAAATTGTAGAACACACTGTCGTTTCTTTCGGACACTCCGTCCGCGGTCAAGGATTCGCGCAATTGCCACTTCGCATCCAAGTCCGAATCCACGTTGCCGCACGACAGCAACAGGCAACAGGCGATGACACCGCCATAAAATACTCTCATTGTTTTTCCAAGTCCGCTCATCCCGCCATCGTTAGTCCGAAACGTTGCTTTTCCGTCCGTCAGTGTGCCGGTTCGTCCGTACACCATATTCTGCCAAACGTATTATCATACAAAAGTACACGGAACGCGCCAGCGGCGGGAACTTTGGCCGTTAAAAATAACTAATGCGTAAACGCCCGGCGCGCGTTTCTCCTGCTTGCAGCGGGCGGAAGAAGTGCGGCTAACGCCTTGAAAAAGGCACTGCATCGCAGCCGTAAGACATAAGAACATGTTTCCGACCGGCAACCAAGCGGAGAGCAACAAAAGAATCGCCCGCTTATCCAGGTCGCTCCGCGGACAACGGCAGATGAGACAGGGGTTGAATCAAGTAATTTCATATGTTAAACTCGCGTTGATGAACAAGTTATCGGGTAAATATGTTAACTTTGCAGTATTAACCATAAAGAGAAAGGATTTGCCATGAAAGGATTAAGCGTATTAGCCGCCTTTATCGGAGGAGCCGCCATCGGTGCGACACTCGGCATTTTGTTCGCTCCCGAGAAGGGGGAAGACACCCGGAAAAAGATTGCCGAGATTCTCCGGAAGAAAGGAATTCATCTCGACCACAGTGAGATAAACGAGCTTGTAGACGAGATAGCGGCTGAAATTAAAGCCGAGAAAAGTGAATAAACCGCACCGCAGACAGTTCCGTTATGTTCTCAGACGATAAACACATAGATGACATCAAGCAACTCTTAGTTGAATGCAAGCGTTATCTGGAGTTGCAGAAGGAGTACACCAAGCTCGAACTCACCGAGAAGCTCAGCATCTTGCTATCGACCCTGATATTGCTGCTGATCATGATTATCCTCGGCATGGTGGCTCTGTTCTATTTTTCCTTTACGCTGGCATATGTTCTGGCTCCCGCGGTGGGCGGACTGATGTTCAGTTTCGGCATCATAGCTTCCATTCATGTGCTCTCTGCCTTACTCATCTACAACTCCCGAAAAAGATTAATCATCGACCCGATGACCCGCTTCATCGCAACGCTTTTCTTAAACAAATAGCCACGTTATGAACGCCACACCGCCCGCCCCCTTCACCCTTGAAGAGATTGCACGACGCAAAGAGGAATCGTTGCGGCAGATACGCGACCGGAAGGAGAAAATAACCACACTCGCCAAAGAGATCTTTTCGCCGGCGGCTTCGCACAATGACGGCAAGAGTTCCATCATGCGCACGCTCAACACCGGTATGGCTGTTTTTGACGGAGTAATGCTGGGGATGAAGGTCATCCGCAGAGTAAGGTCTTTGTTCTCCGGACGATGAAAAGAAACGGAAATCCCCTGTGCACAATTCCCGATTTTGAAGTGCACAGGGGATTTTTCTTGTTGTGGCATCGCTCCACAGAAAATGAGACAGACGGCTGGAGAAACACCGCGCATTGCCTTGAGCGAAATGAGCGGCGCCCGGAAACTATACGTACGTCTCCAGCAGTTTCACTCCGCCGGTTTTCGGCAAGATGGTGATTTCTTGCGTAGACGCGGGAAGCAACACCGTTTCGCCGGCACGGAGAGGCAACTCATAGCGATTATCGTCCACGAGCAGACACTCGCCCTCCACACATATCAGGATAACGAAAGAGTCCAGCTCCGAATAGTCGCAGGTTATCTCTTCGTCCATATCGTAGAGCGAGGTGGTGAAGTAAGGGCTTGCCACCAATTCCACCGGTTCGTTTTTGTAGCGTTCGTACGGGGTGCGGAAGTCATCCTGCACGTCGCCGAAGTTGATTGCCTCCACCGCCTGTGCGGTATGCAGCTCGCGGGTATTTCCATCCTTGTCTTTGCGGTTATAGTCGAATATGCGGTATGTGATGTCCGAAGTCTGCTGAATCTCCGCGATAAATGCCCCCGCGCCTATGCCGTGCACTCTGCCTGCGGGAACGTAAAACACATCACCCGCCTCGATGGAGGAGGTTTGCAGCACGTCTGCGAACGTGCCGTTGTGCACTCTATCCTTATATTCCTTAGGAGTAATCTCTTCGGAGAATCCGGAAATCAGCTTCGCTCCCTTATCCGCCGAAATCACGTACCACATTTCATTCTTGCCGAACGAGTTGTGACGTTTTCTCGCCAACTCGTCGCCAGGATGCACCTGTATGGACAAATCCTGCTTGGCATCGATGAATTTAATCAGCAGCGGAAATTTCACTCCGAAGCGGGCATAGTTTGCCTCACCCACAAGTTCGGCGCGGTACTTACCCACCATTTCGGGCAGCGTCAGTCCCTTGTCCGCTCCATTGGCCACTACCGATTCATTGTTCTCCACTGCGGAAATCTCCCAGCTCTCGCCCACATTGGGCAGGGTCTCGTTCAGTTGTTTAAAAGCGATAATCTTGTCGCCTCCCCAAAGCGTCTGTTTCAGGATAGGCTCGAATTTCAACGGATACATTCGTAATTCTGTTTGGTTTTTCAAATAATATTCTTCCTTGTCCGGCTTGGTTTCGACATAAGATATTTACAACGGGCATAAGCAACCCGGCATGGCATCCGCCGGTGGCTCCAAGGCACCCGTCTCCCGGAAGCAGCACACCCGTGCCGTTCCCGCACCGTACCCGTGTCGTTTCCCTACCATACAGGCACTGTTCCGCCCGGTTTTGAACAGATTAAATATCAACCGCTTACAAACAAGGCGGAAATACCCGGCATCCATCGTCTCATAAATGATAAATAAATTTACACCGAATCTGTGCCACCGCACCGGATTATCAAAACAAAGGTAAGTATTATTCATTGAATTAGGAAATTAACCCGCTTCTATCTTGCAACTCGCGTTCTTCCCGCATCTACATTCAACGCTAAACTTTCCTAAAACGCCTGCCATATTTCATTCCAAAACTTTGGGAGTACAAAAGAAATTATCTTTATTTGCAGGAATTTTAATCACAATACGTCATGACAAACACCTCTCTTCCCGACGAAAACCTCTCAGGACTCCGAAGAAAAGATTTTCAAAAGAAAATACAAAACAAAGACGTCGACCTCTTTATTCTACGAAATGCCCGAGGCATGGAAGTAGCCGTCACTAACTACGGATGTGCGTTGCTCTCCATCATGGTCCCCGACAAAAACGGCAAATACGCCAACGTGATTTTGGGACACGACAACATAGACGACGTGGTGAACAGTCCGGAACCATTCCTGAACACCGTCATCGGCAGATACGGCAACCGCATCAAGGAGGGGAAATTCATGCTGTGCGACGAGACTTACAACCTGACCGTGAACAATGGTCCCAACTCGCTTCACGGCGGTCCCACCGGTTTTCACGCCCGGGTATGGGACGCCACCCAGCCGGATTCCGCCACGGTGATTTTCAACTACACATCCGCAGACGGCGAAGAGGGCTTTCCCGGAAAACTGGACGTAACGATGATTTATCATCTGGAAGAGGAAAGTGACGCGCTGAGCATCGAATACCGGGCGACCACGGACAAACCCACGATTGTGAACCTCACCAACCATGCTTTCTTCAACCTGGCGGGAACGGCAACTCCCACCCCCACCATACTCGACCATGAGGTTACCATCGATGCAGACTTCTACATTCCCATCGACGAGGTTTCCATCCCCACGGGAGAAGTGTTGAGTGTAGAGGGAACTCCCATGGACTTCCGTACGCCGCACACCATCGGCGAACGCATCGACGATAATTTCGGGCAACTGATAAACGGTTCGGGCTATGACCACTGCTATGTGTTGAATAAAAACGAAAACGGCGAACTGAGTCTGGCGGCCACCTGCACCGACACGAAAAGCGGACGCATCATGGAGGTATACACCACCGAAAACGGCGTGCAGCTCTACACGGGCAACTGGCTCGGCGGCTTTGCCGGCGCGCACGGCGCCACGTTCCCCGCACGCAGCGGCATCTGCTTCGAAGCCCAGTGCTTCCCCGACACGCCCAACAAGGCTCATTTCCCCTCCGCCGTACTTATGCCGGGCGACGAATATCAACAAATAACCATCTACAACTTCGATGTAGAGGCATAATGCATAACAATCTGATTTCATAACCTCATTATCTTTTTTAAAAACTATGACACAGGAAAAAAAGAACGGTAATCTCATCGCAATCATTACGATGTTCTTCATCTTTGCGATGATCTCTTTCGTAACAAATCTGGCAGCGCCTCTCGGTACCATCTGGAAAAATGAATATGCAGGCTCCAACACGCTGGGCATGATGGGTAACATGATGAATTTCCTTGCCTACCTCTTCATGGGTATCCCTGCGGGTAATATGCTTGTGAAAATAGGCTACAAAAAAACAGCACTGATAGCTATGGCAGTCGGTTTCCTCGGTCTGTTCACTCAATACCTTTCCAGCATCGTGGGCGCCGGCACAGAAATATTCGCATTTGGCGAATATGTCATCCGGCTGAACTTTGTAATCTATCTGCTGGGAGCTTTCGTCTGCGGTTTCTGCGTATGTATGCTCAACACAGTGGTGAACCCCATGCTCAACCTGCTGGGCGGTGGAGGCAACAAAGGCAACCAACTCATCCAAACGGGTGGTGCGCTCAACTCGCTCTCCGGCACATTGACTCCCCTCTTCGTGGGTGCTCTCATCGGCACTGTGGGTGAAAGAACCGCCATGTCTGATGTAGCTCCGCTGCTTTTCATAGCCATGGGCGTATTCATAACCGCATTCATCGTTATCTCTTTCGTAGCCATTCCCGAACCTCATTTGCAAAAAGGAGGCTCAGTGAAAGAGAAATTTGCTCACAGTCCGTGGAGTTTCCGCCACACTATATTGGGCGTTATCGGTATCTTCATCTATGTAGGTATCGAAATCGGTATTCCCGGCACACTCAACTTCTACTTGGCAGACCCTAGCGATAAAGGTGCGGGCATCCTGACCAGCGGTGCTGCCATCGGTGGAGCCATCGCTGCCATCTATTGGCTGCTGATGCTTGTGGGACGTACGGCAAGTAGCGCCATCAGCGGCAAGGTATCCAGTCGCACACAACTCATCGTGGTTTCTGCCGTAGCCATTGTTTTCGTACTCATTGCCATCTTCACGCCGAAAAGCGTTACCATGTCGATACCGGTCTATACCGAAAAAGAAGGCTTCATGATGGCACAAGTGCCCGTAAGCGCTCTCTTCCTCGTGCTTTGCGGTCTATGCACTTCGGTTATGTGGGGCGGTATTTTCAACCTCGCAGTAGAGGGATTAGGCAAGTACACGGCACAAGCTTCGGGCATCTTTATGATGATGGTGGTAGGTGGCGGTGTGCTGCCTCTCATCCAGCAATCCATTTCCGACTCTGTGGGCTACATGGCAAGCTACTGGCTCATTATCGCTGCGCTTGCCTACCTCCTCTTCTACGGTTTGATAGGCTGCAAGAATGTAAACACGGACATTCCTGTCGAATAACTATTTACTAACCCAATAAACCTTATTATCATGGATATAGAACACGTAAGAAGTCGTTTCATCAAGCATTTTGACGGAACAACAGGAGCTGTATACGCTTCTCCGGGACGCATCAACCTCATAGGCGAGCACACCGACTACAACGGAGGATTCGTTTTTCCCGGAGCCATCGACAAGGGGATGATGGCTGAAATCAAGCCCAACAACACCAACATAGTGAAAGCCTATTCCATAGACTTGAAAGACTATGTGGAATTTGGGCTGGAAGAAAACGACGCTCCACGTGCAAGCTGGGCAAGATACATATTCGGCGTATGCCGCGAAATGATAAAACGCGGAGTGAAGGTGCAAGGCTTCAACACGGCGTTCTCCGGCGATGTTCCGCTGGGTGCGGGCATGTCTTCGTCCGCCGCACTCGAAAGCACATACGCTTTCGCCCTGAACGACCTGTTCGGCGACAACAAAATAGACAAGTTCGAACTGGCTAAAGTGGGGCAAGCCACCGAACACAACTACTGCGGAGTAAACTGCGGCATCATGGATCAGTTCGCTTCTGTCTTCGGTAAGAAAGGAAGCCTCATCCGTCTCGACTGCCGTTCGCTGGAGTATCAATACTTCCCGTTCAACCCGCAAGGTTACCGTCTGGTATTGGTAGACTCCGTGGTTAAACACGAACTGGCGTCTTCCGCCTACAACAAACGCCGCCAGAGTTGCGAAGCGGCAGTGGCCGCCATCCAGAAGAGACATCCCCATGTGGAGTTCCTGCGCGACTGCACGATGGAGATGCTTCAAGAAGCGAAAGCCGAGATTTCTCAAGAAGACTACATGCGTGCCGAATACGTAATCGAAGAGATACAGCGCGTGCTCGACGTATGCGACGCGTTGGAGAAAGGCGACTACGAAACCGTGGGGCAGAAGATGTACGAGACGCATCACGGCATGAGCAAACTCTACGAAGTAAGCTGCGAGGAACTCGACTTCCTGAACGACCTCGCATTCGACTGCGGTGTCACCGGTTCGCGCGTGATGGGCGGCGGTTTCGGCGGTTGCACCATCAACCTTGTTAAAGAAGAACTCTACGACACTTTCATTGAAAACGCGAAAGCCAGATTCAAAGAGAAGTTTGGCAGAAGCCCCAAAGTATATGACGTAGTGATAAGCGACGGTGCCCGCCGGCTGGCATAAGCATCCGTCCACTCCATAACGGGAATCGCCCTCGTTACCTGTGAAGATTACGGTAACGAGGGCGATTTGTTTTAGGCTCTCACATGCCTTACAGAGAGCTACTGCATTGTGGCTGTATCGCTTTGGGCTGCAATGCTTTTAGTATGCCAAAGCCTCGAAAGCGCAGACTGTTTTGAGCAGACTTCTTACTGCTGCAAGACTTCATCGTGAATCGCAGCTCTGGGAGCACTGACTCGCTCGTTGTTTTGAGACTATTCTCTAAACACGTTTGCGCTCTTTCCTTGCTTCGGCAGTAGCGCTGCTCGCTCAATGCACGCCTTCGGTGGTCATAACCACTCTCTTCATGGTCCCATCCGGATTATAGTACAATCTGTCTATACAAACCGAGCGTCTGAAGCTCCCGCCCGAAGGATTTATTCCACCGTTGTGGTAGATGAAATACCAGTTTCCTTCGAACTCGATGATTGCCTGATGATTCGTGTTCGAGTTCCCCGCCAGTTCATTAAGGATACCTTTATACTCCCATGGTCCCGTGGGTGTGCGGCTCATGGCATAAGCTATCTTTTCGGGAAATTCCGTTGCATAAGACAGATAATACCAGTCGCCGCGCTTATGCAACCACGGGGCTTCCGTAAAACGGGGTAACTCCACCGCGACAACAGGTCCGTCCAGTTCAATCATGTTCGGTTTCAACCTGGCATAATAGCATTGGGTGTTTCCCCAATAGAGATAAGCCTGTCCGTCATCGTCGATAAAGACGGTGGGATCTATGTCGTCCCAGAAACTGTTGCTTCGTTCGGTAGTCATGCTGTTGGTGACCAATGCCGAGCCGCGTGCGTCCTTGAATGGTCCTATGGGAGAGTCTGCCACTGCCACTCCGATGGACTTGCCCGGAATGGTTCCGTGCTCCACCGTTACATACCAATAAAACTTACCATCACGTTCAACCGCCTGACTTGCCCATGCCTCTCCTTTTGCCCATGCAAAATTCTTGGCTTTCAGAGGAACGGGATGTTCCGTCCACTCTTTCAGGTCGGGCGAAGAGAACACGCACCATTCATTCAGCCGGTAATGTTCCGACCCCGGAGGGCATTCATCATGCCCGGCATAGAGATACACCTTTCCTTCATGCACCAAGGCAGCAGGATCGGCGGTATATTTATGTTTAAATATCGGATTCCCTTCGGCTACAAACGTTGTGTCGCGGCTTTGCGCCGGCAACTCTTGCGGGATTGCCGGCAACAAAACAGATGTGAGTGCGAGCAGGCTGTTCAACAAAAGATGTTCTTTCATACCGCCTTATCCTTTCTTGAAGATGTATACCGCAAACGACTTGCCTCCCAACTCCGTATCGCAAGCTTTCCCGCTCACGGCAACAGACGTTTCTTTCGGGACTATTCTCTCCGGAGCGTCCAACGTGTTGTCGCTATCTCCATCGGCGGCATGCAGCAAGATACGGCGTCCGCCCGACAACGTTTCGTTCTTCTTAAGTCCCTCGAACTTCAGTCTAAGGGGCTGAACCTCATCCGAGGTATTCGCCACCTTCACAATCACCTCGTCCGTATTCTTGTCGTAAACCGCACTGGCAAATAAACCCCGTTGCCCTTCGGCTCCCGTCACGGGTTTTTTATCCATCGTCAGCGTAAGCACATTGGTTCCTTTGTGATGCGCATAGAGTTGCTGCACATAGTAGCTTGCCGTACGTACGGATTTCAGATTGTCGAACCAAATCATGTCCGGTCGCCACTGCCATCCCTCCACATGTGCGAACAACGGCGCATAAGTTGCCATGTGCACAACATCGGCGTTACGTTCCAACCCGGTCATGAAAGCCGCTTCGAGCAGAGCTGCATTGAAGTGATTCCATTTCTTTCCCTTTCCATGACAGGCATACTCTCCCGCAAAGACTTTCGGTCCCTTGCGGTCGTAATTATCGTAGCGCGCTCCCTGACTAAGGAACCAACTTTCGGGACGATAAAAGTGTTCGTCCACAAGGTCTACCTTGAGACGTTTCATTTCGGGCCACAAGTAGTCGAACTCTTTGCCCTCGGAGCCGGGACCCGAACTTCCAACGATTTTTATGCCGGGATAAGCCTTGCGAATCGCCTCGACAAAGGGTGCAAGGTGTTCGGGATATTCAGCTCCCCACTGCTCGTTTCCTATGCCGATGAACTTCAGATTAAACGGTGCGGGATGCCCCATATCCGCCCGTTTCTTGCCCCACACGGTATTCACATCTCCGTTGGCGAACTCTATCAGGTCGAGCGCATCCTGAATGTAGCTTCCCAAATCACATACCGCCACATGCGCCTCCTGAGAGGTGTTCTGAAACTGACAAGACAGCCCGCAACTCAACACCGGCAACGGCTCCGCACCCATTTCCTCGGACAGCAGAAAGTATTCATAAAAACCCAGTCCGTAGCTTTGATAGTAATCGGGATAGAAGCGGTGCGGGAAGGTGTAATGCCAACGGTTCTCATTCAGCGGACGATTCTCTACCGCTCCTATCGACTTTTTCCAGTCATATCGCGTAGCGAGGTCTGTTCCTTCCACAATGCATCCTCCGGGGAAACGAAACACTCCCGGGCGAATGTCTGCCAATGCCTGTGCGAGATCTCTTCGCAACCCATTCTCGTGTCCGTTCCACGTGTCTACCGGGAATAACGAGATATGCTCCAAGTCTACGGTTCCTTTTGTTGTCAGGAAAATGCGTAATTTAGCTTTCGGATGCGTTACGGGTGATTTCAGAACCAGTTGATATTTCTTCCAGTCTGTAGAGTTGACAGTGAGCGTTTGTTCAGCGAAAGCTTGTCGTTCCGCCATCGAACGGGTATCTACCAGCTCGATGCGTATCTTCTCCTCGCCGCTCCCCTGCGGCAAACGCGCCCACACCGAGAAACGATATTCCGCCTCTTCTTTTACGGCAATACCGAAAAAGCCTTCGTTTTCGAGTCCTGTATGCTTGTGGTCATGTCCAGCATTCCCCAAACGGACATAATGCGGGTTCCGTTCAAACGGTCCGTCTTTTCGCAACGACACATTGCCGTAAGTATTCCATCCCATCAAGCTTTGCGGGAACTCGAATGAGCGGTTCTTTATCATTTCGGCATACAATCCTCCGTCCGCTGCGTAATTGATGTCTTCAAAAAACAATCCGTACATGGTGGGCTGTATTTCCGCGCCCATCTTTTTCGTCTGTATCACCAATTCGTTGGTTTGTGCCTGCAGTGCCATCGTTGCAGCAAGCGCCAGTGTGGTTAATAACCCGGTGTTCTTTTTCATGGTTTCTATTATTTTGGTTATTTAATTCGTTTTCCCCAGACGGTTCTTCCCCGCCCGTCCAGCCCTGTAAAGAGCACGGTCTCGGTTTCGTTCTCCCAGTCGTGTCCGGCAAAGACTATCAAGCTCTTTATCCGCTCCTTGCCAAGTGTGAGGCTGAGCAATTGCTTGTTTGCCTCGAATGTCCAGTCACCTCTATCGTTGCCTAACTTTCCTTTGGGTTGAAGAAGCAGCGGTTGTGACACATTCCATTCCTCTTCCTTGAGTTCGCCCTCACCCCAAAGTATCTGTCCGGCTTCCAGCTGCCGTTCGTACAACGGTTCCGTCACACGCAGAATTTCCCACTCGCCCGCCAAATCTGCTTCGGTGAATTTGCGGGGTTTACTTCCGGCATAGCGCTCGGGAGATACTACAGGCCATCCGTCCCCGGTGAAGAATACTTCCCTCACATGCAAATCCATCAGATGGTTGTGCGGTGAGAGACGTCCCTGATGAGCCATGAAGACACGTCCGTCTTCCGTATCGAAAACCCCACAATGCGCCGTTCCTGCCCAGCCCGGATGGTTAGCGAAACGATAAGGAGCCGTAAGTATAGGAAAATTATTCGTCGTATCCTTCAGTTCTTTGCCGAAGAAATCGATAAAAGGTCCGTCGGGCTTGTCCGAACGTCCGACGCGTACGTTGTACGTAGTCATCAACGGGTCGTATGAGGTAAAAAGATAATATGTTTTCAGGCGGGAGTTATAGTATATCTCGGGAGCCTCCAGATTATCTTTCCGGTAGTTTGCCCTCCGGGCAATCAGATGCCCCTTGTCGCCCTCTGCCAGAGGAAGCCCGGTGGCCGGATTCAACTCGACCGCATACAAACCTCCGAAGTATGAACCGTAGTGCATCCACCACTTGCCAGTGAGGGAGTCTACCGCCACGCTGGGGTCTATGGCATTCATGGGAGAATCATTGTCGGTCTTCACCACGCAACCTGCCAGTACCCACGGTCCCTCGGGAGAGGAAGATTCCGCCATACCGATATACGATGTTCTTCGGCCGAAGGCTGACACCGAATAGTAGAGCCGGAACTTATTACCGTAAGGTATCATGTAGGGCGCCCAGATATTTCCGGCTCCCTTTCCGCCGGTATGCCTGTGTACCCATTCCACCGCCTCTTCGGGTATCTCGGGAAACGCCCACCCCATAAATTCCCAATTAACGAGATCCTTGGAACGGCGTACCTGGATGAATCCGAGCGGAACATCTTTTTCAGCCGCCAACTTACGGTCTTCCCGAAAAATGGCATCGGTGGAATACATATAATAATAGTTGCCTACTTTACGGCACGAAGGGTCGTGCACATTATACGTTCCCCACGAAAGATAATGTTCCATCGAAGCCACCGAAGTATAGTCATCCGTCCATGGGTTGGGCGAAGCGACCGGTCTGAATGCAGGAGAATGACATCCGGGGAGTAACCCCAGGAGCAAGAAGAGCACGCATGACGCGCATAAGAGGTTTTTCATGTGTTCAAGCAGTTTAGAGATAGAATTATCACTACAAAAATACGGTTCGTATTTCAGCAACAGGTGGACAAACGAATCTGAAAGGTGGATATTTAGCCATTCCGGGTAAAAGAAGCAAGGTATGTTTCTTTGAATCGGGATATTCCGTTACATTTGCTTGCAAGTACTGGAACCAAGAGTATGAAAACACACATTCCGATACGCACTGTCATATACGTGTATGCATTGTTTCTCCTTTGGGGAACAAGCGGGGTCCTCCGCGCCCAAGAGCAATTCACCGAACAATACAACATCACCTACATCACGATGAACGATGGAATTCCCCATAACTTCATCGATGACCTTTACAAGGACTCCCGCGGTTTCCTGTGGATTTCAACAGCGGGAGGAGGTCTTTCACGTTACGATGGCTACGAATTCATGAGTTTCAACTCAGGAAGCGGCAACTGCAAACTGCGAAGCAACTTCATTCGCTATGTATGTGAAGATCGTTTCCAGAGACTTTGGGCGGTATCCGAGGGAGGAACGGACATCATTGACCTGCGTACCCTCCAGTCTATTGTCCCGCACGACCCCAAAGGAATACTTTCGTCACTGCTCCGCCACTCTGCCAATCGCGTGATGCTCGACAGCCGGGGGTGCATCTGGTTGCACACGGGGAATACGCTGCACCGCATCGCCTTCGACGCAAAGGGAGAGGTGGAAACGCTCTCCTCGCTCACGCCGGTCGAGGTTGTCGGACCCGAAATCATTCTGAAAGACTTAGACGGGGACGGCAGCGTATGGACCTGCATGCAGAACCGCCTCTGCCGAATTGTCCCAACGGAAGAGAATGAACTGAAAGCCGAGTTTCCCGCCAATGCCCTCATCTTCGAGGCGAACACCTCGTGTACGGACATCCTTGCCAAGGAGAACGAACTGTGGATAGCGACAGACCGGGGATTGTTTCGCTACAACCGTACCGGCAATATGGTGAAACACTACGAGCATGAAAGCGACAACCCTCATTCCCTCTCCCAGAACTTCCTGACCGCCCTTGCCGTAAGCAAGGACAAGCAACTCCTTGTGGCTACCCTGCGGGGAGTGAACATCTACAATCCCATCACCGACAGCTTCGAACGGCTCACCCACGAGAAATCATATACGGGAAGAAACACCCTGAACAGCAACTTCGTAAACTGTATTCTCGTGGACGACGAACATATATGGTTCGGTACGGAAACGGGAGGAATAAACAAACTGACACCTCGCCGCCTTTCGGTCCGCAACTTCCTGCACAACAGAGAGAATCCTGCCAGTTTGTCGCCTAACCCGGTGAATGCCATTTACGAGGACAGATACGGTAATCTGTGGATAGGAACGGTGGAAGGCGGGCTCAACCGTAAATTGCCTCATGGCGAAGGATTCGCCCATTACACCCGCGAAAGGGGTGAACTGACTCACAACTCCGTGAGCGCACTCACCGCCGATCCGCAAGACCGCCTTTGGGTGGGCACATGGGGAGGCGGCATCAACTTGCTGGACTTGAAAGCGCCGCACCGGCGACGGGAAGTCATCAGCGCACAAACCGCCGGCGGATTTCCCATCGACTTTGTGGGAACACTGACCTACGACTCCATCAACAACGGAATGTGGATAGGCTCCAATCAAGGTATCTACTTCTACGATCTGCATACCCGGCAAATGCATTCTCCCTTTGCCGACCGCGCGGCGGAGAACGTGCACGGCTGCATCGGTTCCGTCATCGACAAAGAGCACCGGCTTTGGATAGGCTGTATGGAAGGAGCTTACGTCATCGACCTGCGTTCGCGCGCTTCCCGCGAGGAGGGAGGAAAGTTCCGCTACCGTCACCTGCACTATAAGTTGGATAATCCGAAATCCCGACTGACTGAAAAGATAACCTGCTTCTACCAGACAGCAGACGGTACCCTATGGCTCGGCAGCAACGGTTACGGCATTTACCGGCGAACGGCGAACGAGAACGGAGAAGAGCGGTTCGTATCGTACACCACAGCACAGGGATTGCCCAACAACAGCGTACGGGGCATTGTGGAAGACAGACAGGGCGGAGCGATATGGATAAGCACGAACAACGGGCTGTCATGTTTCTACCCGAAGGAAGAGCGGTTTGTAAACTACACCCGGCAGGATGGTTTGCCCGACATGCAGTTCTACTGGAACGCATCGTTCCGTTCGTCGGACAATACGCTGTACTTCGGGAGCGTGTCCGGACTGACCGCCGTGGAGAGTAACCGCCCACCGCAAGCGGTTTCTACAGTACACGTGCGCTTTACCCGCTTACGCATAGGAAATCAAGAGATAATGCCCGGACATAAATACCTGCCTTTCGACATCTCCGTAACAAAGGAACTCCGTCTTCACGAACGGGAAAAGTCGTTCTCGCTGGAGTTCTCGGCACTGAACTTCAATCCGGTCAACACCGACATATACAGCTACCGGCTGCTCGGATTCGAAGAGAAGTGGGTACAGGTTTCGGGCAACCGTCGCTTCGCCAGCTACACCAACCTCCGTCCGGGCAACTATATCCTGCAGGTGAAATACACCCCGGATGGCGGAGACGGCAAGGAGGAGATCACCGAACTGAGTATCGAGATACGCCCTTACTTCTACAAGACCACGTGGTTCATCTTGCTGCTCATCCTTCTGGCAGGACTTTCCGTAAGGCAGTTCTATCAATGGCGCATACGCAATTACAAACGTCAGAAGGAACTGCTGCACCACACCGTGGAAGAACGCACCCGTGAACTGGAGCATCAGAAAACGCTGCTCGAAGCCCAAACCGAGGAACTCTCCCGGCAGAACAATATGCTGATGCAACAGAACGAAAAAATCACCCGCCAAAAGGTACAGCTCAGCCGGATGGCACGTAAGGTGCAGGAACTTACGCTCGACAAGATTTCTTTCTTCACCAACATTACGCATGAGTTCCGCACTCCCATCACGCTCATCATCGGACCCATCGAACGGGCGCTCAAGCTCAGCAGCAACCCGCAGGTGATAGAACAGTTGAATTTCGTGGAACGGAACTCCAAATACCTGCTTTCGCTGGTGAACCAACTGATGGACTTCCGCAAGATAGAAGCCGGCAAGCTCGACATCGCCCGCTCAAAAGGCGATTTCCCCCTTTTCGTACAATCGCTGATTACTCCTTTCGAGGCATATGCAGGCGAGCGGGACATCAAGCTGAAGTATTGCATCCGGATGCCCGAACCTAACATTTTGTTCGATGAGGAGGCGATGCACAAGGTGATCGCCAACCTGCTCAGCAACGCCATCAAGTTTACCCCCGACAAAGGCGAGGTCACGCTCTATGCAGCCTCCATACGCACGCCGAAGTATCCGGAAGGCGCGCTCTACCTGTGCGTGAGCGATACGGGTTCCGGAATACCGGAACAGGAGCTTTCGTGGATATTCAACCGCTTCTACCAGTCTAAGAATCAGATAAAGTATCCCGTCTACGGACAGGCGGGAACGGGCATAGGGCTTTATCTCTGCAAACGCATCGTACAGATGCAGGGCGGAGAAATTTCCGCACGAAATAACCGGACGAAGGGTTGTTCGTTCCGTATCCTGTGGCCGCTCGCAGGCGAAAAGCAGACCGACGACCTCATCATCGTGGAGAACAACGCTCCGTCTGCCGCAACCGGGGCACCCGACGGGGAAACACCCAGAGAGAAAAGTTCGCTCACCATATTGGTGGTGGAAGACAATGCGGACATGCGAAGTTACATCCGCTCCATCTTGCGCGACTACTACCGGGTGCTGGAAGCCGGGAACGGAGCCGAAGCCTTGCGGGTGCTGAACGCCCAACCGGTGGATTTCGTGGTCAGCGACCTTATGATGCCCGTGATGGACGGTATCGAACTCTCTCGCCGGGTGAAGGAGACCTTTGCCATATCGCACATCCCCTTCTTGATGCTCACGGCCAAGACTTCACCCGAGGCCCGGCTGGAAAGTTACCGGATAGGCGTGGACGAGTATCTGTTGAAACCTTTCGATGAAACCCTGCTGCTCACGCGCATCGAGAATATACTTGAAAACCGCAGGCGTTATCAGCGCAGTTTCAGACAGGACATGAACGCCGAGGCGCTTCACATAGCCGAAGAGTCGGGCGACAAGAAGTTCATCGAACAGGTGATGCAGACCATTAAGGAACACTACAAGAATCCCTACTTCGAAGTAAGTGATTTCAGCGAAGCGATGGGGCTGAGCAAAAGCATGCTGAACAGAAAGCTACAGAGCCTCATCGGACAATCTGCCGGACAGTTCATCCGCAACTACCGGCTGAACACAGCCCGGGAACTTATGCTCCGTAACCGGAAATCACGCCGGATGAATATTACCGAAGTGGCGTACGAGGTGGGGTTCAATGACCCCAAGTACTTCACCCGCTGCTTTACCAAACAGTTCAACACCACTCCCAAAGCTTTTATGAACGAGGAGGAAGAAAAGTAAACACGAACAGGTCTGCCCGGGTCGCAGACAAGTCGTCCAACAAGTTTAAAAAAGCTTTTCCCCTTTCATTTCAACCGGCTGACAGACAGCCCGGCACGAGGCAATGGGAAATACCGTTCGTACCGCACCTGTGCGGTACGGGAGCCACGCCCGTACGGTTCGGGAACCGTACCCGTTAAGTTTCGGGTAGCGCACCTGTACCGTTCCTCCCTCGCCAATATATCGCAAGCATACCCGCCTCTTACCGGAAGGCTGCCAAACAGCCCCGGGAATGAGGGGAATCTTCTCCGGAGAGAAGAAGATAATTGTATTTTTCACACTTAAATCTCCGTTTATCCACCTCTAAGATTCATTTGTCCACCTTCTTGTGGTTCTTATCCGCTACATTTGTGCGGTTACAGTACACACATGCTGTATCGGAAAAGAAAATAGTTTGTTAAACCATTAATATCTGTGCTATGAAAACAAGAAAATGGCCGTCATTGCTTGTGGCGGTATTTACAGCGCTTTCATTCGGATCCTGTCAAGACTGGGGAGAGACAGACCCTCCCGCCGGCAATCAGGTCTACCCGAAACTGGAGCAAGTCGCCCAACTGAGTTTCGACGGCGACGAACTGAATCCCGAAGAGATTCAACCTTTCGCATACAGCGGCGGAGATGTTCCGGTGCTGACGGACGACGCGCTCTTGGGAAAAGTGCTTCATCTGCCGAAGGGATATGCCCGCATTTTCAATCCGTTGAACCGGGTAAAAGTGCAAAACGGCGTATCGCTCACCTTCTGGGTTAAACAACCCGCCCTTGCCGAAGGCGAAGAGCAGGATCTTACAAGCGCCATCATCGCCTTTGAGAACGAAAACGCCACACAGCGCATGTTCTTCACCGCCAACGGATGGCTAAGTTACGCCGCTGCCGACGGAACCTACAACCACAATAATCCCGCCGAAGTAAAAACCGGTATCATGAAAGCCGGTGAGTGGAATTTCGTGGCATTGGCGGTAACCAACAACGGTTACTTCGTCTACGTAAACGGTGAAAAGAAGATAGAACATACCGAAACAGATTTCGACTGTTCCCGGATCGTACGCTTCATGGCTTCGGTTCCTTATTTATATATAGGTTACGGAGCAGAAACGGTTCCCGAAGAATTGTGGATGGATAATCTGCGCATCTATCGCAACATTATCACCAAGAAAGAATGGACTGCTCCGAATACCGGCGGACAGAACGGTGGCGGAGACGATCCGTCAGGCGGATTCCCCACACCCGTTTACTTCAACAACTTCGAGAGCGGCGCGGGCGACGCCACCGTGTACGGCAGCGGCAGCTTCAAGCAGGCGGGAGGCAATTTCGGCTACGTATTTTCCAACGTGGGCGGAGCACTGCGCAGCAATTACCTCGTGCTCCCGTCAGACGTACTCTCCCACTCCGCCGAGACGCAGGCGCTCTCCATCAGCATGTGGGTGAACCGAGGAAACGAAACCAACTCATCGGACTACATGTGGGCGCCGCTGTTCACCGCCTACGGAAGCGGACCTTCCGCCGAAAACACATGGCCCATGCTCGCCTGCCAGTACCGAGGCGTGCTGCAAGTGAACTGCGCCGGATGGAGCGACTACACCGACGCGCAGAACGTGACGGGCAAAAACACACTCTATCACGGCGACACCGACTGGCTCGCCGACGGCAAATGGCACCACTATACCGCCATATTCACCCCCACCACCGCCAAGGTATATATAGATGGAACGTTGGCTAACGCTTGGGAGATAGACGGAGCAGGCAACACCGCCGCCGGACTCTTCTCCAACGGGGCGGACCTGAAGTACATCTGTCTGGGCGGTAATCAGGCGTGGAGCTGGGGCGACAACGACCCGGGATTCTGGTTCGACGACATCGCCATTTACAACGTGGAAATCACGCCGGCATACATCAAGCGTGTCATGAAGAAGAAACAAGCCGTTTACTTCAACGACTTCGAAACGGGAGCCGATGACGCCACCGTGCATGGTGAAGGCTCCTTCATCGACTCCGGCAACAGCAATTTCGGTAAGGTATTCTCCAACGTGGGCGGAGCACAGCGCAGCAATTACCTCGTGCTCCCGTCAGACGTACTCTCCCGCTCCGCCGAGACGCAGGCGCTCTCCATCAGCATGTGGGTGAACCGCGGAAACGAAACCAACTCATCGGACTACATGTGGGCGCCGCTGTTCACCGCCTACGGAAGCGGTCCGTCCACCGCCAACACATGGCCCATGCTCGCCTGCCAGTACCGAGGC
>JBHADT010000011.1:0-5395 GCA_041855205.1 Bacteroides sp.
ATTCGAACCAACGACCCCGAGATTACAAATCACGTGCTCTGGCCAGCTGAGCTAAAGAGGCGGGTGGGTAAGCTTACCATATCGCGCCGCTACAACCAACTACCTTTGCTGCGATCAAGCCCTGGAGGATTCGAAGGGAGCTGGCCGTATGGGACTTACCCGTGTTTTTGATTTTGCAGGTGCAAAGGTAGGTATTTTTATGAAAGGTGCAACACCTTAGACAAACTTTTTTAATTTAGCAAGAAGACGTTAATGCTGCATACAATAATTATTTATACCTTTGTCACGTAATTAATATGTAAAAAATGGCAGAGAATAAAGCTTACCTACAACGATATGCCATGCTGTTCGGCACTTATATGGGAGTGTTCTGGAGCGTTAAGTTCTTTCTGTTTCCACTGGGACTGAACACGCCTTTTTTGCTGTTTCTTTTCTTTGGGCTTACCGTTTGCGTCCCTTTTATGGGGTTCTATTACGTACGTATATATCGCGACCGAATTTGCAACCGGACGATAGGTTTCTTTCACGCATGGAGTTTTACTTTCCTTATGTACATGTTTGCGGCGTTACTGACTGCGTTTTTTCACTATGTTTATTTCAGATTCATCGATCAGGGGCATATAGTAAACAGCTATGCGAAACTGATAGAAGCTTTCAATGCAAATGCCATATCGCCGGGAATGGAAGATTACTACACCCAACTTAAAGATATTCTGGAAATAATACGCTCAATGACGCCGATAGATATCACAATGCAGTTGATGTCGCAGAATATCTTTTACGGCGTCCTGCTCGCCCTCCTCACCGCTCCTTGTGTAATGAAGCGGACTGTAAATCGGTCTGACACACCGAATGATTAAGAAAAACAAAAGTTTCGGAGACCCCACAAAACATCTTTTCCGGAAATCCCGAGATAATGCAAAACTCTTACAAAATAATCCGATAAATCGTAAAGTTAAAAATGGACATATCGATAATCATTCCTCTCTACAATGAAGAAGAATCCCTTGCCGAACTGCATGACTGGATTGAACGGGTGATGAAAGCCAACGGTTTTTCGTATGAGATTATCTTTGTCAATGACGGAAGTACTGACCGCTCATGGCAGATTATAGAAACACTAAGCAAACGGTCGGCAAATGTCCGAGGCATTAAGTTTCGCCGTAATTACGGAAAATCGCCAGCCTTGTACTGCGGTTTCGAGAGAGCGCAGGGAGATGTGGTCATAACAATGGATGCAGACCTGCAAGACAGTCCGGATGAAATTCCCGAACTCTACCGGATGATTACGGAAGAGGATTATGATTTAGTATCGGGGTGGAAAAAAAAGCGATACGACCCCGTCTCTAAAACAATACCGACCAAACTCTTTAACGCCACAGCCCGTAAAGTTTCGGGAATCAAGAATCTGCATGACTTTAATTGCGGATTGAAAGCCTACAAACGCGATGTAACCAAAAACATTGAAGTGTACGGAGAGATGCATCGCTACATTCCGTACTTAGCCAAGAATGCCGGTTTCAACAGAATAGGCGAAAAAGTGGTACAGCATCAAGCGCGTAAGTTCGGCAAAACGAAATTCGGAGGGTGGAATCGCTTTTTCAACGGCTATCTGGATTTGTTGTCCCTTTGGTTTCTGTCGAAATTCGGGATTAAGCCGATGCACTTCTTTGGATTGTTAGGTTCACTGATGTTCATATTTGGTTTTATCGCAGTCATTGTGGTAGGTGCAGGCAAACTATACTATATGTATAGCGGACTGCCTTATCGTTTAGTGACGGATTCCCCCTACTTCTATTTATCGCTCACGGCAATGATTATCGGTACACAACTCTTTTTAGCCGGTTTCCTGGGTGAACTTATTTCGCGTAACTCACCCGAACGAAACAAATACCATATAGAGAAAACTATTTAAAAGATGAGATATATTATCAGACTGATACTGTTCTGTGCCGCTATTTATCCGGCAGCCGGTTTATTATCTTCATGTGCGGAGGAAGAAGATTGTTCGCAGAATGCACGCCCATATCTGATTTGCAATCTCTATTCCATCGATTCTGAAAGCGGTCAGACCCAATCCCATACACTCGACTCGCTCACCGTTACCGCCATGTATACCGACTCGGTTATTCTTAACAATCAAAAAGAGGTGAAAAGCCTGTCGCTTCCCTTGCGATATGCGAAAGACTCGACAGTATTTATACTTCATTACAGCAAGAATGAGACCATAAAAAAAGACACGCTTATCATTTATCAGGAAAACACCCCCTATTTCCTGTCTATGGACTGCGGATTTCAAATGAAGCAAGTGGTTACGGATAGCAGATATACTCGTCATTTTTTAAGTTCTGTCCACATAGAATATACAGAAGCCAACACCAATGAAAAGGAAAACATTCAACTTTTTTATTAGTCAGCTCTTTTGCCTGTGGCTATATCCCGTATCACCATTGTGGGCGGCTTACTCCTTGCCTGCCGACTTCCAGCAGGACAACAAGCTTCAAAATAAACCAACGGCGGAAAAAAAGACGGAAGAAGTTGCCGAACCTCTCTATAAAGGTACGTTCATTAGTATAGATCTATGGGGAATGGGGAGCAAGGTGTTGGGAGGAGATTTTGTCAGTTCGGAAGTTGCAATAGACGTTAACCTGAAGAATCGCTTTTTCCCTGTGCTCGAAGCAGGATACGGCAGCACAAATGCATGGAACGACAACGGGACTCACTACAAAAGCAATGCCCCGTATCTGCGTATAGGTATGAACTATAACACATTGTTTAAAAAGAAATTCGACAATTACCTTTTTGTAGGTTTTCGCTATGCCATGAGCAGCTTCAAGTACAGTGTGGAAAATACAGCGCTTCAAGGCACGGAATATGCGGAAGGCGGTAACTCGGAATTGATAGATCCCATCTGGAAAGAGAGTCTTCCGTTCACCCGGGAAGGAATGAAAGGAACCATGCATTGGGCAGAGTTCTGCGTCGGTATTCGCGCCCATATCTGGAAATCATTCTACATGGGTTGGAGTCTGCGTATGAAATACCGTATCACCTCTTCGGGAGATGTCTACGGCAATCCGTGGTACATACCCGGTTTCGGAAAATATGCGTCCAACACATTGGGAGTAGTCTACACTATTACATATAAAATCCCTTACTAAGCATGACTGAGATAGAAATCTGGCTGCTTGCCGTAGGACTTGCGATGGATTGTTTTGCAGTCTCTATTGCCAGCGGAATAGTTTTAGAACGCGTTCATTGGAAACCCATGTGGACAATGGCGTTTTTCTTCGGTCTGTTTCAGGCGTTGATGCCTTTGCTCGGTTGGATTAGCGCCAGTACATTCAGTCATTTGATAGAAAGCATAGATCACTGGATTGCCTTTTCGATCCTCGTCTTTTTGGGAATCCGGATGATAAGAGAATCATTCGGAGAGGAAGGCAAAAAGCAAGGATACGACCCCAGAAATCTGACGTTGGTATTGGCGTTGGCTGTCGCCACAAGCATCGATGCATTGGCGGTAGGCGTATCTTTCGCTTTCATGGGAATACGAACGTGTGCAAGCATTCTGTCGCCAGTATATATTATCGGGTTGGTATCATTGCTGTTATCGCTGGTAGGGCTGTTATTCGGCATACACTGCGGACATGGCATAGCCCGGAAACTGCGTACGGAAATGTGGGGAGGGATTATACTGATTGTTATCGGCACCAAAATACTCATCGAACATCTTCTATCTCATCACTGATCTCCGACATACTCAAACACTTATCTACCACCCGTATATGGAAAAGAAAACAAAACTGAATTTCTTATGGATTGCTCTATTGTTATTGGCTACAATATGGATACTTGCACGGCACAATCGTACGGTTCCTTATAGAACAATCAACGGGCTTGTCTTCGGAACGGTCTATCAAATTACTTATCAAGGTGTCGAAGACCTAACGTCAGACATCGAACAAACTTTACGGACTTTCGACGGCTCGCTATCTCCCTTTAACGACACAGCCACCATTACACGCATCAATCGGAACGAGGACATCATTCCCGACACTTTGTTTATGAATGTCTTTCGCCGAAGTATGGAGATTTCCCGGGAAACCGCCGGTGCTTTCGACATTACCGTAGCTCCACTTGTCAATGCCTGGGGATTCGGATTCAAAAAAGAAGCATTTCCCGATTCTGCCGTGATAGACAGTCTTCTGGCATTTACGGGATACGAAAAGGTTAGTATCTCTCTAGCAGGGGGAATACGAAAAGAAGATCCACGCATAACACTCACATGCAGTGCTATAGCCAAAGGATATGCAGTGGATATAGTGGCGCAGTTGCTTGTACGGAAAGGCATTAGCAACTATATGGTAGAGATAGGAGGAGAAATAGTGGCACGGGGCAAAAACTCTCGGCACGAACATTGGCGAATCGGTATAAACAAACCGTCTGATGACTCCTTATCGAATAATAAAGAGTTACAAACCATACTGCACGTAAGCGATGTGGGCATTGCCACATCAGGCAACTACCGGAATTACTATTACAAGGATGGAAAGAAATATGCCCATACCATCGACCCGCGCACCGGATATCCCGTTCAGCATAGTATTTTATCCGCTACAGTAATAGCCAAAGATTGCATGAGCGCCGATGCTTATGCCACCGCTTTCATGGTCATGGGACTGGAAGAAGCTAAACGTTTCGTCAGTGTCCACCCGGATATCGACGCATACTTTGTATACGCCGATGAGGAAGGAAGATTTCAATCTCACTTTACCGATGGAATGAAGCGCTTTATGCAAGAGAATATTCAATCTTCAGAGAGTAATTAAAAGAATAAGTACACGTGAAGCACCTCGGACAACGGTTATTGTAACCGGTTTCTTTTTCTATATATTCTAAAAGACAGAGATCTTCACTATCAATATACATGTGCATCAATCATATGCCTCAAAACCATTATCAAGCCCGGAAACAACTATTGTTTCTACATCTATCCTAACATATCCTCATAGTACCGTCTTTCTTTACGAGCATTCTGTTATGAGTTTGGATTACTTAGAATAATCCCGACCGTAAAATGTATATACTTAATCTGAGTTCGGAATAAAATCATTCAACAGAAACTGGAGGAGAGCTAATTCTGTAGAGATAAATAAATGACAACCAACATATTGGGAAATGTCAAAGACATTCTTTATACCGAACGGGTATGGTTCCGGAACCATACCCGTTCGATATGAACACCACCCCTGTACGGTTCGAATACCATACAGGTGTTGTTTTCCCTCAAAAAAGCACAACGGTATATCTCCGCTTTGTTCGTCGCAGACAGAAAGGACTTTCAAGGCTTTTTCATTGTAGTAGTAATAAGAATCACACCGTTTGCACCTTTCACACC
>JBHADT010000012.1:0-27826 GCA_041855205.1 Bacteroides sp.
ATATCGGTTTCCAGAGTATCTATCTTTAAACGTTGGCGTTCAGTCTCATTTATTTCTTCATATTCTCCATTTTCATTCTCTTTCAGCAAAGTAGCATATATACTATGTATACCCACAGCAGAGAAGCTCCTAGCAGATACAGTCACGATAGAGTTATACTCTACCATATCTATTTCGGAAGGAGAAATTAGTTCTACAGTAGGTGGCGGATATGCGTTGTCGTCCGAATAATCAGGTTCACTATCACTGCATTTTGTCAATAAAAGCCCCCATGGCAGGGCAAGTATCAGAATAATTGTGTTTTTGATATATTGCTTCATAACCATTCATTGTTTATTTTAAAGATTCAATCTGTAGTTGAAAACAATGTATATTCCCACTTACTTTGGTTTCGGTCCCTCCTCTAAAGATCCATTTATGTGAAGTCAAGATATAAATACAATATTCAGAGTCCATATTTCTATTTTCTACTTTTGAGAATGAATAAGTACCAGAAGTTAAGTTAGAGGTAATTGCCGACTCAAGGCTTGACAACAAGGCACGTTTAACAGTACCTACCAGAACAGTCTGCTCATTAACCCTTTTCTTAAAGATATTAACAGCCGGAATTATCTGATCTTCACTATTTAATGACACTGAACAAAAGAGCATATCTATTCCACTCGCTGCTTCTATCTTTGTTTCAAGATATCTGCAATCGTTGTTTACTGTAAACTGTACCATCTCGGAGATAGTGGAGGGGAAAAGAACTGTACTACCGATTATTTTTTTTTCTCCATTACTGTAACTGATGGGTACGAACATCGGTACTCTTTTACTCTCTCTAGCGGTTTCCGTACCCGTATTTATGATTGCGGTTTGTCCATAGACTGCATTTGTCCTATCTAACAATACTACTGCATGAAGTGTGTTTCTGACAGACGATGCAACTTCTTTATAGTCACAAGAGCTAAACAAGTTTTGCTCCGACAGGTGTGCATAAACCAATATATTGGTTGTTCTGAATCGGTTCCATTCAGGAATTTCTTCTCTTTTGTTATCCTCATCATTACACGCGATTAACAGACAAGAGATAATGCATATATGCAACATATATATATGGTTTGATTTCATATTTCATTCACTTTACAAATTCAACTTCAGCAAACAAAGCCCCATGATCAGAAACTTCCGGATTAGATATAACACTATACGACTTTACTTTCCACTTATTCTGTGGAAGCCCGAATATGTAATCAATCTTGACAGTCGGCTGATCTGCCGGATAAGTAAATGTATCATCGCAGATTCTCTGCCAGTTCTTCATTTTTTCACGAATCACATTTGAATCTATTCTGGCATTAAAATCTCCTCCCAGCAAGGTCGGCGTATCTCCCGTACCAATCCGTTCATTTATCTGTTCGACCATTGCGCTCCTTATCAAATCTGTCGAATGATCCAGATGAGTTGTTCCTATCCTAATCACATCTGAGGTTCCAGGTTTCTGAATATCTACGTATAATAGTGTTCGAGGTTCTTTGGCTCCATCTATACCTTCAAAAGTTTTATTGTTGATATAAACAAAAGGATATTTCGAAAGTATAGCTACTCCATATTCTCCCCCACTAATATTCATCGCTTTCCCAAATACGGAAAACAATCCCAACTCCGCAGCCAGCTGAGTAGTGAAGTCTTGATTTTTATTTCTTTTCGTACAGTAATCTATCTCTTGTAACATTACAACATCCGGATTGTATTTCCTGATAAATACAGCATATTCCTTTACTGAATAACCAGTCATCTGCCCGGACATCCGGCAATTATAGTTCATTATTTTAAGAGCCTGTGCATACGCATTTTGATATGCAAAGGAAAAAAGACATACCCATACAATGGACTTTAAAAGTGTTTTCATGTTTTTTTGTTATTAGACTAAGCTTAATTATTCGACAGTATATGCATCTTCTGATATTTTTTTAAAGTTAACCGGCGTTATTGATTGCATCACCTCCAATACATAGTTCAAATCGTTCCCTTTACAAACGAAGTTATACGTAAATGAAAAGATCTTGTCGTTTTTAACAGTAATATCTATATCAAAATGTCGTGAGAGTGTTGTAAGTACCTCCTTTAGTGAGGTGTTCCTGAAAATAAGCCGATTATTCCTCCAGCTCGATGCATCATCATGATTTTTATCGGTTTTCACCTTTAACACATTGCTTTTTTTCTCATAAAAAGCTGTTTGTCCGGGAAGCATTTGTTGCATTGGTCTACGACTTTGCGCATTTCCTATTTTTACACTTCCTTTGTCGAGTGTAGTTTTGATTACCTTATCCGAAGCATATGCTTTTACATTGAAACACGTTCCCGTCACTTGTATCTTTACATCTTCGGTAAATACCAGAAAAGGAGACTTTTTGTTTTCCGCTATATCAAAATAAGCCTCTCCCTCCAGCATGACATTCCTTTTGTATTTTGCAAACTGTTCCGGATAAGTCAATTTAGAATCGGCATTTAACCACACCCGGCTACCATCGGGAAGTAATACGAGCAACTTTTCGCCTCTATCAGTGCAGACCTCACGATAGACAAGATTTGCCTCACCATGACTTTGATAGAGGTTATATCCTATGTTTATTGTGAGCACAATAATTGCACAAGCCACCATCCGTTTAAAGAGCAATGAGATTCTGATTCTCTTGTCTTTTCGTTTTTCCTCCTGCACTACGGCTTCCTGAATATTTTTATATATGCGATATTCATCAAAAGGAGGTAGTTCTCTATCGCCCAATTCTATCTGTTTACCTTCTACGAGCGCCTGAATATCATCATCAATATATTTCTCAAGACCATCAATTACTTCAAAGTCCCGAGTTGTATGTTTCTTTTTTAATTTCATATCTTAGCATCTAATAGTAATAAGAATCAGTAGCTTGATTCTCAACTGTTGATATACATTAGTAATACACCCTGTGACAAAAAAGTATTATAAGCAATTCGTTAAACCGTGTTAATTCAAAAAGATGATTATATATCAATGATATGTAATAGAGTTACATAATACAATAAAGCAACAGTAAGCTAAGTTCCCCTACCATCGAACGAATCTGCTTTAAAGATTGACTATATTGAAATTTGATTGTATTTATCGAAAGATTAAGTTTATCGGCTATTTCCTGATTGGAGTATTTTCCCGAAACTTTCATCTCAAAAACTTTGCGACGCTGCGGTGAAAGCTGCTTAAGAGCCTGTTGTATGATGCTCATTTGTTCTTGCTTAAGACTTTCACCTTGCGAATTGTCTTCTAATTCCAAAACCATTGAAAGGCAATCTTCAAGTAAATAGATATTTTTCTTCGAATCTCTCAACGTATTAAGCAAATCGTTCTTTAACATCGTAAAAAGATATCTGTTTATAGGTTTCGTCTCATCAATATCCTCTCTTTTCAGCCAAAGTTTTAAGAATAAGTTCTGCACAGCATCTTCTGCAAATTCCTTATTGGAGAGATATTTAAATGCTAAAGAAAAGGTCTGTGCCGCATATATCTTGTATATAACACTAAATGCCAGCTGGCTCCCCTCTTTCAGAGCCTTAACCAAAGCTTGGGCTTCATCCTGTGAGTAGTTCTGGGACATCTTAACTGTTTTAAATATGAAAAACTTATTATATCAGGTCCTTATTCCCAAATATATTAATTCCTTCTAATATGGACGTTAATTCGCGAACGACAAATGAGACAGACCTCTTATTCATTTCATCAGTCTTTGATATTTGCTGAATAAAAAAGCAGAGAATGACAGCAATCCATCACTCGTAGTATGAATATCCTCTCGGGCAGTTGCATTCACCCAACTTTCTTCTATCTCTTTTAATTCATCCTCAAGTTGCTTCTGATCCACTTCTATATCTTTCTCAGCCGCTTTAATGAACGTATTGATATATACCTCCCAGCGTTTTGCATAATAATCACTTATTAGTCCTGCCCACGAACGACTAGCATAATCGTTCAGGCTTCCTCCCCAAGTAGCAATCAAGTTACGGGCGTTCTTTTCATAATAGTCTTTCAACTGAGGAGAATCCCCCATCTTTCGTGCATCATCAATCCATTTACCTAAGGAGCAATAAGGATGGAAGGCGTTCAATTTATCCAAATCATTCAATATTTCTTTCATTTCCCCGCCGTAAGCTTTCAAAGCTTGATAGTCTTTAGCTTCAACCAGCCTGTCAAATTCCTTTTTCACATCAAGAAAGTAGTTTCCAAGCACCTGTCTGCCAACAGTAATCAAATCTATACGAAATGCGTCTCTTTGGTCAGAAGGTGCTTCATTCAGTTTCCTCCAAACTTCCAGCAGTTCATGATTGCTGTACACATTACTTGTCCGTTTTTCGCTGTTTTTATTTAATGCAGGGCGATATCCGGGCAAAATTCCCAATGTGCGCGGCACCTGCACGTAAATGTCATTGAATAATATTTTCCAAGCATCGCGTACAGGTTGCGACACACATCCCACATGCCTGTCAGCCAGACATTCTATCCATTTATTATCATCTATATTCAAGTCCCACGCTTTTTCAAGGATATATTCGTATGGAAACTGTACAACATCCAATCCTTCCAATGTAGATCCTATTCCCTTAAGATTATCTCCACCGTTAATAAGAGCATTCTCAAGCCGTGCACCGCTTTCTCTGACATTGCCTGTGAGCGTAGTGTTTCCTCCGAAGTTTCCTAAATAACACCATATATAAGGTTGTCCGTGAAATTTCCCGGTAGTCCTCCAAAGTTCAATGTTTTCACAATGATAATCAAGCAGATACATCTTATTCTGCGGGACACCGGTCAATAAAGCCTCTATCCGTGAAGGCGTCCACTTCTTTTTATCATGATAAAACATCCATGTCATTTGCATCCATTGGGCCTTGGGATCAGCAGCTATCAGTGTGGCGTACATATCCGATGCTATCTTTCGCAAATATTCAGGTTCGAAACTTGGCGGGTCAACTTCATTAAAGGGGTCCAGACCATAAATATGATCGGTTCCGAAAAGTTCTTTCTGTTCATCAAGAAACAGCTTCTGGATTTTTGCAAACAAGGTATCGTTGGGGTTCAGAAAGTGACAGCGGTATGTATCAATAAAACCAGCCCATTTGCCTAAATGTTGGATATCAGCCTCAGGATAAATTCGTTTTAATTCAACAGGAACGTGTCCGGCAAAGGCAGGCAACACAGGCTTCATATTCAATTCACGCTCCCGTGCAAGTATTTTTTTCTGCAAATTTACCTGATGTTCCAGCCATTCCAGCGGCAATGGACCGTTCCAACGGTCTATGTTAGCCATTCGATGCCAAGGTAAATACGGTGGTCCCGTGAAGTAGGAACGTATTTCGATGTCCGACATACCCATTCTCGACCAAACTCTATACCACACTGCTTCTTGTCCGGTGATAGCCAAAGGCATATTTATACCATTAAGAGCCATCCAGTCAATAAACCGTTCCCATTCTTTCCATTGCCACCAAGGCATAGTATAGCCATAAGTGCAATAATTCAGAAAAAAACGGGAATCGACTCTTGCTTCCGAAGTGACTTTCTCAGCAACCATTGGCAATTTATCCGGCATTTCAATGGCTATATCTGCATACCATGACACCGTAGTGAGACAGTAATATTTCAAGTAATGGTTCAGTCCCATCGCCATTGAATTGGCGTTATTTCCAGAAATTACAATTTTATCTTTTACGGATTCTACCGTAAAACAGTCTTTACCTCCTTCTAACTTCTTAAACCGGAAACTCCCGGTGTATGACGGTAGCAAACGTTTCATTAATGCTTCGGCAACAACTATATCTTTGTCTTTAGCCTGCAGAGCTAATGACAGAAGAAACATAACCAAACAGATGTATACACTTCTTCTCATTCCGATTTATAATTTTATATAGATCTTTCTTTTTAACAAAACATATCCCAAAAGCCAGTTGAACAGTAGAAAAAGCACACCGTACATAAATGAACCAAAGTAATTTCCGAATAATGGATTAAGCAAATAATCGAATAGAAGCGTATGAATATGCCAATGAGTCAGCAATCTTCCTGCTATGCAACTAAACACATAGATTATAAGAGGATTCGCTCCGAATGCTTCGAAAAACGAAAAGTATTTTTTGTCCCGCTTCACATCAATGATATATAACAGCAATGCCCATAACTGTGCTGCTATCCCGCAAGTGAGTAAAACGAATGAAGGAGACCACAAACGTTTATTCAGAGGACAGATATAACTTAGCAAATAGCCAATGAATAACATAGTGACACCTATAAGAAATAGATTCATCATCCGACTGTCATTTTCCTTAATGTTAATGATTTTCTTTCCGCAAACAAAACCTATCATCACTTGGGCTACGGCGGGAATCGTGCTAAGTATCCCCTCGGGATCGACAAACTGACGACCCTGAAGATACATATGGTTAGGTCCTAAAATAGCCGAATCAATAATTCCTATGATATTATCCGCACTTTTCTCAAATCCATTTCCCAATAACTGTAACACAAAGTAGGCAGCCAGCAAAATAATGGCTAACGGTATGAACCGCTTATGCGGTATTGTTACAGCCAATAAGGCTGTAATACCATAACAAAAGCCGAGTCGTTGCATAACCCCCATCAATCGAAGCTGATTCAAATCAAAAAAGTTACCGCTGTCTATTGAAGTAATGAACCACTCCATGAGCAGACCGATCAATATTAACAAGGAGCTTCTTTTTATGATTTTCACAATAGCCGGTCGACACTGGAAGTTATACTTATGCAAAGAGATGCAAGTCGAAACACCCATCAGGAATATAAACATCGGAAACACCAGATCGGCGGGCGAAAAGCCATCCCACTTAACGTGCGCAAAAGGAGCAAAGTTATATCCACATTCTCCTGTATTGTTGACCAAGATCATTCCGGCAACAGTAATACCCCGGAGTACATCAAGCGAAAGCAAACGTTTGTTCAGATTCATATATTCCATCCCTTTAATATTATGTATAAAATGGTTGTCCCGGCAGTTAACACAATTCCTATAAGTGATTCATAAGGTATCAGCTTCAGGCGTTCTTTAAAACTGAGTTCGCATACGCCTCCTGTCGCATGAAAGAACGAACCATGTGGCAAATGGTCAAGGACCGTAGCTCCGGAATTAATCATAGCCGCTCCCCAAACTGCAGAGATCCCTATAGTCAATATTGTTTCAGCGAACGAAGATGAAGCCAATGTCGCTCCGGCTGTTGTCGACGCCGTAGCCGCTGACATCAATGCACCTGATATAGGAGCAATCAAAGCATCACTTATATGAACATGATCTAACCCTATAAGAATCCAGTCTTTCAAAGACGAGTTCCTTATTATGCCGGCAATGGTTCCGGTCCCTATCAACAGAATAGCTACCACAGACATCTTTTGCAGTCCATACTCTATACTTGGAAGAATATTCTTCCATTGTTTCATACAGATAGCCCCACATAAACCTCCTACAGGTAAAGCTATCAGAGGGTCAATGTTGATTCCTATCGCAGGACGTAATGCTAATAAAATGATCGTAACGACAGGAGCTATCAGACTGGCTCTTAGCGACGGTAAATTTTTCTCTTCCTCCTTATTCTCTGTTTGTATTATCACTTTTTTGTTTCTTAGCGTTGGGGGCATTAGACGAACAATAACTGAAACAGTAAAAAACAATCCCATCACTGCCGGTAAAAGATTGGCAAACATTACAGACGATAGAGCTGCGTTAAAATTCTCGGCTACTATAATCGTATTTGGGTTAGGCGATATGATATTGCCGCACTTACCCCCTCCTATCATAGCAATAAGTAGTACGGAGGGAGACAGGTTTAGACGCTTGCCTATCGAAAGAGCCACTGGTGCAACAGTTATCACGGCTACATCAATAAATACACCTACAGCACAAAGTAACATTGTTGCAAGTGCCAACGCCATCAATATCCGTTTTTCACCCATTTTATATATAACTGCATTGGATATTACAGTGGTTGCTCCGGTTTGTATCAATATGCCCGATAAAATCCCGGCTGTTAGAATCCGCAATACAGCCGGAGTTACTTCTTTCACCCCTTCGGTCATCGCCATAACAGTCTCATCTAAAGATAGTCCTCCCAACAGCCCTCCAAATATCGCTCCAATAATCAGGCTATATGCAGGAGAAAAATTTCTTATGATTAACAGTATAGACAGTAAAAGTCCGATTAATGCGCCTATCGCTGTCATTGAATATTAATTACTGAATTGTTTGATGATTCTCACAACTTGCCGCACCGTTCTTTCTATATTCTCTTTCGTAAACTCCGGTTGCATCGCTTCTTCAAGCGTTACGGGGAAAGGCTGAATAGGCAATACGGCAGTAAATCCCATCATATTGAATGCTTCGGTCTCCTCAACCGCTCCAGCCAATGCGATCACGGGAACCTGATAACTGTCAGCTACACGTAAGATTCCGTCTAATGCCTTTCCCATACAAGTCTGACGATCCAGTTTCCCCTCTCCTGTCAGTATCAGGTCTGCCTGCCGGACAGTTTCTTCAAAACGAAGTGTTTTCAGTATAACTTCTATACCGGATTGCAATCTTGCATTCAAAAACGGAAGTAAGCCGCCTCCCATCCCCCCGGCTGCCCCTGCACCCGAAAGTTGCGATACATCCATATGTGTATATTCATTTATAATCTGTGCATAATGCCGTAATCCATTATCCAACTCTATCACTTGCAACCTGTTTGCCCCTTTTTGAGGAGCATATACATATGCCGCGCCCTCTTTTCCAAAGAACGGATTACTAACATCACAGGCAATCGTAAAATCACTCTCTTTCAACGCCGGGTTTAACCGGGAAAGATCTATTTGATGAACCTTTATCAGATTTTCACCAACAGGTTCCAACTCACTGTCCTCTCTATCTAAAAAACGTGCACCTAATGCCTTTAGCATACCTATTCCAGCATCGTTCGTAGCACTTCCTCCGATTCCAATAATGAATTTCCGGCACCCGCGTGTCAACGCATCAGAAACCATTTCTCCAACTCCATAAGTCGTAGTCTTCATCGGATTTCTTTGGCTCAAACCTATCAATGGAAGACCGCAGGCTGAAGCCATCTCAATAATGGCCATCTCGCCATTATCCGCGATACCATAAGATACCTTTATCGGCTTCATTAACGGATCGTGCGCCCAACATGATACCGTTTGAGCATTAAGAGCTGAACATAAAACTTCTGTGGTTCCCTCGCCACCATCGGCTATGGGAAAACGTATAATCAGACAATCGGGTAACTCTTTCCGGATAGCTTTTTCAGCAGCTTTCGCTATCTCGAAAGAACTGACCGAACCTTTAAATGAGTCGAATGCCAATACAATCTTTCTCATAAGAAACTATAATTTACTTGTTTTCTCTATTAAATTCAATGCTGCCTCAACCGGATCATCAAACGAAATTGTGCTGTTGCTCCAGGGAGTTGTAATCCAGTGTTCCTCCCACTCTTGAATTTTATTCCGATCTTTTGTGAAATAGAGTTGTATACGGGGAATATAGTAATCTTTAATCAGTCCGCTCCAGAAACGAGCAGCATAATCCTCCTGAACGCCACCCCAACTTGTAATCAAGCGTTTGGCATTTGCCTCATAAGCATCTTTTTCCGACAGGGTTGTCCCACTATTGCGTGCAAGTTTCACCCATTCTTCTAATCGATATAAAGGATGAGAGAGCAATAATCTGTCGACATCAATCAACAAATCAACCGTTTGCTGCAGATTGCGTCGCGCAGCGAGAACACGATTTTCCGAATCAGCTTTCAGAGCCTGCTTATAAAAGAACTCAGCTTTAGCTGCTACGTAATACGAAACAAACTCAATGAGGTCGTTCCTGTATAATTCAGAGCTTTTCAGCTCATCAGCGCAACTAGCATACAGAAGTATAGCTTGCAGGTAATCGTCGCTAAGGTCGATTTTACTAATCCGCCGTTGATCCGGTGTTACGGTTTGCCAAGTGAAACGGGGATATGAATAGAGCGAACCATATACTGTTTTCCGGAAAAGTCTCCAAGCTTCCTTCATGGCATCGGGATATCCACCGTAGCGAGCTTCGCAATATATCTTCATCCAATCGTCCAAGTCAATACGGTCTGATGTCCATCCCATATCAGCTAATAATTCGTAAACAACCTCATTGTTTTCAAGCCCTTCGGGAGCAGAGCCAAACCCAATCAGGTTACCTTTATTAGAGGCATGTAACGCATTGACCGAAGAACTTGCATACATTGTCAGGTCTCCTGTCATCGTATTTTTACCTCCAAAATTAGGAACGTAGCTGAATATCCATTTCTTCCCGTAAAATCCATCATGTACTTTCCATGTCTGCTCGGTGTTCCATACCCATTTGGGATAATCATTACCCAAATCAATGATGATCATTTTATCATCAGGTACATTGCTCAACAAGGCTTTAAGCGATTCTTTATCCCAAAAAGAATGTTGATACCCAAATGTCCATCCCTGTGTAACCCAAACGGCGTCAGGGTTCCCGGCTGCAATTGATTTATAAATCGTTTCTCCATACTCGGCCAATAACTTATATTTTGCTTCTTTATCTTCCTTCTCTATCGGTAGTTCCATCTCGTTAAAACTATCCGACAAATAAAAAGTATTTTCTCCAAACTCTTTTTCCCATTCCTCGACAAAAAGTTTGCCTATTTCTTCAAAGAAAGGTGAATCCGGTGGCAGCACATAGGCATTGTATTTCTCATCGAAACCACCCCACCGCATATGCCGGAATTTTGTGCCGGGATGTTTCTGTACGAATGCTTCCGGCACAAAACCGGCAAATGCAGGCGCTATGGGATGCATACCCAATTCGCGCATACGTGTCAGGATTTTGTGTTGCAAAACGATTTGTTTATGTTGCCAAGCATCAGACAAAGAACCGTCCCATTTACAGAGATTCCCCATACGATGCCAGGGAAGGTGTGCAGGGGCTGTGAAAAAATCACGGATTTCTTCTTTTGTCAATCCCATGCGAAGCCATACCCGTTCTGCAATAGCTTCACTGGCCACTGTTGCCAAGGGCATATTTACACCATAGAGGGCCATCCTATCAATTTCTTTTTCCCAATGTTCCCAGTCCCAATAAGGGGTAGTGTAGCCGAATGTGCAAACATTAAGAAAGTAACGCAACTCATAAGGGGAGATCTGCTCATACAATTCATAATCGGGCCATTGCTTCATTGAAGTTATATGCTCGCCGCTCCATGTTTTCATACTCATACAAGCTTCTTTCATGTAAATATGAAAAGCATAACAAATAGCCACGGAACTGCTTCCTCTTAAGGTAAGCCGTCCATTGCTTGCTATCACCTCGAATATATCCTTACCTCCGGATGGTTCGATATATTCAAAATGAATAGTCTCTGCTCTTTCTCCAACCTGACGTTCTATCACCTGCTTGGCGGGAGTGATAATATCCGTCTCGGGCTTGTGGCATGAGGCTATAAGAAACGTTGTTGAAATCAATATGTATTTAATCATCGTATGTGTCATAAAAATCAGAATATCATAAATGAGTTTTTAATATATCAGTTCGAAAAATCTATCCGTTGCAGACTATAACTGAATATGCCTGTAGTGTCGAAGAACAGCACAAGTACGGTACTCGAATCGTACAGGTATGGTACTCGAACCACACGGGTGTATTACAGAGCGCTTTCTCGTCAACCCTTAATAAACTGATTATAAATATCTTAAAAGAACAAGTAAACATTATCAAACGTATTGAACAATCTTATGCCGGACCGGGTATTAATTTTCTTTTTTCGATGATTCTCTCACATATTCCAGTTCAGTAATAATCGGTAAATGGTCTGACAAAAGCGACTGAACAGTTTGTGTGCTGATCACACGCCATCCTTTCTGCGGATAGGCAAACAAGTAATCTATTTTAATTACAGGCTTCCATGCCGGCATTCCAAAATCATCGTTACTTGCAGCAAACCAACTATCCATGCCACGTATTGTCTCAGAGTAATGGCGCGCATTGAAATCACCTCCCAGAATTACAGGGTATTTATAATCTTTAAAATGACTGGTAATAAATTTTATTTGCTCCGCCCGCGTTTCTTGAGAGTTTACGTCCAGATGCGTAGAGATGAAAACGATGGTATCATTACCCATCTCAAATAGTCCCTCCAGCATAGCCCGTCTCTCATGCTCTTTGACCGGATGGGGCAGCATTGTCTTTTGAACAGAAATATATGGATATTTACATAACATCCCAATACCGTAGTAACCGGTAGAATAATCTATCGTTTTTCCGTAAAGCCCGAACATTCCCGTATAATAAGCAAGTTCGGATATAAAATCCTTCCCTTTCTGATGCGGGGCACGCTCACGCTCTGTTTTGCAATCCACCTCTTGAAGCGCTACAAAATCGGGGTTGAAAGCTTTAATATGATGAGCAAGTTCTTCCAAAGATGCCAGTTCGCCAAATCTCAAATTATACGTCATTACCCGTACCCGTAAAGCATCTTGTGCACAGACAATACCCGAAGTCAGGCATAAAATAAACAATAAATATTTTTTAATTGAACACATAGGTCTATATTCTTTAATCGTTACTTTTCCCACCCTGGGTTTTGCCCCAACAAAGGATTTTTCTGACGTTCGGGATTAGGCACTGGCCACAAATAATGTTTCGATGCGTCAAAATAGCGCGCCCCACCTTCTGCAATAGACTTTTCATAGACAACATCGCCAAACTCGTCTACCCCGGTATCGGGATATGGATTAGCACCCATGTCGTTCATACAAACTTTCAGACTGGGACCGGTGATGGCACGTCCGAAACGAAGCTCGCCTTCACGCCAGCGCATAACATCGGCGTATCTTGTACCTTCACCTGCCAACTCAATACGGCGTTCTCTTCTCAATTCCGTCTCGAGATCCATCCCCCATGCACTAAGTTCGTCAAGGTTCATACGATGCATATTCACACGATCTCTAAGCCGGTTTATGGAGTAATCTATCTGTGTTTGTGTCAATTTCTTTCCTTGTAATTCAAAGGTGGCTTCCGCATAAATCAGCAAGATTTCGGCAAAGCGAATGATATTGAGATTACCATGCCCGCCTACACTTGAGCCAGCCAAATCTATGTCATTATATTTTTTCAGATAAAAACCTGTGCGGCTATTTGCTCCCACACGATTATTGCCTTGCAACGAAGCAAAGCGAGGTAGGTTAAACACCTCGTTGACCTTATCCACATCAGGATCACCGTCATCGCCTCCCGGCCACTTGTCGCCCGGAGCATACAAAGTCATTTTCATCCTGGGATCTCTGTTCTGGAAATAATCAGCATAATGCTCTTCCGGAAACTTATATAATGGGGAGGTTTGCACACCTGTCTTTTTATAATATTCCAATCCGTTTTTTGCAGGTTTACCGTCTGTACATAGATAAGCATCGATTAATGACTTCGTTGGATTGAGACGTATATAGTCTGTCGGACTACAAGTTTCATTGGGTAGGCTTTGTGTACGAATCTCGGGAACAAAAAGGCTATATACGATCGCTTCGACATTCATTGGATTATTCTCGACATCACCTTCGTGATGAAATAGCTTTTCGTATTCATAAAGACCATAAGGACTGTTTTCTATAATATATTCACTCGTTTTTGCAGCCAACTCCCATCTTTCGTTTTGTAAGGCGATACGTGCCAATATGGCTAAAGCTCCCCAGCGGTTAATCCTTCCCAGCTTATCGCCTATATACTTTTCTTCAGGCATGCGTTCCGCCGCCCATTTCAAATCTTCGATAAGCCGATCAATGACCTTTTCTCTGGGAGTACGTTCGATATATGCATCTTCGGGTTGGATAACCTCTCCTACCCAAGGCACGTCACCCCAAAAAGTTGTGAGATAAAAGTACATCAGCGCCCGGATGGTTTTTACTTCTGCAGCATAAACATCTTTCTTACTTTGCGCTACCTGAGCTTTATTATAGTTGTCCAGAAAATTATTGCAGCGATAGATATAGCTATACGCTCCGGTCCAATATGTAGTAAAAGGAAATCCATCTGTATAAGAGTGCTTACCTCCCGAAACCTTACTTAGTCCACTCGTAATATTCCCCCACATAACAGTTTCAGCTGTCGATTCACTCCAGTTTACAATATAGTCTTTCTGTAAAGCCTCATAACAAGGTGGCAAAGCATTTTTAAGCTGCTCTTCATTAACCCAGAATGTTACATTATCCGGCTCGTTAGGATTCGTTTTATCCAGAAAATCACTACATGAGGTAGCTATACCAAATAAAGCAATGATTAAAAAATATTTTGAGTATTTCATTTTCGTAGTCATTTAATAGGTTAGAATGCTATTGATAGTCCAAACACATAAGTTTTTACTTGTGGATAAACATCTCCGCTGGTAGTTCTCACTTCAGGGTCATAAGCACCGAAATAATTGGTTCTGGTAAACAAGTTATCTGCCGAAGCATATATTCTAAGACTATTAATGCCAAAAGATGACACAATCCGGGTAGGAAAACGATAACCTATCTGTATGTTCTTCAGACGCAAGTATGATGCATCTTCTTTCCAGTAGTCACTGAATAATCTGTTATGCTCCTGCGACTGATAAAGTCTGGGATAAGAGGCATCGGGATTCATAGGCGTCCATCTGTCAAGATGTTCTTTTTTAGGAATCGAATAATCATTGATAAATGCATGCCGGGCCTCATCCTCAAGGTAACCGGCAACCTTGCCTACACCTTGCAAATAAAAGCTGAAATCTATGCCTTTCCATGCCAAACCACCCTTGATTGCATAAGTGTAATGAGGCTCTTTCTCACCAAACACCACCTTGTCATAGTCATCAATTACTCCATCGGGAGTACTGTCAGGACCACTGATATCCCGATACTTAATATCTCCCGGCTGTACAATGCCTTTTTGTGATGCAACAAGAGGAAACTTTGGCTTCTGATACTTACCTGTAGTTGTATTGACCGATTCAAAATCATACACTTGTGCTAATCCATCAGTAAGATAACCATAGAAAGCGCCTATCGGATCACCTACACGGCGATAGGAGCCCGAAACCGTACTGGTCAGAGACTCCGGAGTCCCGCCCAAATCGGTAATCTTATTACGGGCATCCGACAGGTTGAACTCAAAATTGTAATTTACGTTTCCAATCTTATCACGCCATGAAAGATTGAGTTCCCACCCTTTCACATCAATCTTACCAAGATTTACATAGCCTACATTACTACTGGAAACCCCGACAATGGCCGGAACATCAGGACGCACCAATGCATCAATATTCTCTTTCTTATACCAATCAAAGTTTACATTCAGTCTATTGTTCATGAAACTAAGGTCTACTCCGAAATTAAGCATACGGATCGTTTCCCATTTAATATCAGGATTGCCGATTTTGTTTTGCCAAAGTCCCATAACAGGTGTATTAGAAGCTCCTATGGGATAGGATTTCTCGGTAATGATAGGTGACAAATAAGGATAGTAGTTACCGGGAATATTTTGGTTTCCCAACTCTCCCCAGGAGATCCGCAGTTTACCTGCACTCAATACCGAAGACGCAAATTCCATGATTTTCTCACGTGAAAAATTCCATCCAGCCGAAAACGATGGAAAATACCCCCAGCGGTTACCTTTGGCAAACCTCGAGGTTCCGTCAGCGCGCAGATTAGCTTCAAACAAGTACTTACCATCAAAAGCATAATTGATACGACCAAAGTAGGACCGTAAAGCCCACTCGTCTTTTGTGCCGCTATTCATGAAATTAATCATTCCGGCACTGATAACATGGATATCCTTGACCATGACATTGTCGCGAGTAGCCTCCAAGGTACTCCTATTTTCCCACTCTTGCGAAAATCCCAACAACGTTCCTAATTCGTGACGTTCTATGGTTCTATTAAAGTTCAGGGTAAATTGCAGCGTTTGGGTCAGAACGTCGAGATGGTTTTGTGAGATGTGGTCTTTGGCATCTTCATTTGCCTTCAATGGACTACCGTCCGAATAATAAGACAACATTTTGGGATTAAATTCATCTACCTGACGGGTGTATACATTCGCAGAGTACTGCATACCAGCATTCAGCCCATCTATAATTTTTAAATCCGCATTGAAGACACCATTGAAGACACGAGTCTTTCGCTCTTCCATTCCTGACTCATAGGCCACCTGCAAGGGGTTTCGTACCGAACCGTACGACCAGTTTTCACTATCTATCATCCGACCGTTCTCGTCAGGAACTTGCCACTTAACAGGAAGTAACGGAGACATACGTTGAGACAAACGAAAGACACCCGATGTACCGCTATACCCTAAGTCCTTTTTGTAGAAATCTACATAACTCATCTGTCCGTTCAGTTTCAAACGATCGTACACCTCCGTATTTACGCTGATACGCGCATTATGCCTTTTGGAACTATATCCGTCACCTACAATCAGTCCATCCTGATCCAAGAAACCATATGACATGAAAAATCCGGTTTTCTCGCTTCCGCCTCGCGCACTGACATTATGACCTGTCTGAAAAGCTCCTTTTTTGTATATTTCGTCAATCCAGTCAGTATTGGAATATTCGTTGGTGTACAGCCCCGAATCATATTTATCGAAAGCTTCTTGTGTGTAGGGCTTGGAAAATCCGGCAGCGCTCATGGCTTCGTTAGATAATTCCATGTATTCCCTTCCATTTACAAGCTCCGGTAATGCTGTGGGAGTTTGAAATCCGGCATATCCATTATACTGAAATACAATCCGTTCTTTCTTTTCCCCTTTTTTAGTGGTTACAAGAATAACGCCGTTAGCAGCACGTGCCCCATAAATAGCCGAAGAGGCGGCATCTTTCAACACTGATACGCTTTCAATGTCTGAAGGATTTAATAAATTAATGTCTCCCCCGGCTACTCCATCAATCAAAATCAGAGGAGCAGTACTACTGTTGATGGTTCCCGTTCCACGAATGTTGATACTGGGCACAGCGCCCGGCTGTCCCGAAGAGGAAATGATGCTAACCCCAGGCAACAATCCTTGCAGACCTGTAGTTACATTAGCAATAGGTCTGTTCTCGATAGCCTCTGCTTTGACCATGAATACAGCACCTGTTACATTCACCTTCTTCTGCACACCATAACCTACAACTACTACATCCTCCAGGCTAACAGCATTCTCTTTCATCACCACGTTTACCACAGTTTCTTTCACTATGATATTTTCTTCACGGTAGCCAACGTATGAGTATCGAAGTGTACTTCCATAGGGTACCTTAATAGAATAATAACCGTTGACATCTGTTATTGTACCTGTAGTTGTTCCTTTTATGGATACAGTGGCTCCGATTATCGGTTCCGCATTCCCGTCAGTAACTTTACCTTTTACATACAATTCTCTCTTCTCTCCTTGTGAAACGACAGGTTCGGACGTACTTTTATTTTGATATTCTTTATTAAAAAACAAAATACTGTCATCGAGAAAACGGAACCCAATGTTAGTTCCTTTTAGCAAAAGAGTTAACACTTTGTTTAAATCTGCGTCTTTCATCTCCAATGACACCTTTATACTTGTATCTACAAACTCTTTGCTATAGGCTACATGCATTGAACTCTTCTCTGCTATCTGACTGATAGCTTCTTTAAGAGGAAGTTCCTTGATACTAACTGATATTTTTTGCTGCTGTGCATACACAAGAGCTGTGACAAATATGTACAATAAGGTTAGAAGACACCTTCTGCCAATGGATGAAAAAGGGGAATCTTTTTCCATAATATTAGTCTTTAAAGTTAATTGTCCAATGTTTATTAGATAATACACAAAAGACATTAAAAAGAATTACGGAAGAAGAGTTAATGAATGTTAATTTAGAAAGGCAGATGAATATGTGGTAAAATAATGGAATAAAAACGCTTTAGCCACATTTTAATATGAGTTCGATATAAACTCAAAGAATAATCCTATGAATCAAAGGTATGATTAACCCCTTGATATTCTATTATTTCTACAAGTAAAGTGAGGAATTATTTGTACTTGAGTGAGGGTTAATAAGGAATAAATAAATATATCATCCTTCTTTTCATCATCCAAGATACTGCCAATTTCAGTTCTTTTTATTTCCTGTATTATCAATTATGAATAGGAATGTTCAAAAAATAATCGACATTCCGTCAAAAGTCAGATGCACGTTGTCAGGCAAGCTGTTTTCAAGTTCTACATGCAAGCCGGCATGATGGCTCATGTGAATAAAATACGTTTTGCGAGCACCTATACGAATAGCTGCGCGTAATGCTTCGGAGATGCTCTGATGTGTAATATGAGGTTCAACACGCAAAGCGTTAATCATCAACACATCCAAGTCTCTCAATTGATTATAGGAGGCCTCTGGCATTGCTGCCATATCTGTGATATATGCCATTCGTTTTCCTATTCTATATCCTAAAATAGGTAACCTTCCATGCATCACACGCAAAGGAAGTATTTCTGTATTTTTAATATAGAAAACCTGCCCAGCCTCCACCTCACACAAAGAAATTTGCGGCACACCCGGGTATTTTTTTGTCGAAAAGCAATAAGGCATGCGCATGCGCAACTGAGAAGCAGTGTACGAATCCAGAAATAACGGCACTTCACCAAACCGGCAGAACGGACGCAAATCATCTAAACCTCCTACATGATCATAATGTTCATGTGTGATAAGCACTCCATCTATCGGTTTAAAGAATTCCGCCCGCAATATCTGTTTGCGGAGATCCGGACTACAGTCAAGCAGTATGGTGGTTCCTTCGTCCGTTTCCAAGAGCGAAGAAGCCCGTAATCTCTTGTCTCTCATATCAACCGAAGTACAAACATGGCACCGACAACCAATCTCCGGAACCCCTGTAGAGGTTCCACTCCCCAATACAGTCAACTTCATGTAAATACTCCTCAGTTATTCTCAACAGAAGCAATAAAATTCACTTCTGGAAATATTTCGATTCCAAACTTTTCATGTACAGCTTCTCTCACCGCATCCGATAGTGCAACGATCTCCTTTCCCGTGGCTCCACCCAGATTCACCAATACCAGTGCCTGTTTATCATGTACGGCAGCTCTTCCCATCACTCTGCCTTTCCAGCCACATTGCTCTATCAACCAACCGGCTGGAATCTTCACCAGTTCACCTCCCGAATCATAAAAAGGCATCTGCGGATAATCTTTCTTCAGTAACTCGAAGCACTCTCGTTCAACCATCGGATTCATAAAGAAACTCCCGGCATTACCCAATTCTTCAGGATCGGGCAACTTGCTTCGACGAATGCGGATTATAGTCTCTCTTACCTTAGTTATATCAAAATCACCATATTGTTCCAACTCTCTTCGTACCGTTCCATAGTCCAGCGTGTAACGTTCCTCTTTGCTCAAACGAAAATGTACATAAGTAACAAACACATGTTTCATTTCCGGCTTTTTGAATATGCTTTCTCTATAAGCATAACCGCATTCTTCCACCGAATACGTACGAGAACATCCACCAGAATCTACAGTTTCTACTCGCAAAAGCACGTCTTTTATCTCAACCCCATAGGCTCCGATATTCTGAACAGCAGCGGCCCCCACTTCACCCGGTATCAGGGAGAGGTTCTCAACGCCATACCACCTACGCTCCACACAATATGCCACGAAATCATCCCACAACATGCCGGCTCCCACCCGAAGTTCTACCGAAGAAGCATCCTCTGCCATAATTTCTACTCCGAGAATGCGAGAATGTAAAATAACCCCCTCGTAATCACCTATAAATAACAGATTACTTCCGCTTCCCACATGCAAATAAGGAGAAGTGAGGCGTCCTTCCGCTATCAACTTCTCCAGTTCTTCTGTTGAACTATACTCCAGCAATTCACAAGCGCTGACGTCCAGTCCGAATGTATTTGGTATTTTCTTCTTCATAACAGTTCTCCACGTGCTATATACTGCTATCCTCATATTTGTATAACTCCCAGCGTATTCCCTTTTTACGAAAGTAGAAGATAGTTGAATATCCATTCCCAACTCCGTTCACTTTCAGTATTTTCATCTGCGAATCATCTTTATTCTCTTGCCCATAGTTGATATTGGACAACTTATCAGCAGGCAGTACAGGGCGAAAGGCCATCCATTGTTCCGCATCAAGCGTCGTTTCCAGAATAGAGAACTCATCATCCGGATCAATCGTGACAAATTGCAAGGGAGAACTGATATGTTGACGTTGATACACACTATCCGTGGCAAAACGATAATAAAAGGAAAAGAAATCATCTCCTTCTCCTTTTTTCATATCCCTAAGATTGATAGCTTCAAGCATCCAGAGACCCTTAATACGTTCAAAATAATATTTCTTTGCCAGCCGGGATTTAAGGAAAAACCATTCGACTTGTACCGAATTAAGAGCCGTATCCCCCACTACATCCAAATCATCCTCTTTATCGAAAAGCAACGTATAATTATTTTGATTGGCAAAAAGATAGTCATGCTTCCAGTTCTCTTTTTCAATCTTGGATGGCGTATCTATATTGTAATACGGCAATGGAAACTTAATTCTCCGACGCTGTAACTCTTCATCAGAAGCATAATTATAAATAAAATCATCAAATGGTCCGTCTGCCTTCACTGCCTCGAGAGTCGTATCCGTCATCAGTAAAGTTTTAGCCAGCGTATCTTTCTTGATTATGAGCGAATCAATACTTTTCGTAATAGAAACGAAAGGGTCTATCCTTGTCTTCTTGTTCTCACAGGAAGCACAAAGAGCGAATAAGCACAAGCCTGTGATAATTCTTTTCATTTACTGCTTAAAGTTACTTTTATATTCGAATTTTCATTTTAAGTTTTTCGAGCATATCCGCAGTCATCGCATCCAGATCAAATCGAGGAGACCATCCCCACTCCTCGCGAGCACAAGTGTCATCCAGACTGTCAGGCCAACTATCCGCAATTGCCTGCTTCAGTGGATCAACATCATATATCATCTTAAATTCAGGTAGATGTTTGCGTATGGAAGCATAAATTGTTTCCGGTGCAAAACTCATTGCGGTAACATTGAAAGCATTGCGATGTTTCAATCTGGAAGGATCTGCCTCCATCAGTGAAATTGCAGCGTCTAAGGCATCGGGCATATACATCATATCCATCAGTGTACCTTCTTTTAACGGACAAGAAAATGTTTCTCCTTTCACCGCCGCATAATATATATCCACTGCATAGTCGGTGGTTCCGCCACCGGGAGGGGTCACGTTAGAGATAATACCGGGAAAACGAACCGAACGGGTATCCACCCCATATTTTGCATAATAATAATCACTCAACAGTTCAGTAGTCACTTTTGTCACTCCATACATAGTACGGGGACGTTGAATGGTATCCTGAGGAGTTCTTACATGAGGAGTATCCACCCCAAACGAGCCTATGGAACTAGGAGTAAACACGGCACACTTTCTTTCACGTGCCACCTCAAGCACATTCCATAGTCCATCGATGCCTATTCTCCATGCAAGTTCGGGTTTACTTTCAGCTACCACAGACAACAAGGCTGCAAGATTATAGATTGTGTCTATTCGATGCTCCCGCACAGCAACCTCTATATTTTCCCGGTTTGTCACATCTGCCAAGGCACACGGACCCGTTTCTTTCAGTTCGCCGACCGGCTCCGCACCTTCGATGTATCCAGCCACTACCCGTTCATTGCCATAACGCCTACGTAATTCCATTGTGAGTTCCGAACCTATCTGTCCGGTAGCTCCAATTACCAAAATACTCTTCATTGAACCAATTTATTAAGGTATCTTCCTCAAGTAAGCGCAAATATACGTACTTTTTTTTCATACTTGTATCATTCTGATATTGTTTATTTCAATTTAAATCGTGTCCTTTGTACTATTAAATGACATAAGGATAAACCCACTAAAACCACTTACATTATGTATGGGAAAATGAAAGAATTCCTCATTCGGTCATTAACCGAAATCAAAGAAAACGGACTTTATAAAGAAGAACGACTTATTGAGAGTGCACAAGAGGCCACAATCACCGTAAAGGGAAAGGAAGTGTTGAACTTCTGCGCCAATAATTATCTGGGGTTATCTAATCATCCCCGGCTTGTCGAAGCGGCTTCCCGCATGATGGAACGCCGGGGATATGGGATGTCATCCGTACGCTTCATATGCGGAACACAAGACATACACAAGGAACTGGAAGCTGCCATATCCGATTTCTTCCGAACGGAAGATACGATATTATATGCCGCTTGTTTCGATGCGAACGGAGGGATATTCGAACCCTTGTTTTCAGAAGAAGACGCCATCATATCAGATGCATTGAATCATGCTTCTATCATCGACGGTGTCCGTCTATGCAAAGCAAAACGTTACCGGTATGCCAACGCCGACATGGCTGAACTGGAAAGATGTCTTCAGGAAGCACAAGCACAACGTTTCCGCATAATCGTCACAGACGGGGTATTCTCAATGGACGGCAATGTAGCTCCATTGGATAAGATATGCGATTTGGCCGAGAAGTACGATGCGCTGGTCATGGTAGATGAGTCTCACTCTGCAGGTGTAGTGGGTGCCACAGGACATGGTGTCAGCGAACTCTTCGACACATACGACCGAATAGACATTTATACGGGCACATTGGGTAAAGCTTTCGGAGGGGCCATGGGCGGATTCACCACTGGACGCAAGGAGATCATAGATATGCTGCGCCAACGAAGCCGTCCGTATCTATTCTCCAATTCAGTGGCTCCGGCTGTGATAGGTGCTGGAATCGAAGTTTTCAGAATGCTGAAAGAAAGCAATGAGTTGCACAACCGTCTGATGGAAAATATAAACTATTTCCGAAACAAGATGGTTGCTGCCGGCTTTGACATCAAGCCTACCCAGAGTGCTATTTGCGCAGTAATGCTGTACGATGCCAAACTTTCGCAAACATATGCAGCACGCATGCAAGAAGAAGGAATTTACGTCACCGGATTTTATTACCCGGTAGTACCCAAAGGCGAGGCACGCATCCGCGTACAGATTTCTGCCGGACATACGAAAGAGCATCTCGACCGCTGTATCGAGGCGTTTATCAAGGTAGGCAAAGAGCTGGATGTTTTAAGATAGAAACAAACTACAGATAAACCGTTGTACAGCAATAAATACAGCAGAAACGAGACATTACTGCTGTTATAGATAAAAAGACCGACAAATGTCGGTCTTTTTATCTATAACATATTTGAAATATGCTTACTCTCTTTATGAGAAATTGATAGCGGGACTACTGACGCTCTCCCAGCTTAGCATCAACAAACAGTATCCCTTGTTGACCGGCTTTCTTAAGCATATCCACAACAGCTGCTGCACTGGCTTCCTCTTCAACCTGTTCACGAACAAATCCCCAAAGGAAATCTTGAGAGGCCTTGTCCCTTTCGGCAGCAGCCACATCTACCAACTTATCTATCAATTCGGACACGTGGCGCTCGTGCTTATACACTTGCTCAAATACTTCCAACGGAGTTCCAAAATCATTAGGAACCACATCTACCTTGTTTACTTCAGCCTTACCACCGCGCTTAATGACATATTGAGCCAGCTCATAAGCGTGCTCACTCTCCTCTATCCATTGTTTTTTCAACCAACGGGACATTCCTGAATATCCTTCTTTCTCCATATAGAAAGACATGGCAAGATATAAGTTTGCCGACCACATTTCGGCATTAATTTGGTCATTGATTGCTTGTTGCAGTTTTGTTGTAATCATAATCATAATTTTAAAGAATTCGTATTTAAGTCATATTGAAGATATAACAAAGAAAAGATTCGATTGTTCTCCCCAAATACTCTTTTTATCATTTTCCGCTAATAAATTCAACGGCTGCATACTCAAAAGCCCAAAGGCAAATCAAGTAAATACCAAAACATAAACAGTATACTCCATGCCACAAAAACATAGAATGTGAACTTCCATGAGTAGAATAACAAAGACGCATATGTCGCCCGTTTGTCATATTGCCGCATAAAAGCTAAAGCCAAAGGCAGGTAAAACATAAAAGGAGTAAGCGCGTTTGTAGCACTGTCGCCAATCCGAAAAGCGCATTGCACCCAATCGGGCGAAATTCCCATGTCGGCAAACATCGGAATAAAGATGAAAGCCATGAAATTCCATTTTGCCGTGGCAGAAACCATCAAAATATTGATTAATGCCGTGAACAGAATGAAAAGCATCAACGTTCCCAACTTACCGTTTTGTATGGTAGACAGCATGTTAGCCCCAGCAATGGCTATACACTTATCCAATTGGGAATACTCAAAGCATGCAAACATCTGTGCGGCAAAAAATACTATGACAAAGTAGATACTCAACAACCTCATCGGTTGTGTAAACCCATCTATTACATCGCTGTCCGTACGATAGTTACCGGACACAAAACCATACACCATTCCCATCAGACCGATACCCAAAGAAAAAAGGAATAGAAAGCCCTCCAAAAAAGGAGAATTCACAAGCCCTCCATTTACACTGCGCAAAATGCCCCACGATGAGAAAGTACCTCCCAGAATCAGCAAAATATAAAGTAATCCCAATAGAAGTGCGTTGAATACAGCCCGGCGTTCCTTGCGTGAGAGTTTCTTATAACCAGAAAAACGAATTTCTCCCTCGTATACCTTAAGCGAAGGTAGCAGACTTCGCCGGGTTATGTAATAGATAAGAACAACGAGCATTACTGCAGATACCAACAGAAAATAGTAGTTCCCAAAGGGACCTACATTTCCCTGAGACAGATTCATCGAATCCACCGCCTCAAGTGTCTTTACGGAAAGCAGGGGGTCTAAAGTACTCAGCAAAAAATTGGCACTGTACCCACATGCTACAGAAACGTAAGCAACAATGATACCTCCCACGGGATGAAGACCCACGGACTGAAACAACGTCGCTGCAACAGGCATCAAGACTATATAACCGGCATCTCCTACCACATTGGATAAAACTCCCAGCAGAATAACCGCCATTACAATCATGCTCCGGTTCATTTTGCCACGTGCCCCATAACGTATACAGGCATCGAGAAAACCGGAATGTTGCGCAACTCCTATGCCAAACATCGTTACCATCACCATTCCCAAAGGAGCAAATCCGGTGAAATTGCTAATGACATGTCGTAACAACCAACGAACGCTTTCCGGATTCAACAAACTTTGTACGTAAATAACTTCTCCCGTCTGCGGATGACGCACATGCATACCATAAGCATCGAGTATCCACGAGAGAATGATAACCGCAAGAGTCAACAGAAAAAACATGGTTGCCGGATGCGGAAGGCGTATATGAAAATTAAAGAATGTTTGTTTCATTGATAGGAGAATATCTGTCCAACTCCATGTAATTACCGGTTATTCATCATCCGGTTCCAGATTGTCTATATCCAGCACCCGTAATTCCAAGGCTCTGACAACAAGACGTGTAGCATTCACCCCCATTCGTTCTCCTTCAGGAAAAAGACGACTTATCAATTCGTTCTGTCTTTTTTCGAGAGACTTCACTCCAAAAGGCATGCCTTTCAGACCGGCAATCATTTCTTTCGTATATCCCAAAGCAAGATGACGCAGAAAGCGTTCGTCATACTCATCTATATCATAATCAATGACCGCCTCTTTCCGCATGGCATCGTTAATGACGGCACGTTTAAACCGATCCACTATCCTCTCCAGTATAGGATAGTTGAACACGAGTTTTTTTCCAGCCATCACCGAGTGTACATCTGTCTTTGTCAATAATTCTCCCGTTTTCAGGATGATGCCGTCTGCCCCGGCATCCAATACCTCCACCCAAAGCTTTTCATTCAATATTTCTCCTGTAAAAATCAGGACATGCACTCCCTCATAACGTTTTGTCAGGTTACGGCAGATATCCACTCCGATAGTGGTGGAACCTCCCAGACCAAGATCGAGTAAGACCAGATCGGGTATGTGAGATTCAAGCAAATTCCACAACTCTTTCTCCGTCATGGCAGTGCCTATGATTTCGGCTTCCGGTATCTCATGACGAAAAATCTCTTCAGTTCCTTTCAGTTCCAAGGTTACATCTTCTACTATAATTACCTTAAATTTATTCATCATTGTGAAAGTATATATAAATATGAAATTCAATGTTCATCGTTCCACAGACGATACCCGTCTCATATAATTATCTCCTTTTCTCCGATACATCCAGAACGTTTCATCACTCTCCGCCGGTTCACTTTTCCGGAATCGTAAAGTACACGGAGAATCCACCTCCTTCAGCCGGTTCGGCATTGATTCTGCATCCTCTCAGTCCGGCAAACTCATCGTGCTCGCGTATCACTTGCTTGGCAACCAAGTATTCCGTACCGCTCAGTTGTTCTTTCCCCGCATGGCGAATCATACGCTGCAAGTCGGGATAAAACAAATCGTTGAGTTCCTTCCTTGTCTTTTCACGTCGCTTATCCGTAAAACAGAAACGAATATACTCCTTATCCGGAAGCGCTTCCAAAAGGATTTCCCCATCCAAATCGGCTGTCAATGCTTCATCAATCAAGTTTTCCAACAGGAAACGTAAGAGAACCACATCACCCGTAATTTTGGCTTTTGTTTTCTTTATTCTAAAGTTTATCACTGCGGTTCTATGCTTCACTGCTTTCTTGAAGTAGCTCACAGTCCAATCCTGCAACTCCTCCACTTCTATCGTTCTACGGCGAAAGGTAACCTCTTCCAACTGGCGAGAGGCACACCTGCTGAGTATACCGAATACACCTTTATAGTAAGATATCAGTTCTTCGATGCTTTTTGTCATCTCATTCTCTTCTTCCCCGGTAACTCCGCCTGCCAGAACCTTGTCGATCAGTTGTTTTATTTTATTGGGATAATACACTGTTTCGTGCTTAATGGTGGAAAGGCAGTTGTCCAGTACCATATTCTGTACATGTAGCATATCATCTTCCCGGGAAGCCCGGCGAGCTTCCTCGCGTGCAGTTTCGATATCCTGATACTTATTAGCCAATTTCACAACGGCATTAAGCACCACAAGCGTCATATAACGCGTTATCAACTCAATCAGCACTTGATTCGCTTCTTTGTCTGCCTTGTTTACATCCTCTCTATATTCCAGAAAAAGTACGCCGATGCAACGCGACTCTTCCGCAGCCGATACTTTCAGAGGAAAAGCAGCCCACTTTTCATCCTCACCCGGCTCCGCCTTCTCAAAAACCGTTTCTACTAGTTTTCTGACAGCATCAGGCGTAACAAGGATTCCGTTCTCCTGCAGGGAAGAGATATCGTTATGACTGTTCAATGTATATTCCAGCTGATGAGCCGATTCATTATAAACTGCCATGCCAAGAGAGTCCAACCGTAGGAGTTCGTCCATAGCATCATAAGCCTCACCTATTATCCGGGAAGGTATATCCAACAAGGCATATTCTTCTTTCTCAGCGAAAATTGTCTGCTGAGACGTATGGGCGGAAGCAGCGGAAAATACAAGCTTATTAATTTCCAGTACATGTTCCAGATTCCAACGGTTCACCAAACGTTTACGCACATACAATATGTAGTAGCCTACTCCCAAAACCGCTACCAGAGATACAAACAGCATGATGCCTACCCTCTTGTTTCCGGTTGAACGTTCCAACCTTCTGCAATACTCCTCCAGCGACCTATCTTCACTCAACAGTTTGTACAATGTAGCATATGCCTCGTTATTATATGTATAAGCTTCCCATCGCTTCAAAGCAAGAAAAGCTACGGCTGCTTCATTTCTAATAT
>JBHADT010000013.1:0-12538 GCA_041855205.1 Bacteroides sp.
CTAAGATACACATCGCAAGGCGCAAGATATACAACGCAGCGCTTGCGATGAAGAACACTTCCATTAGAAGCAGATGTTTTCATGCGTGAGTCAGCAACTTTCGGAAGGCATCTCGCAAACTTCTCCTCTTGTTGTCGAACTACGGTCAATCAAGAAACACTCCCTTTTGATTGGCCGTAATCGGCGTTTGAAACAAAATTACTTATAATCTGTACTATTTGATACACTTACCTTCTGCCAATAGCATTAATTTTACACCCATTAAAAGAATCCATAACGACAAGAATCATGAATCGGCAGAATCTATTTATGAACAGAAGACGGGCTGTTGCAGTTGTCTTTCTGTGTTTATGTTCGATATTGAGCCTATCTGCACAAATAAAGGTGACGGGAGTGGTGGTTGACGAAACGAAGATTCCCATACCGGGAGCCAACGTGGTCATTAAAGGCGAAAAGGGCACGGGTACGATAACCGATTTGGACGGCAATTTCTCCATTACGGTCAAAGACAAGACAACGGTATTGCTCGTCTCGTTCATCGGCTACATCACCCAAGAAGTAACCGTGGGCAACAACACCGCGCTCGAAATAGTCCTGAAAGAAGATGCCGTGGCCTTGGGCGAAGTGGTTGCCATCGGCTATGCCACCGTGAAGAAGAGCGACCTCACCGGCTCCGTCGAGAAAGTGGACATGGAGGAGATGAACAAAGCCTCCGTGCTCTCTTTCGACCAAGCATTAGGAGGAAGGGTGGCAGGCGTTCAGGTCGCCTCGGGCGACGGACAGCCGGGGCAGGAAGCAAACATCGTCATTCGAGGCAGCAACACCATATCGGATGTGGCCGACGGCAATCCGCTTTACGTCATCGACGGATTTGCGACGGAAGACGCCAACGCTTCATCCATCAATCCCAACGACATCGAGTCCATCGACATTCTGAAAGATGCTTCCGCCACCGCCATATATGGGGCACGTGGCGCTAACGGCGTTATCATCATCACCACCAAACGAGGACAGGAAAGTGCGCCGCGCATCACCTACGACGGCTACTTCGCTTACCAAACCCGTCCGAAGTTCCTGAATCTGCTGCAAGGCAGGGAGTTCGTAGAGCTTCAGAGAGAGATTATGTCCGACGCCGACATGAAGAAAACCTATCTCTGCTACGACGAGTCATTGGGTCGCCATCAAACAATCGAAGACTACGACAACCGTGCCTCCACCGACTGGCAGGACAAAGTGTTTCAGAATGCGCCGATGACAAGCCACCACATAGCCTTATCCGGAGGTTCGGCAAAGAGCAAATACAGTGCCGGCATTTCCTACTTCAATCAGCAGGGCACCATCATCAAGTCGAGCTACGAAAGTGCCAAGGCACGTCTGACATTGGATCAGCAAATCAACGACAAGACCAAGTTCGGCGCCAATATCAATTTCTCCAACAATGTATCTACCGGTTCGGCTCCTTCCGAGGGCGGAGGACAAAGCACGCAATATTTCCTCTATCAGGTACTTGCCTACCGACCGGTGAAATATAAATCGACCGACGACTTGGAAGATGTGATAGACGATAACGGGGGCAGCTATCCCTATAACCCGCTCAAAACCATTGAAAACACATTCGTCAAACTGCGAAAGCGCCAATTGAATTTCAACTCATACATAAACTACACCATCCTGAAAGATTTGCTTTTCAAAATGACATTCTCATATACATGGAGAGAAGACCGGACCCGCGACTTCTACAACTCGAAAACCTACTATGGCGACCCCGCCTACTCCTCTTCACGTACCAACAGCTCATTCAACTACAAGGAGTGGAACAGTTGGGCGAACGAATATACACTGACCTATAAGAAGAAGGTAAGCGCTCATTATTATAATGGTATGATAGGAGCTTCTTTATCCGGCCAGCAAATATCCAATCTGGGAGCCAAATCTGTGATGGTGCCATGGGAGAAAGTCGGCTTTTGGGGCATAGATGCAGGCACGGCGCAAAAGGTAGGAGCGGACAATGTGAAGAACAATCTGCTCTCTTTCTTCGCCCGCTTCAATTACGACTGGAAATCGCGCTACCTGCTGACCGCCACCATGCGTGCCGACGGTTCTTCCAAGTTCATCAAACACAAATGGGGCTATTTCCCTTCCGCTTCTTTCGCATGGCGCATCTCCGACGAACCGTTTATGGCAAAAGCCGGAATCTGGCTTTCCAGCTTGAAGTTAAGAGCCGGATGGGGAGCAACCGGCAACAACAATGTCCGAAACAATTATCCGTCACACATGCTCTATGCCGGCGACCAGAATTATACATTCGGCAATTCCATGACACCGGCCATCTATTTGATGCAGATGTCCAATAGGGATTTGAAGTGGGAAACTACTTACCAAACCAATGTCGGCATCGACTTTGGCCTTTTCAACAATCGCATCAGCGGTTCCGTCGATGTGTATGACAAAAACACAAAAGATTTGCTGCTCTACGCAGATGTACCGGTTTCCATCGGTTTCACTCAGGTGCAGCAGAACATCGGCAGTATCAATAACCGGGGGCTTGAAGTCACGCTCAATGCCACCATTCTTCCGGGACGCAACAAAGGATTGAAGTGGACCGGCAGTTTCAACATCTCTTTCAACAAAAACAAGATTACCGCTCTGTCAGACGGTCAGTTGAGCCGTATGGCAGGCATACGCTACCCAAACATTCCAAACTTGTATATCTGTAAGGTAGGACATCCGCTATCCGAAATGTATGGCTATGTGTACGACGGCGTCTACCAGTACGATGACTTTAACGAGGTGGCTCCCAACGTATTTGTACTGAAACCGGAGATACCGAACAACACCAATGAGCGTGCCAACATACGGCCGGGAGACCCCAAACTGAGAGATTTGAACGGTGACGGAAGAGTGACTCCTGAGGATCGTACGGTCATAGGTCACGGTTTACCTATCCATACCGGCGGTTTCACGAATACATTCTCATGGAAGAATTTAGACTTGAGTATCTTCCTGCAATGGTCATACGGTAACGACGTGATTAACTACAATCGGGTGAAATTGGAAAGTCTGACTGAACGCCACATCAACCAACTGGCTTCAGCAAAAGACCACTGGACACCCCGCACAGACAATGGGAACGGCACATATACCGAAGGAAATTATACCGATTATCTGTGGGCTGTGAACCGCGGGCTGACCAACATCCATACAAACCGTGCCGTGGAAGACGCTTCGTTCCTCCGCCTGAAGAACGTGCAGTTGGGCTACAATTTCCCCATCAAGACACTGAAAGGTACCTGACTTGCATCATTAAGATTCTACTTCAGTGCCCAGAATCTGTTTACATGGACCGCCTACTCAGGATATGACCCCGAAGTATCCACCAGAAACTCCTCCATGACCAGAGGTTTCGACTATTCCGCATATCCGCGTGCCACAACCTATACATTTGGTGTTAAATTGGGTATCTAAATAAAAGACGAGTATGAAAAAGATTATATATACATTAGCTTTTACACTGACCTGCACTTCGTGCGGTTTCTTAGAAACAGACGTGTACGATTACCTGAGTCAGAATGAAATCTATCAGGATAAAGAGAGTTGCATGGCCGGCTTGGCAGGTATCTACGACGTATTAGGCTCCATAGGCTGCTACGGGCAGAACTTGTGGGGCGACTTGGATGCCGGAACCGACATCATGGTATACAACCGTCCCTATGGGAAAGATTACATACAGATTTCCAATTATAACTATAATAACACCGACAATGCTTTAAATGCTACTTGGACAGCCCTTTACGAAGGAATCAATCGTGCTAATGACTACATTGCCATCATACAGCAACGCTCGGATGCCGAGTGCGGCGGAGTTGCTTCGAAAGCCATGTTTCTGGGAGAAGCAAAAGCCTTGCGCGCTATTTACTACATGAATCTGATAGCTTTTTGGGGAGAGGTACCTTTACGTCTTGAGCCCAGCTACGACCTCAGCAAACAACTCCTGAAGAAGTCTTCGCAAGCCGACATCTACAAACAAATCATCACCGATTTGGAAGAGGCAGAGACGGGATGTCTCAGCGTTCGGGAATTGAATGCTCCCGGGCGCATCTCTGTCACTACCGCACAGGCGTTGCTGGCACGTGCCTATATGTGGCAGGCAGGCTATCCTGTCTATGCCGGGACATGGGATAAAGCACTGAAATATGCGCAGAAAGTGAAACAAAGCGGCTTGCATAGCCTTTATCCACAAGAAGGAAGTTTAAACGGCTATCGGGCACTCTTTGTCAATATGTGCAGCAACAAGTACGACCTGACAGCCCGTGAAAGCATGTTCGAAGTGGAGTTTTACGGTAACGGTCAAGGGCAAAGCAACGAGGCCGGTCGGCTGGGCCTTTACAACGGTGTCGTACAACAGACGGCATCAGACGATTATGCCTACTCTTATGGTCTGTACGATGGAACGAAGTATCTGTTCCGCCTATATGAAGAAGGAGATGCCCGCCGTTGGTGGAACATTGCCGACTACAAGTATGTGACAACCGACGGCATAGTGAAAGAAATGTCCCGCACAGATGCGGAAAAGCGTCAGGAAGACGGCAATTGCGCCAAGTGGCGTGCCAAATACATTCCGGAACGTCCTTTGTCGCGCAACAATTCTTCCATCAACTTTCCCATCATGCGCTATGCGGATGTACTGCTGATGATTGCCGAGTGTTCCAATGAAGTGTCGGGACCTACACAAGAAGCCATCGAAGCTGTTAATCGGGTACGCGAACGCGCCGGCGCCTCTTTGGTAAACCTGCAAGATTTCAATCAGGAGTCGTTTCGGCGATTTATTCGCGAAGAACGTACACGCGAATTGTGCTACGAAGTGCCCCGACGCATGGAACTCCGCCGTCATGGCAAGGAATACTTCAAACAACAGATTGATATATTGAAAAGTCGGCTACTCAACAATGAGAACAAGCAGATAGGCTATGAGATAGAAAGCGTCAAGGCAGTACCTGCCGTGAACTTTGCAGATAAACACATCTATTTCCCCATCCCACAGGCAGAATTGAACGTGAATACGATTTGCGGACAAACGGAAGGATGGTAACCAACTATAAATGAGGATGAATATGAAAAGACTTCAAACCGGCATAATCGCAACCATGTGTTTGAGCCTATGGACACTGACCGGATGTGACAGAGACAGCATAGACAATGTGACATTCGAAGTAAAGACAAAGAACGACCCCGGCAATATCCGTGTAGGCGAAACAGTAACTTTCCTTTTCGACGGGAATGCAGAATACATCACTTTTTTCAGCGGTGAAAACGGGAATAATTACGCCAATATGTCTCGAGACAGCGTGTCACTTTCCGCATTGCAGATGACTTGTAAAATAAAGCAGCAATATACGGACAAAGAGTACCGGGGCAAGGAAATCATTCACGCTTACCTGTCCGAGAACTTCAATGGGAAGTATGAGTTAAGTGAAATACAGAAAGCCGACTGGCAGCCCATCTCCGGAAAGGAGTACAACCAACTGGCCGTTCCTCTCACGGTGGCTTCTCCAACCGAAGAGGTTAACAGTGGTATAGACCTATCCGGCTATGTGAACAAAGCTTTCCATGTAGCTTTCCAATATAACGCCCCTAAGCGTTCGGATGTTCCGACATCGGCCGGCAACGGCAAGTATGTAACGGCTCCGCGTATCGATATCAGTCCGCTTTCACTGAAAAAAACTACCGTGGAAGAAGAAACCGTGGTATGGAGTAATCCTTCTACCGACTGGGCTTTCAGAGTAATATATGAAAAATCGACACAGACAAGCAACTATTCCGTGGGTGATGGCGGACTGCTGTTCCAACCACAGGAGAAGAAAGAGCATACAGACGATGACGTCATTGTATGGATGGTGAGCGGAAAGATTCAGCCTTGGAAAGTAGAACCCGACCGGGGAGTACCCATCAAGTCGACCGAAGCCGCTCTCAACTCCTATACACATATCTATAATAAAGCGGGAGAGTATGTGGTAACTTTCATTGCTACGAATGCCAACTTGTGGAATTCGGATCGCATAGTCAGACAAATCAAATTAACCGTAAAAGAATAAAGCGATGAAAACATGGAAATATAGAAAGACACTACTTCTCTGTGCATGCTTGTTTCTTGCAGCTTGCCAATCGGATGACGTAAAGGAACCGCTTCACCCTGAAGAACCACCTGTGAAACCGGAAGAAAAGCCGGAAGAACATCCCCTCCCCTCCAATACCGCCAATCTCTGGAGAGAGTTTCTTGAGAATAAAAAGAAAGGGCAGGAAACCACTTTGGCCGACTTCTCATACGCAGGATACGCATTCGGCGAGCACGGTGTGCCTAATGTAGATTATCCGGTGTTCAACGTCTGCGATTATGGTGCAGTACCCAATGACGGACATACAGACCGAAAAGCGTTTGAAGAGGCCATCGCCGCCGCCCAAGCCAATGGGAAAGGGATTGTATATGCGCCCGCCGGACGTTACGACCTCCGCCCCCTCGATGCCCCTAACAGCCCCATTGTGATATCGGGAAACAACATCGTGCTGCGAGGAGATGGCTGCGAGGACAATGGAACCGAACTGTTCATGGAATATCCCAACCAACCAGAAACAATAGGCGCTTTGTGGAGTTGTCCGCCTTTGTTCCTTTTTCGTTACGTAGCAACAAACGGAGAGACCATAGACCGTAAATTGGCAGACGTCACGTCTGATGCCGGCAGAGGCACTTACACGGTAGAAGTCAGTTCCACAAGCGGACTGTACATAGGAAAGCGTGTCATACTGGAACTGAAAAACAATGCCCCCGAATTGGTGGCAAGTGAAGTAGGTCTATATACCGTGCAGTCTGATTGGACGGACCTGACGAACAATGGCGTGCAAGTGAATGAATACCATCAGGTAAAACGCATCGAGGGAAACAAAGTCACGTTCAAAGAACCTATACTATACCCCATAGAGGCACGATGGGGGTGGAGTTTGCACGAGCACACCTGCCGGGTAGGTTCGGGAGTGGAAAACCTCGCTTTTGTGGGTAACTTCAAAGAGACATTCGTACATCATAAGAATGCCACGCACGACAGTGGCTTTAAGATGCTGAACTTCCTGCGTCAGGTAAACGGATGGATACGTTGTTGCCGCTTCACGGATGTGAGCGAAGGTGTGAGTGTGCAGCGAAGTGCAAACGTATCGGTCTATGCCTGCCGAATCACCGGCAACGGAGGACACTCTGCCATCCGTTCCGAAGCGTCTACCCGCATTTTCATAGGAGGCATCACCGATCTTCCGGCACAGTTCCACTCCACAGGTGTGTCGAAGACCGCCATCGGCACCGTGCTATGGCGTAACAAAACGGCAGCAAACAGTTGTTTCGAATCGCATGCCGGACAACCGCGCGTGACCTTACTCGACGCCTGCTCGGGAGGATTCTTGCCCGACCATGCCGGAGGCGATCAGGCAGCAGCCCCTAACCATCTGCGCGAACTGGTGTTGTGGAACTATGTAAATATAGGTAGCGGAGGAAAGTTCGACTTATGGGTGAGAAACAACCGCTTTCATCTTCCGTTAGTAATCGGTTTCCAAGGCTCGGCAATAGAGTTTCAGCTAAAACAAGTAAAGGTGAACGAGCATTCGGGTATTCCCGTATATCCGGAGTCACTTTACGAAGCCCAGCTGAAAGAACGATTAGGCTATCTCCCCCAATGGTTGCAAGAGTTGAAATGAAAAATGTACGATTATATCACTCAATATGTATGAATTTGCAGTTGCATATCAGATTCATAGCCTATATTTGTGGTCTAAATAAAGAAACAAATCTCATCATCAATGCCATGAGAAAGAAAAACACTTATCGTTATTGGTTATCGGCTCTGATGGTTCTACATATTGTTTTCATATCTTGCAAAGACCATGAAGACGACAAAGTAAAACCTTCACCCGTAGTACTGAAAGCTGGTATATATGAATTCGAATCCACCGAAAGCACCGTGTGGAAAGCCGGCGAAAAGTTTGGTGTGTTCATGGTCAAGGCAGGCACGGAAGAAGTCACTGACAGCTATGCCAACTGCTTGTACACAGCTGATGATTACTCGGCTACCGGTTACCTTATCCCGGCAAAAGAACCGATGTACTATCCCTCCGACGGAAGCAAAGTAGACATAAGAGCCTACTATCCATATTCCCAAAATCTTTCCAAGACACGTTCCGGTGTCGAAGAGTATGTTGTACCATTGAACCTTTCCGACCAGAAACAGACGAAGGCCGATGCCCTTATCTATTCTCGCGAGGGCGAGGGATTGAGTATGGGCAGCAGAAGCCATGAACTGCAACTAAAGCCGGTCTTGTCACGCATTACGTTGGAACTGGTACCGAGTGCGGGCATTGCCGCAGACCACCTGAAAGAGATGAAAGTTTGCCTGCGGGGAGTATGCACCGACGGTATGTTCGACCTGCTGAAAGGAAAGTTTACTTACCTCACAGCCGAGAAAGAAGTGGAAATGAAAAGGAGTTCCGAGACATGGCAACGAGAAGCCGTCCTATTTCCCGGAGAGATAGATAAGAAACTTACCATCGCTGTGGCATTGGAAACCAATGGAGGAGACACCCGGTGGTTGGAAATTCCATTACGGGAGGCCATCGTCCACCTGAAAGAAAACATGCAGTATGAGTTGATGCTGAAAGTAAAACCCGATAAGCTGGAAATCTCTCTGATAAAAACTTCATCCATTTACATTATAGATTGGCAAGACGATAACGATAACGTATCGGACAATATAGATATGGGAGTGCCCAATTTGGTGAAGGAAGGCACACTTGAGACACTGGATGCCGGACAGCTTGCTTCCACTGTCTCCGTACCCAAAAGCGAATATGTATGGTATGGCATGGCTAATTCGGGGAAAGGAACATTCGACCTGCTTAACGAGCAGGGACGGGGAAACGTGTGGTGCATGAGTTTCGCTGACAAACCGGTGTGGTATAAAAGCTACCTTGGCTATACTTCCAAAGGAGCCGAAGCCGCATACTATCAACTTACATTCAAAGCGCGCAGCAATATGCCGGGTGCACGGTTACAGACCTATGTACGCATAAATAAGGAAGGCAACCACTTCTTCGTACTGAAAGACGCGGACACTTCCAAAGCTTGTGCGGCACGGATGCACGAACTTACCTCCGAATGGGTCACTTACGTAGTGGACTGGGATTTTGCCCAGACGGTGAATACGATTTATGCCACAAACATCGCAATCACTCCTTCCAATACAAACGACCGGAACAACTTCTACCTTGCTTTTGCCTCACAAACAGAGGGGGCAGAGTATTACATAGACGATATAACTTTCATGAAACAACGAAAATAGTATAATTTATAGTAGTATCTAATAATCACAAAAACTTTTATTATGAAGAATCAATTATTATTTGCCGCATTGGCAGTAACTGCATTACTCTCAGGATGCAGTAAAGAAGAAGAATCGGATGAAAAGAACGGAAGAACTCCTATTAGTTTTGTCATCGGCGGTGTGGAAACAAGAGTAGTGACGACTTATGCAAGCGGTAGTTATACAACCGTTTTCGAGGCTGGCGACAAGGTTGGCATCTATGCCACGGGAGGAGCCGCTTATAGCAATACCGAACTTACCGTGGCCGAGAGCGGCGGCTCCTATACGCTGGGCGGTGCAACCCTTTCGTATACTTCCGGCACAGCAACAGACTTCACTGCTTACTATCCTTATAAGTCAGAATCTGCCGGTACGGTATCAATGACCGTGGGCGACCAATCTGCCGGCATCAAAGCCTATGACCTGATGACGGCTACCAAGCAAATAACTACTGGAAGCACCGTTTCTCTTCAGTTCCAGCATCAGATGGCTATGGTACAGGTGCAGATAGTAGGTAGCATTGGCACTACAGCAACGGCCATCACATTAAAAAACGTGTTGCCTACCGTAACTTGGACGGCTGCCGGCAACTCCCTATCGGCTGCAACGGGTTCGGCAACAGACATCCCGATGTATCGAATAGATGCAGCCAGCAATACTTATGTGGCATTGATTCCTGCGCAGACTTTGGCTAACGGCACAGAGATGTTCAGAACGCAAGTAGGTGGCAAAACTTATACGTTCAAGCCTAATTCGCAAGTTGAGTTGACCAAAAACAAAGTGTCTAAGTTTAAAGTAACCATCAATGCTTCCGGAGCAACGATGGAGAGCGTCAGTAATATCGGGGTAGATATTGCAGGTTGGACCGTAGATGCAACAGTATATGAAGACTTCACGGCAAACACAGAAGAAGTTCCCGCTGTGGAATTGATTTCCACTTCTGATTTTACAAGTGCAACATTGGGGACACGCGTTGGTGGATTGAAGGATATAATGTCAGAGGGATGGGTGCAAGTCGGCCCTGAAGCTAATGCAGCAATTACGTTAGCAGGTGGAACACTGACTATGCAAGCACCTACTTCTGTTTCTTCTGCGTGGTACAATAGAACTATTGTTTTCCGTTCAAAGGCAATAGCTTCCGGAATAACTAAATTCACTCTCAAATTTACTGTAAAATGTTCCGATGCTTCCGGAAATCTGCAATTGGCTGTGATGCAACCTGAATCATCTAATAATACTTGGTTTCAGTTAAATACAGTACTTACTCCCAACTATATTCCTGTGAGCACAACAGAAATTACCAAAGAACTTCCGATAGATTTATCCATATCCCAACCCATCGGAGGAGTTTATACTGATGGCATATTATTATATTTTACTCCCAAAACAAACGATGGTTATACCTATACCATCACTAACGTGACACTGGTTGAAAAGAAATAATACGCTTTATGACTTATCATAGTTTGCCCCACACGGCGTCCTTATAGGCCATCGCCGATGGGGCAAAATGTTACGTGCAATAAAAGAAGCTGTTTCTTAGTGCCTCTTATTTCAAGAACATCCGATTAGGAAACAGATAATAAAGATAAACCTGAAAGGACATGAAAATAACATACTTACTATCGGCAGTGGCTTTTGCAGCTCTCTTTAGCTCTTGCAGCAAAGAAAACGATGAGCCGGCAAACGGAAAACGGCAAGAAGTGAGACTGATTATTGACGAATCAGTAACCCGAACTATAACCAACGGAAACTCCACGACTTTCGTCGAGGGGGATGCCATAGGAATTACCTCTTCGGGACTTGACATAGACATGAGCAACGCCACCTACACCGTAGGAACCAATGGTTCGCTGAACGGAGGCTCTTTCTATTATAAAGACAATAACAGTGCACGGTTTTATGCACATTATCCCGCCGATGCAGTTTATACTTCAGGAACAGTGATGCTATCCGTACCTGCCAATCAGAACACCGAAGCGGCATTCAACGCATGCGACTTCATGACTGCTACTGCCACCGGCACTCCAACCACAAACGGTGGACAAGTGGTGTTGAAATTCAAGCACCGCCTCGCTTTGGTCAAAGTGGTATGGAACGGCTCTGCCACAGCAACGGCAGTCAGAATGTCAAGCGTTAAGCCAATGGTGACTTGGACGCAAGCCACCGATGTATACACCACCGGAGGAGATGCAATCGACATCAATCTTTGGAAGATAGGTGCAGGACAAGAGTATTGGGGCATGATTCCTGAGCAGACCATTGCCGAAGGCAGCCGACTGTTGACTATCAGCGACGGTGACAAGGATTACGAATATACTACGGCCAAGGCTGTCAGCTTCAGCACCGGTACTATCAAAAAGATTACGCTCAACCTTAACCAAGGAGGCGGCATAGAAGCACACGTCAGTGACATTGCCATTGAGAACTGGGACGAAAACGGTGATAGTGAAATAACCGGTAGAGTGGATGAAGTAGAAGTGCCGGCAGTGGAAATCATCAGTGAGGCTGCCGGAAAGAACATCATGCTGACACCCAACTCCAAAGCCTCTGCCGCACAAGGTACATGGAACGTGGCTGTGGAAGAGGGAAATATCATCGAGGTGGATAATGCCGATAAAGCCATCCACTTCAAACTGGCGGCTACCAACGCCGCAGGCAAAACCAGCAGTTGGTGGAACAATGCCGTCTATTATCGTCCGTCTGCCGAAACGGCCTCCCGGATTATGCCGACGCTCTACAAGCTGACGTTCGATGCCAAGGCAAGCGAGGCGGAAAAGGGTTTTATGATACAAGTGATGAAAGGGGAAGAGAAAACAAATACCTACTTCGGTATCACCAATACCGATCCTTCCGGAAAAGCCGGCACGAACTATCTACGCATGTATTATCCGTCATTTACGGCAGATCAGGTGGCAAGCGGATACGTTACACTGACCTATTGGATAGATTTTTCCAAGGTGGTGAGCACCGATGGCAAGACCATCACCGCAGGTAAAGCAGGCGATTACGGCAATGTACTGCTTACACTCTCTATCAATACCGGCAGCACAACCGCCAATGCTTATGGAACGGATTTCTACTTCAAAAACTTCAAGTTTGTGGAAGTGAAATAAACAGTCGAAACAGATAAATTTATTTCA